>JALCBR010000070.1 GCA_028066245.1 Pirellulales bacterium | reverse complement strand
GGCCAAAATCGCTCGTGGATGACGGACTTCTTGGCTCAGACTACTGCCATGGGGTGAGTCGCTGCTCGAAGTGGAATCTTAGCCCTGTGGGTCTAGATCTGTCGGAAAATGTTCTGCGTGTGCAAGTTTGAATCGCGACTTGCCTACGGGGCCGGCTCTCTAATGCAGTCACGGAACTCTGACCGCTCGCGAGCGTCAAATAACCGTCAGGCAGTTCATCGTCATTCCAGATAGATGCTCGTCCGTGGAGATTCGCCATGCGTCCGTTCACTTTTCGCAGTAGTTTCGCCATCTTGCTTCTTTTCACTGCCTTTATTGTTGGGATCAGTAATCGAACGGGGGCCTCAACTTTGCGGGATGGCGCCAAACAACAGGCAGCGGCAGTTGTACAAGATCAGCACGAAATCCCCGAGAGCAAGCGGATCCAGATGGCCGTCCTCTTGGACACCAGCAACAGCATGGATGGACTGATCAATCAAGCACGTGGACAGATCTGGAAGATTGTCAATGAATTTGCGATTGCCAAGGGGCCGAACGGCCAGCTGCCTAACTTTGAAGTTGCACTCTTTGAATACGGAAACAACTCACTGGATGCCGAGGGCGGCCACCTGCGGATGGTTACTCCATTTACGGATGACTTAGACAAGGTTTCGCATGATCTGTTTTCGCTTACGACCAACGGCGGACAAGAGTATTGCGGACACGTGCTCAAGGCATCGCTGGAGCGGTTGGATTGGAGTGACGCTGAGGATGACTTGAAGTTGATCTTCATCGCCGGAAATGAGCCCTACACGCAAGGCGACGTTGACCCGTACGAAGTTGCTCAGCGGGCAATTCAGCGAAGCATCACCGTGAACACAATCTTCTGTGGCGCCCAAGCGCAAGGCATCAACACAGGCTGGCAAAAAGGCGCCCGCCTCGCAGATGGATCGTTTATCAATATCGATCAGAACATTGCCTCTGTGGCTGTGGAGACTCCGCATGACAAGAAACTGGCGGAGCTGAGCGAGAAGATTAATACAACCTACGTGTTTTTTGGTGAGAAGAAGGATCGAGAGGCGAGGCGACGACTGCAAAGAATCCAGGATCGGGCTGCGGCCGGCGGTGGAAGAGGGGTTGCTGCAACGCGCGCTACCGCCAAAGCCGGACGGCTCTATCGAACAGAAGATTTCGACCTTGTATCGGCAATTCAAGCCGGCCGGGTCAAGCTGGAGGACGTCAAGCCTGAGCTGCTGCCTGAAGAGCTCAAGGGTAAGTCATCCGAGGAAATTCAGAACTACCTAAACGCCAAGTCGGCTGAACGCGCACAGATTCAAAAGGAAATTGCTCAATTGTCGGCTGAGCGCGAGAAGTTCATTGCTGCCGCCCTGGCTGCAAAGGGGGAACCTGGAGCAGAGACGTTGGAATCCGCCGTGTTGAAGGCCGTTCATGATCAGGCAGCGCGCAAGAACATTCAATTTGATAAAGGGAAGCAGGAAAAAACGGCCGGCGGCAAGGGTAGATGACTGGCAGAGTCTCCAAGCAATGATTGTGCTCATTCAAACTCAGCACAATGAATGTGTAACACCGACCGAGTTTAGCTCGTCTAAGTAAAGTGTCGATCCGTCGAACATCACCGTGAGGTGGGCAGGGGCAATCACCGTGTCAAAAAACAGAACATCTATCGATCGCGAAGGATCAAAATCATGAGAAGGTCAGCGCTTGCATGTCCGCTGCTACTTGCAGTTGCGGCATCCGTGATCGGTGCATCCGGCGGCGCTTGGGCGTGTTTTATGCGATCAACGCAGCCGGTTCAGGTTTGGTTGGATCACATCGAAGTCGAAATCGACAACCAAGTCGCGCGGAAGACTTACAATTGCACGTTTAAAAACCCCAATCCTATTGCCGTCACGGGGGCGACCTGCTTCATGGAGTTGGAACCTGGCGCCCACGTGGAGGACATGCGAGTCGAGGTCGACGGTAAGGAAATGGTCGCTGAGATCTTAGACGTTGATAAAGCCAAGACGGTGTTCAATGACATGGTCGCCAATGGCGGCTCGCCTGCGCTGCTGGAATACTACGGCAATCAATTGATTCAGACTCAGATTCCGCGGATTGCCCCCAATGGGACGGTGAATGTCAAGCTGACCTACACAACAGTTCTTGATAATCGTAGTGGCCTGGTGCGACTGCAAGTGCTCAACACCAACCCCAAAGCTTCCATGCAGAAATTGCAGAGCGCCTCCGTGAAGGTGAGTGTGAAATCAGAAACACCGATCAAGAATATCTACTCGCCGACACACCCCATCGATATCGATCACGAGCCCAGCGACTGCGACGTACGGGTGAGTTGGAGTCAGACAGACTATCTGCCCACGCATCCTTTCGTTTTGTACTACCAACTTGCGGAAGAGAAGTTCGGCGCGCAGATCTTGACGCACCGTGAAAAGGGCGACGATGGGCATTTCTTGCTCATGTTGTCTCCCACCATGGGAACCGGTACCAACTCAGTGACGGAGGACCAGATTCTGCCAAAAGATATTGTTTTTTGCGTCGACAGGTCCGGCTCTATGAGGGAAGGCGGCAAGATGGATCAAGCCAAGGCCGCGCTGCGATATTGTGTTCAAAATCTACGGCCAGAGGATCGTTTCAACATTGTCGATTTTAGCACCGGTGTTCACGCGTTTGCAGACACCAGTCTTTCACCAGTCAACGAAGAGAGTGTTGCTAGGGCATTGCGATACGTCGACAACTTTGCACCCGGCGGTGGAACGGCTATCCATGATGCGCTGACGCAGTCACTTGACTTCCTCAGCGAGGACGGTCGCCTCAAAATGATTCTTTTTGCCACAGACGGTTTGCCCAACATTGGGGAGAGCGACGCCGACAAGATCCTTCGGAGCATCGACCAAGCGAACGATCAAGACGTGAGAATTTTCGTCTTTGGCGAGGGCTACGATGTCAACACCAAGTTGCTGGACTTCCTGGCACTCAATCACCGCGGCGAAGCTGACTACATCCTGCCGGACGAGGATATCGCCGCGAAGATCAGCCGCTTCTATGACCGTGTCGGATCGCCGGTGATGACCGACCTGGAAATCACAATTGATGGAGTCGGTGCGACGGACGTTTTCCCACGAAAGGTTCCGGACGTATTCCGCGGAGAACAAGTCTTGGTCTTTGGCCAGTATCGCGGTGTTGGTAAACACAAGATTGAATTGAGTGGTGTGATTGGCGGTGAGCGCAAGACTTTCCAGTACGAATTGGAGTTTCCCGAATCGACTGACGACCAGCACAGTTTTGTTCCGCGCTTGTGGGCAGGGCAGAAGGTCGACGCGCTTATCGGGGAGGTGCGGGCTTTGGGCGAGAATCCTCCGCAAGAAATGATTGACGACATCACTTACCTCGCCATGCGATATGGCATTGTGACTCCGTACACGAGCTTCTTGATGGCGGATGATCTAGTTGCCAACAACGGTCAACCGGGAGTCCGCCCACCGATGGCTCGCGGCGCGTTTCGCCGTGATGTTGCGTTGAAGTTAGCCACCGCAGACGCTGACGCTGCTGGAGGGCTTGCCGGAGGCGGGGGGCGCAGTCGTGTAGCGACGGCCAAGAATGCTGCTGATGACAAACGGTTCATGGAGCAAAGCGGTGGCGCATCATCTTTCTACGGACGCGCCGAACGCGAAATGCGCAAATACGGACAACAGGGCTCTGCGCTGGAGGCTGTCCGCTATGTTGGTTCATTGACATTCTATCGTGCGCAGAACCGGTGGTTTGATAGCCGTTATGAGCCTGCTGACGTGAAGGACGTTGAGTCGGTCGAGGTCCGATCACGGAAGTTCTTTGACCTGCTGGAACAGCATGGCTCGATCGCAAAGTACTTGTCGCTGGGTAATGTCACGCTCAAAGTTAACGGCCGTTGGTATAAGTTCGTCGATTCGGCACAGGAATAGCCAACTCTTCTCCGGATTGCGTGGAAAAGTCGTGGCTCGATCAACATGGAGCGAGCTCAAAATTGGCCATTCTGCGCAATTGCAAAACACCTTGTCCGAAGTTGATGTGGCGCGGCTGCTGGCCGTGCGTTATAACAGTAGAGAGATGTCGTCACCGGGCAGGTGCCGCTTTGTGGCATGGTGGCCAAGTTCATCTTTCCAATAGGACGTAATGAACCAGATGTCACTCACTAGCAGAGTTCGCGACACCGCTGTTCATCGAGTCTCACGCCGTAGTGACCGTGTTATTCGCTTGCGAATCTTGTTCTTGCCAATCTTGACTGCGTTCTGTCTGGTGATCTGCGGAAGCTTGCCAAATGCCAGGCGACTTATCGCGCAACAGGTTATTCCCGTCCGGCCTCAGCGCGTCCAAGGAGTTGTGAATGGCGTACAACTCCTACCGCAGGAAAATCAGCCGGGAGTGATCTTTCAGGTTCGACCCCAATTGGCAACATCGAGCAGTGGACGCGGCTTGACATTTCCAGAAGACAGAGTCACGCTTCGCAACCTGCGATTCGCACAGCAAATGGTGAGTGAGGGAAACTTCACTGACGCTGTTGCCTTGTTGGGCAGCATTCTTGAGCGGGACGAGGATTTCTTCTTCCGGCCGGAATCCGGCGGTGACACACGTACAAGTATCAAGGCAGAAGTTCGCCGCCTGATAGGGCAGCTTCCTCCCGAAGGGCGCGAGGCTTATCGCTTGCGGTTTGGCGAATCGGCGGCTTCGCGGCTGCGTGAGTCAATCGACGCCAACGACATGGAGGCGCTGACTCACGTCGCGAGCACGTTCTTCCACACAGAGGCGGGCTACGATGCGACCTACCTGTTGGGACAGCAGCGGCTTGATCACGGTCAGCCATTGGCTGCCGCGCTGGCTTTTGGCCAATTGCTGAAATTGGAAAGAAAGATACGAGACAGATATGAGCCGGCGCTGTCGCTGCGGGCAGCCATAGCGTGGTCACAAGCCGGCATGGAAGCGAAAGCGCTGGCGGCACTTGACCGTCTACGACTTGAACAACCCAACACGATGGTTGACTTGGCGGGCCAGTCAACTCCTTTGCCGGCAAGCGAGGAACAGCTTGGCGCTTGGTTGGCCGCCATCGCGCCGTTGCCAACTCAAAGCGTCATCGCAACGGCCGATCAGTGGGGCATGTTTCGCGGAGATCCCAGCCGCAATGCTCAAGCCGCCGGAGGGATGCCGATCCTCAACAAGCAATGGGAAGCACGCAGCGCCGATAACGTCAGCGGGATCGAGTCGCTTTTGACGGAACTCCAGAAACAAAATTCTCAACAAGCGGTTCCTCTCCTTCCCGCATCGCATCCAATTTGCGTCAACAGCACATACATCTTTCGTAGCCCACTGGAATTGGTTGCCGTGGATGCGCACACGGGAAAGCGATTGTGGATGGGCGCCCGAGACAAAGAAATCCAAAAACTCTTGGACACAGGGCAGACATCACCCACCCCTCGAGTGGGAGGTCCGGTGGACTCGGGTGGATTCCTCAAATTGGCCCTCGCGCAACGCATGTGGTCGGACTTGACTTTCGGTACGATCTCCTCTGACGGGCACAACGTGTATTGCGTGGAGGAACTGACGGTCTCAAGTCCCCATATCTATCCAACAAGAGGACGGGGAAGGCTCTGGATTGGTAATCCGGGAGCGGGTCCTGCCGGGACAGCCAAAGTTGGAAATCGCCTGAGGGCGTATGGGCTGCAAAATCAAGGCAAGCTGACCCGGGAATGGCCCGTCGGCTATGACGATGACCCACTTGCTGGTGCGTTTTTCCTTGGGCCACCGTTGCCGTTGGGAGACGCGCTGTATGTCTTGGCAGAATTGGGTGGCAAGGAGACCCATGGAACTTTGGCGCTCGTCGCGTTGGATCCGCAAGCAAAACCGGATGAATCCGTGCTTTGGATGCAAACGCTGGGGGCGGTTGAGCAGAGTATTGCCCTTAGTCCTATGCGCCGGATCGGCGGGTTCTCTCCGTCTTTTGCTGAGGGTGTGTTGGTTTGCCCAACGGGAAGCGGCGCGATCATTGGTTTTGACTTAGTGTCGAGGTCGCTGCTATGGGGCTATTCCTATGACTCGAAGCCCTCAGGCATCGCACAGTTCCAGGATATCTTTGGCAACGCTCAATACCCCGGCGGTGGCGCCTCGTTGCAGTCTTGGGTGGACAACAGCGTCACAATCGTAGCCGGCAAGATCTTATGCGCGCCGCAAGACTCGGACCGTTTGCATTGCATTGATCTCATGTCAGGGGAATCCGCATGGGGAGAAACACGCGTCCAACGCGAAGGCAGTCGCTATGTCGCCGGCGTTGTTGACGATACCGTGCTGCTTGTTGGCACTCGAGCTGTTCGCTCGGTCTCATTGGAGGCTGGACAAGTTCTCTGGCAGCATCAGCTTCCCGATCAGCGATTTCCAGCAGGGCGAGGCTTCTTTCACGACGACAAGTACCATTTACCATTGGCCGTCAATGACGTAGCAGGCAACGTCAGCGGTGAGATTGCCGTCATTGACCTTCGCCTCCGCACGTTGCACGTGCCTGAGGATCAGCGGGAGAACCCTGCGAGAGTGGCGTTGGGCAACTTGATTTGCTATGACCGCGCGATCTTCTCTCAGAACGCCATCGGCGCGCGACGCTACGACCGCTACGAAGATTTGATGCGACGTGTTGCGCAGCGACTTGAGTCCAATCCACAGGATGTACCCGCATTGTTGCAGCAAGCGTCGCTGTTCTTGCATGACAGCCGGTTTGAAGAGGCGTTGGCCAAGATTCGGTTTGCGCACGAGATTGGCGCGACGGACGAAACTCGCTCTGCGCTGTTCGCTGCGTTGCTCGATGGATTAGCTGACGATTTCGAAGAATACCGGGGCGACTTGGGGCTGATGAAAGAACTCATCGCATCTGATGAAGACAAGGGGCGGCTTTTCCGAACGCTTGGCCACCAGTTGGAACTTGCCGGCGAGTACGATGCCGCGTTTGACGCGTACCTGGAACTCTCGGAAATTGATGCCCGGCAGGTGCCACTGCATTCACTCTCCATGGAGTGGCTCGTGCGGCCAGACCGCTGGCTTCGCCGTCGCACGGCAGAACTCTACGCGAACGCCAAGCCTGATCAACGCAACCGAATGGATCAGGCTCTGGATGCACACTTGTCCTACAACGATGGTGAATCGCTCGCGGACATGCGGCGGAAGTTAGACTACTTTGGCAATCTCACTGCTGCAGAACCCTTGCGGCGCCGACTTGTGAAGCGACTGTTCGCCGAAAGTGAACCGCCATTTCTAGAGATCGAAACACACTTGGCGGAGTTGCACCATTCAACCAACGCAGAAGCTGCCCGATCGGCAGTCGCTGACTTGGCCGAACTCTATTCGCTTATCTATCTGAGCTATGCAGCAACGCCGTACTTGCATGAACTCTCAACAGATTATTCCGACCAGCATGTTCGGGACAACATGACTGGCAAAGAGTTCGCGGAATTCCTGATGGATGAGCACGTAATCCGCCTCACACGCTCATACGCATATCCTCAAGGCAAAGCAAACATCATTGAGGGACAATCACTGCCGATCCCGAGACGATACGCTGTCCCAATCGTTGACGCGGCTGAAACAACCATGAAACGGTTGCAGTTTGAGGTGGAAGATGAGCAGAAGCTGCAAGCCGTTAATGAATTCAGCAAGCTGATCTGGGAAGCGCAGATTAGTCAGGAGAATATCTTGCTACGCATGGTGCAAGGTGGTCAACGTATGGGCGTGAACCAACACGTTGTTGTTCTTTGGACCGGTCATCACCTGGTTGGTATTGACGCGCTCGGTGACGATCAGGGTGGCAACGGTCGTGACGTCCTTTGGGTCCAGCCGCTTGTTGATCAAGCGGGTCAGTCGGTTGATCCACGCTTTCAAATGCAATGTGATTCCACCGAAACGGCCTGGGGTGAGCAGCGGCTCATGTATACGAACAGTTCCTCGCAGAAACATGGATCACGTCCAGTCATCTTCGGAGACCAAATCGTCGCTCTGCGACGTGGTGAACTCGTAGCCTTCGACACGCGCACGGGTAAAGAGCTTTGGGTCCGGCGTGGAATTTCAAGTGACAGTGACCTGTTTGGTGATAGCGAGTTCGTATACGTTGCCACAGGGGAGAGCTTATCCGCACGCTGTTTTGATGCCGTTACCGGAGAAGAGCTTCCCGGGGTTTCCGTCCCTCGGCGAAGTGATCGCATGGCATACCGTGGCAGGAAGATTCTCCGCTGGAATGCCCGCGGAGCAGACGTGGAAATTGCGCTTTGGGATCCCAGCCGTGGAGAGAGCGAATGGTCGCGAACATTTCCACGTGGAGTCAAGGCGAGAGTTCTCAGGCCAACCAATGAACTTCTCACCTTGGATAAGCAAGGTGTTGTGCAGGTGACCGGGTTGGACGATGGTCAAGTTCGGCTGAAAGCGCCCGTTGCCAAGATTCCACAGGACTTCCGGCTAACGGTTTTTGTTGATGATGCTCGCTATTACGTTGGCGTTTCTCAGAAAGAACTACCGCAAGGAGATGGCGAGTGGCTTGCGCCAATTCAATTAACGCCTGCGCAGCGCAATGATTCCTCTCTCATCTTTGGGCGGCTTTTCGCTCTGGATCGTCGTACTGGCAAGCTGATTTGGGAGCGTGAAGTTCAAGGGTTTGCCATCGCTAGTGATCAACCCGTCGGTGGACCGGAACTTGTGATGGCTGGAGTTTGGGGAGGTTCCAAACGAGGGCGTCTCAACCAACGCAGGGGAATGTGGGGGCGTTCCGGGCTTGCCGTACTTGATCGACGCGATGGCTCAATCTTGGTTCGCAAGGCCATTGACTTCTTTGAACGGCTTGACAACTTACAGATCAAGAAGAACCCCGCCAAGAAAGAAATGCGAATTGACACTGGTGGCAACTCCAGAATGGGAGCCATGACGCTGAAATGGTCGGAAGATGTCGCCGAAATAGATCCGCAGCTGGATTTGATCCTGCGTTCCGGAGATGATGACCGCCCCTAAGGCTCGATTGCGAAATGCTTGAACACGGGCAGGCCCGTCGAGGCAAGACATCCGAAACACACGACTGCCACGACCTTCTCGAAAAATGGCGACTTCGGGAACGCGCAGTCGCCGGTGGTCGTCAGAAATACAGATCATCTCAAACGTCATTTGTTAGACAAAAACATGCCAAGCTCGACGACTTTCAATCCGCGATTCCTCCTTGGGACGTTCGTTGCCGCAGCAGCTTGCTATGCGCTCTTCCTGGGAACGGGCGATTCGCCCCGCCGGACGGAACGACAGCTTTCCGCTGTACAGCCTCCGCGGGATGAAGGTGTCGAACCACTCGTGCAACCCATCGATATTGATCCTCAATATCTCAAGGCCGTCTCCACATATCTCGACCCTGAGGATCACGTCGGCGGTGGACGCGCCCATGCGCACCCCCATGGAGATCAAGTTTGTGCGTCCGGGTGCGCTGCCAACAGTCATCCAACACCACAACTGGTGAAGGCCGAATTCTTGAAGTTGATCCAAGAATACGCTATGCAGCCAATGTCTGAGGACAGCCCCGCGTTGGAAACGCTGCTGTACTACGGGCGTCAGACCGAGATGTACCTTGATCGCGTAGGGGCGGACCCACTCGATGACCGTCGCCTGGCGTTCCTGAAGCAAGAACTCGGACGCACCCACGCTTACGTCTCGTTTCGCATTGTCGACGAACAAGGCATGATTCGCGTTTATCTTCCGCCGACGCGTGTGGCTTTGGATGTTCGGTATGAGTTCACCATGGATACGCACGAGCTTCAACCGTTGGTCACAAGCGGAACAGTGAAACGTGTTGGGCTGTACCACATTTGGCAGCGGATATGACTGGAAGGTGTCCACTGTGTGGCAGGACCGTGGTTCACGGTTCATCGTAGCAAAGACGATTGGCAAACAATGGATACGATCTGGATCTCCAACGGAGACAAAAACAGCCGTGCTGTTGTGCAAGGTCGTATCTTGCTGGAAGATCCCGTCTCCGGCGAGAAGCGATCAACGGAATCACACCGATTGCCAAGTACGGTCACCGCCATTTACAAGGATCTGACTCTCGACGCCGGTGCCCTGCTTCAGAATCTCAATCAACTAAAATTTTCAACACCCGGCACAGTGCCGTTCCGCATTCGGCAAGACGAAATTGCTCCTGAGAGCGCAGATCAAGGTGACGAGAACTCGACAAGCAACGGGGTCGCCGCAAATAAATGAAGACCTGGCCTAGTTCAGGTCCGCGCCAAAGCTGTCATGGCGTACGCCGGTCGTTCTTTGAATCCATCGCATGAAAATTCAACTTTCGCGATTCAACTGATGAGGATTAGCGATGAAAAGATTGCTTCAGCAACCTCGCACACTGTGTCTGGCCGCACTCGTCGGATGCTTGATTATCGGCTCTCAGTTTATCCCGAAAGCTGTTGCTGATCCGTGTGGTATGGTCCCGCCGATCACGATTGGCATTCCCGATCCCATCAGCCGTGTGGGAGATCAAATCACGTACGTATTCTACAAGGACGGCATTGAGACGTTTGTCATTCGGCCAGGCTTCACGGGCAAAGTCGAGGAATTTGGGATGCTGATTCCTTTTCCGACACCACCGGCGGTTCGTAAATCGGCCGATGATACGTTCTCACACATTGCCGCGGCGGTCGACCCACCTGAGGTCGTTGTCAACCTGAACGTGGACTTCATGTTTGGCAATATGGCGGGAGGCGCCAGAGGAATGCGTGCCATGTCTGCAACCGCAGATGGATTAGCTTTGGAGAGAGACAAAGTGCAAGTCCTCAAAGAAGAGGCCGTTGGCATGTACGAAGTCGCCGTCTTGGAAGCTGGAAGTGCCGCAGCTCTCCAACGTTGGATGGATGACCACGGTTATAAATACCCCACTGGCATGGACGTTGCCTGCGAAGACTACGTCGATGAAGGTTGGTGCTTTGTGGCAGTAAAGACCAAAGTTGGCCCCAAGGGCAGTGTCGACCCAAAGCCCGGGATGCGAAGAGTTGACAGCAGCTTGCCCGCTGGCGCTGGATTTGATGGTCACGTCCAAGGTATGGCTTTTCGTTTCCACTCAGAGGAACTCGTCGTGCCAATGCGGCTGGCATCTTTTAACAAAGGCGAACTGCGAAACATCGTCTACTTACTCACAGATAGCCCCCGTAAGATTCGTGCGATTCCTGAGGAATATGTCGTACGTCAGGTTGCCGGTAAAGATCTCCTGCGGAATGTGACGCAGCCGCTTCCGCTACGCATCATTGGCGGCTCTGAAAAGGACATACCGGATTGGCAACGGCAAGGCCTTCCCCAGCAACGAGATCCAGCACCTCATAATGGAGTCGCCAAGAACCTCTTTGCGAGTGACCTCCTGGCTGTGTCGGCAGGTCGGCTGAGTCACCCGCATGAGGAAACGGAGAAGATGTTTCTTCGGATTGGAGAATCGTTGCTGTTGCGTGGTGTAGAGATCGACCGCGTCAACCACGCCGCGCTGGAGTCGCAACGTACAGCGGCACTTGGCGCTTCTTTGGATGATGTCAAAGACATGACCTTGACTGTTGTCGATGGTGACTTTCCGCGCGAAGTGTTGGCCGCCAGCAATCTCAAATTCGTGGAGTACTCCATGCCGGTTCAGCGGAACAAGCTTGAGTTTTACGACGCCAAGGCCAAAGGCCCCGGTGGCAAGAAAGAAGGCAAACTCTATTTGGGACAGATTTCACCGCGCCAAGAAAAGATCACTTCCATGGATTCCGCTCACTCAATTGTTTCCGCTTTGGTCATCATCGGACTGAGCTTAGTTGGGCTATGTTTCTGCCGTGACCGCAGGCGAGTCACGGCCGTAGCCGCCCTGCTCGTTGCAGTGGTGCTGCTGTCAGCAGGTACATCCATAGCTCGCTCACAGGAGCAGAATCAAAGAGCGGATGAAGCAAAGATTCTTAGGCTCATCGCTCAATTTGATGACGCAAAGGCCGTTGACGAAGCCACGGCGGCAATCATCGCCATTGGTAAACCTGCCGTGGCGCATCTAGCGGGTGAAGCGTTGGAGGGTGAAGAACTTGTCCGCCGAGGGTGGGCGATTGACTGCCTCGCTAAGATTGGGGGTGAAGAGGCCGACAAGTATCTTGCCCAGATCATGAACGACACCAAGCACCCAGAACTTGTGCGCACCTGGGCGGTCGCGGGACGAGTGCAAATTGCCAAGGACGTCCCTGAACTCGTCGCTTTGGCTCAGTACGTGTCGTCGTATCCCGCAGTTGGCCGGCCAATCGGAATGAGACTGGTGGCTGCTCTGGATGATCCTGAGAATCCGCCCACGGCGGAGGATGTGATTGAGATCACTGTGAATGTCCCACAGTTGGCGCAAACTTTGGGGCCCACCATCATAGGTTTCGGCGTTGATCCGCTGGTTGAAGTCATGACTCAGGCTGAGAACCAGCAAGTCCGCAATATGGCTGCTGGCTATCTTGGAACGCTTGCTGCGCAAGGTGACAAAAATGTGGCTCCGGCTGTCGTGAACGTCTACCAATTTAGTAAGGACGCCAAGAGTGTTCCCTGGAGTGGCGGTCCGCTTTGGATTCCTGGAATTCGCTGGGATCAGAACAAAGAGGATGCCCACAAGCTGGTCGCCAGTCTAATTCGCTGGCATCTTTGGTGTGATCTCAACAAGAAAGATGGCGAGAAACAACAGATCCACAACAATATCCGCAGCGTGCAGTTCGCAGGCGTTGTCGGCTATGAGAACCCTGGTTGGCAGGAAGTCGACACGGGCCGCTGGTTGCAGATCTGGGGGAACCTCGTCGGCCAAGATAAGTTGAGAGCGATGCTTGACGAGCAGGAAGCTGCGGACAACGTCAAGTATCGTGACATCTTGGCAAACGCTCCCAAAAAATAACTGATTCTTGGTTATTAACCATCAGAGCAGGTGGGACAAGATAAAGGGTAGTATTCACATAGTTGGGACGCGGCGAACAACCTTCGCCGCGTTTCTCACGCGCATTCCGATGCTCTCCGCTTGCCTGTGAGGATTACCATGGGCCGTCAGCTGCTTGAACAACGGTTGTCGTTGCCTTTGGCGTTTGTCACAGTCTGCCTGTTGCTGGACGCTCGCACAATTGCAGCTTCGATTGAGCCATCAGCGGTAGCAATCTTCCAGAACATTGACCAGGAGGACGATCCTCTTCCGGAAGGCGCTATCGCCCGTTTGGGTAAGCTTCCTGGCGAGCACGATTCGACCGACGCTCCACTCCAGCACACCGCGCCGCTGGAGGATATTCGTTTCTCGCCTGACGGTCAGTTAATAGCCACTTGCGGCCTTGATATGACCATCCGCATTTGGAACGCGCAAACGGGCGAACACTTGCAACGCCTAGAAGGTGAAGCGTCTCGGCCGTTTGCTTTTTCGCCTGACGGCAGATACCTCGTTTACACGGCGATTAGCGGATTTCGGCAAGAGATCCGCGCATGGGATCTGGTGGAGCATCAGGCTGTAAGTTCACTCCCAGCATCAGTCAGTCACCTTGCGTTTCGTGATTCAGACGGTCTCCTTGTGCGAGCGTTTAACGGTCGCATCGCCACTTGTTCAGTTCCATCGTTCTCTGAACCAGATCTCAACCCGCCGGGAGGTCTATTCAAACGCATTCTAGAAATCTCAAGTGATGGCCAGTTTGTGGCCAGTACATCGCCGGGCGTTCAACAGGCCAATGAGATCGAAGTGTACAGCACGCTGACCGGCGAGTTGATGCAGACACTTAGCCTCGGAACACCCGCAGGCTCCAATAGCCTTCAACTTGCGTTCTCGAAAGACAACCGCATGCTCGCATCTGCTGGTGATACCAACGTGATCTCCATCTGGGAGCTTGCCACAGGCGCTGAGATGGCGCGCCTCACCGGACTGCGGCATGATGTTCGGGATGTCATGTTCTCGCCTGACGGCCGATTTCTCGTTTCGGCGGGAACAGATGGCACGGCGCGCGTTTGGAATCTGTCGACCGGGCGAGAGATCGTATCCAATATCAAGCATGATCAGCAAATCAAGGCGTTTTCCTTTTCGCCGGATGGAACGCGATTGGCGACCGCATCAAACGATCGCACGGCGTTGGTATGGGTGTTTGCTCCCAATGATGGTGTTCCGCCAGTGACGCAGCTGGTAACAGTCGAGCGGTTTGAGGAATTGTGGAATGATCTGGCAAGTGCAGAGGTAGGTATCGCCTTTCAGGCTCAGAGTGAGCTTGCCGCCGAGATGAAATCCTCTCTTCCGCTGCTGGAGCAGTGTGTGGCGAAGATTCTCCAGCCGTCTCAGAGCGCACGGATTTTGGAACTGATTGCAGAGCTGGACAGCAACGAGTACATGGTTCGCGAGCGGGCAACGGAGGAACTAATCCGCTTTCGCGAGATCGCCGTGGATGAGCTTAACGCGGCTCTTCAAGAGACACGCTCAGCTGAAGTTCGGCATCGCATTAGCCGGATTCTGAGCACTCCGGAAGACTTGCCTCGATTTAGTCGAGAAGAAACCAACCGTGCCCTGCGCGTCATCGATCTGCTTGCCCGTGATGCCAGCGATGAATCGATAGCGCTTCTGCGGACGATTGCGGATGGATTTCCCTCTCGCGACGTCATGAACACGGCACAAGATGCGCTCAAATCGGGAAATCGGACTTATGACGAAATGTCACGGTCAATCCGGTAGGCATGGAACATCAGCCGCCCTCATTTGCCAAGTCAGCATCATTGGGTTCCAGCCAGATCTCAGTGAAGAGGTCACTTTGACGCACGCGGATCTCGTGCCTGCGAATCAGTTCCATCATGGCCAGAAATAAGCCAACGAGCGAAGACTTGACGGCTTCTGAGGGAAACATCGCGGCAAATGCAACACGTCCAGATGTGGCGACTCGCTCTTTGATCTGGTCCATGTAGACGGAAATCGGAGTCTCATCGTAGACGATGTTGGTCGGCTGCACGGCTGAGTGCTCACGAATGACACGCGCAAACGCCGAAACCAAGTCCCAAACTTCTAACTCTCGCACCGGACGTTCGTCCAAGTCTGGCCTGCGTGGTGGAACCTCTCGGGAGAGCCGTGGAAGACGTTGCCGCCAGGCTGCGGCACGTTCGTCCAATGTCGCCGCGGCATCCTTGTAGCGTTTGTAGTCCAACAGTCTCTGAATCAAATCTTCCTCTTGGGTGTCAATCGTCGTTTCATCTTCAGCCCTGGGTAAGACAAGCCGCGATTTCATTTCCGTCAGCGTGCCGGCGACATCCAGAAAATCTCCGACAGAGTTGAGATCAATGGACTCGATGGCATCCAAATGGGCAACGAACTGATCTGCGATCGACGCCAGCGAAAGGGCAGCGACCTCAAGTTCGTGCTTGCGCACTAGGTAGAGCAGCAAATCAAGCGGGCCGGCATATTCACTGAGTTCAACGGTGAACTTCATAGTGGATCGATCCTACCAATGCCGGTGGGGCCAATCGAGCCAACGATACGCCCATCACACGATCAAAACCCTCTTGCCACCCGCAGTGTGGCTAGTTGAAATTCGCCGCGTCAAGACAACAACTCCGCCGCTATAGATCGGCATAAGACCCATCAGACGGCACCTGCGACAGCGACCTTTTTCCGCTCGGCAATGATTTCCTCAGCCAGAGCTGTCGGCACGCGCTTATAGCTGCCAAACTCCATCGTGAACGTGCCCTGCCCCTGCGTCATGCTGCGCAGATCAGTCGAATAGCCAAACGTCTCTGAAAGCGGGACTTCGCCCTCAACGCGCGCCATGCCGCCTTCATGATGCGTGGCCATGATCATTCCCCGACGCGAGATCAGATCGCCGGTGATTGAACCTTGGAAATCAACGGGTGCCTCGACTTCGAGTTTCATCACAGGTTCCAGCAGCGCCGGTTTTGTACGCGAGAAATTCTCCCGCATGCACGTCTTTGCGCACGTCATGAAGGCCATGTCAGAACTGTCAACCTCATGGTACGAGCCGTCCTCCAGGACGACATGGAGCCCGACAACGGGATAACCGGCGACAGGCCCCTTCTCGCATTGCTGACGAAAACCCTTTTCCACGGCCGGGATGTACTGCTTGGGAATCCGGCCGCCGACAACGGTATCTTCAAACACAAAGATTTCTTCAGCATCAGCCGGCAGGGGCTCCATATAGCCCACAATGTGCGCAAATTGCCCTGAACCGCCCGTTTGTTTCTTGTGGCGGACATCAAACGCAGCGCGTTGCATCGGCGCCTCACGGTAATTGACTTTGGGCGGGCCGACCTCGACTTGCGTCTTGTATTCGCGACGAATGCGCTCCAAATAGACGTCCAGATGCAACTCTCCCATTCCCGCGATCAGTGTCTCACCCGTCTCATCATCGGTGGAAACAACGAATGTGGGGTCTTCACGGCGAAAACGTTGCAGCGCCTTGGCCAAGCGGTCCGCTCCATCACGTCCAACGGGTGAAACGGCCATCTTGATAACGGGTTCAGGGACATGCATATCTTCCAGCGTGCAATACTGATATTTGCTCGCGTACGTGTCACCGCTGGCGCAGTCAATCCCTTGAACGGCGACGATTTCGCCTGCCGCTGCGGAGTCAATCTCTTCACGCTCGTCTGCGTGCATGCGCACAATCCGCGCGATGCGCTGCTTCTGCCCCGTCCGTTGATTATAGATATTGTCGCCCTTGCGGAGTGTTCCCTGATAGATGCGGATGAAGGTCAGCGTGCCAAAAAGGTCTTCAACAATCTTAAAGGCCATCAAGACCATCGGCAGGTCTGGTTCAGGCTTCAACTCCAACTTGATCTGTGGATCATCTTCCTCGTTTCGAGCTTCCTCGTGAACAAAGGCGGAAATCTCACATTCCGGTGGCGATGGCAAATACGCATTCACTGCGTCCAGCAGCAGTTGCACACCTTTGTTGCGGTAAGCAGTCCCCATGAAGACGGGCGTAATCTGCTGGCTGACGGTGGCGTCCCGTGCTACCTCGCGCACGAGACTTTCGCTAGGAGTTTCTTCCGAGAGTAGTAACTCCATCATTTCATCAGAATACATCGCCAAAGATTCCAGCATGTGGGCTCGTGCCGCTTCTGCGGATTCGCGAAGGTTGGCTGGAATATCCTCTTCCCGTATCGTCTCGCCATTTGGGCCGTCAAAGTAAGAGGCCTGCATGGAGATCAAATCGACAACACCAGCGAAATCGGCCTCACTCCCAATTGGAATTTGCATTGGGATTGCATCGCAGTTCAGTTTCTCTTTGAGTTGAGCGATGACTTTGTCCGGATCCGCGCCTGTACGGTCCATCTTGTTGATGAACGCTAGCCGGGGGACACCGTAACGCCGCATTTGGCGGTCGATCGTCAAAGATTGCGCCTGGACGCCACCGACGGAGCAAAGGACCAGCACAGCGCCATCTAGTACGCGGAGCGAGCGCTCAACTTCGACGGTAAAATCCACATGTCCTGGCGTATCGATCAGGTTGATGCGATGATCTTTCCAGTCGACGCTCGTGGCGGCACTGGTGATGGTAATCCCGCGCTCTTTCTCCAACTCCATATGATCCATGGTGGCGCCTTCACCGCGAACCTCCTGCACGCGATGAATACGACCGGCATAGAACAAGATCCGCTCCGATAACGTGGTCTTGCCGGAGTCGATGTGAGCGGAGATGCCGATGTTGCGAACGTTCGCCAGGGTCATGGTCTTAGACTCGAAAGATTCGTCAGGTTCTTGATTCGGGAATTCGTGTCAAACAAAAGGTTCGCTTATTCGCTTGCACAAGGCTCAACAGAGTGACGGTAGCAACGCGCTTGAGGTTCACACTCCTGCGTCTGGTCGACTCACACTCCCTTTCTCCCAGCCTTGCTATGGTCCGAATGCTGGGAAGGTTCTTGTGAGGGCCAAAGCGCGATCTGGGAAGGGCGATCTCCATGGCGGCCAGCTTCCGACGACAAGCACTTCGTCAGCATGCCTTGCGCGCAACCACCTCTAACCGAACTGTGGACAAACTCTCCACAACTGCATTAGCGGGATATCCAATCCACATCGCTACCAGCCACACTCAAATCGGCAATCGGCGGGAGCTATATGTTCATCTGAAGATGACACGCTCGGCACACTTCAATCTACTCAGCAAATTGACTTTAAGGGAAGGCCTAAACGCCCTATTGCTTATGGATTTACGTGAATTTCACATGGTAGCTAGCAGAGCTATGCCTTAATCCAACCCAAACCGATTGCGAGGTCAATCCTCTTGTGGGGCCGTACTGACGGTAACTTCACTGAGCAAGCGGAGTAAACGATCGGCTGGCGGCGGAAACAAGCGTTGAAACGGCCTTAATCACTCGAAATCTGTATCCACGGTTCGTCGCCGTCAGTTCCGAATGTCGGTAGCCTGGTTGGCGTTTCCAGCAGCGTCTTCTGGCGTTTCTTCTTCAGGGGCACTATGGATGATAGGCTCTTCTTGCCCAATCTCGTGCAAGCATTGGAGCAAGCCTTTCTCAGTGCAAACATAGATTCGGTCATTGACCATATTGATGAGCTGAACCTTCTGTTCAAAGAGCGGCATTGTCCCCAGCAAAGATCCGGTCGACCTGTCGAGCGAGACCAATCGATTGAAACGGTCCACCGCGAAGACGCGCGCCGGGCTGGCCGCTAGCATTTTTGTAATCCCGTCAGCGTACCATTGCTTGGAACCATCTTTCGCCAGGCAGTACATTCCTCCTAAATCTGTTATGACATACAAGTTCTTCTCAAAGGAGACGACCGGTTCATAGATGGGGGATCCCGACGAAAACCGCCATACGGCCACACCGCTCCGCTCATGAATGGCATTCACATAGCCGTTAAGCGAGGACGTGTAGATGTAGGGTGGCCAATAAGTTGGAGGAACCGCGGATGCGCTACCCGCATCAAACCGCCTGGTCACTCGTCCTGTCGATTTCTGGCCCATGTACAGTTGTCCGTATCGAGTCGACCAAGCGACCGTATCGCGGGTAATCACAGGAGGAACCTCGACAGCTACGCCCGAAGCATAGCTCCAGTTTGTTTCAGGGGCATCAAGATTGAGTGCCATGATGGTCCCATCAGCCGCGGGAACATACGTCCAATCATCGGTCATCGCCACCGAGGAAATTGGCGGTCGTGTCAAGCGCTGTTGCGACAGTGTTTCACCGGTTCCGACATCTAGAAAATACAACACAGAGCCGTTAACTATGGCGACGTACTTGCTACAGATCGTTGGGCCCAGTGCAGGTCTGTTGGGGTTGCCAACAATGCGTGACCAGTTTGTGCGGCCGGTCTCCGCGTCAATGGATTGAAGTACGCTTCTGTCAGTCAAGAGGTAGAGCGTTGATCGCTGTGGTTCGCTTTCACTTTCACCTTCGCTCGGCAAGGCGGTGTCGTTGACGATTTGATTGTCAACCACCCCTGGAGCGCCGGTGGCTTCCGGACGAATTTTCCAGACGTCTTCTTGCAAGCTCCCGGGCTGGTAGAGCACGATTGCCTTGACGCGATCTCGACTCATGTCGAGTTCCACTTGAGCAAACCACGCTCGCTCAAGGCCAACTTGCTTCGCTTGCGATCGAGAGATCAGGCCAATCCCACCCACCTGACCGACACATTGAGACGAGGTCAGTATTAGGACGAAAAGTAGCACAAGCACGATTTGAAGATGGCGCTGCATGGCAAAGATTCAAATGAGGAATGCTGTAAATTCGATGCGAAGCGCGACCATCAAGAGGGCGCAACCGGATGGAATCAAAATGCTGACGAAACCGTGAGACTGAACAAGAGAACGACGTCTCCAGGCGGGGAGGACGTCGTGCAGCAAACATCGTCCACAAAGTCCGCAGACGTGTCCCATGCATTGTAGTTGGCACATTCCTTTGGCTCACGGAAAAACTCTCGCACACGTTTCTTTCTCCCTGTTTTGAAACCCGGTTGGGGAGTGATCTCTCTCAGGATCCAGCCCCACGGCACGATTTCGTCAGCTCGACGCTCCCGCTCTGCTGGGATGCCTCCAAGGATCGCGGGAGAACAGCCTGTCGATGCAGCATGCCTAGACCAAGCTCAGAGCGAAGTCTAACATGGGCCCAGACATTAAGATTTGCCGCATATCCGTATCATCCTTTGGCTTACGATGCCTGACGAAATCTCCATTGCTCGCTGGGATTCCTGCGATCTGGCCGAGATTTCGCGCGAAGTGTTGGGGTATTTGAATTTCTCGTCAGGCGCCAGTGATCCGGTCTTCTTGCGCCGATTAACCCAACTAGGGGATTGGGCGGTTGGATCGGCAGCCGGCGAGTCCAATCGCAGCACAAGTCAGCTGGCCAAGCAGGAATCCGGCCAGGCAGAACACCAACCTCCAGAGCAGTGGCGGACAGTTCGTGACTTGCTGCGGCAAAAGTTGGATGAATTGCAGGCGTCTCCGCCGCCGGGTAAGGAGACAGTCTATCGAGACTGCGAACAGGCCAAGCGCGTCCTCGGTTTGACAATCGATGGATTGCTTCCGGCCTACAGGGACTTTCACCCGGACCTACTACAACATCTGTCAGATGCAGAACTGTTCAACGGTTTTTTTGTCGGACGCGCGTTCGAGGCGGTGCTTGCGCAGGGGGCGCCTTGGACTGATGAAGAACGGATTATCGGCGGAGCCATCCGCCAGCTCAACGATTTTGTCGGACACCGTCCGGTTGCGATTTTGGATGGTGAACGGCGCACAGACCCATATTCGCATGAGTGGACTCGGCCAATCCCATTGTATGTACGTGATGCGGGTGTGACGCCGGGGCCGCATGCTGAGATTGTTCTCAAAGCTTTGCAATTTCTGCAGGAAACAGAACCGGCGCTGTGTGAGATCGCCGAGTTCTCTCTCGAACGGATGGATGAGTTAGCCTACGATGGTCGCGCATACGACTTTGACCACCCTGCCAACAAACGGCTCAACTATCAGTTCGGTCAATGGGATCCCCACCTGATTGACAACAGTGGTCGATATCGCCGGTTCGTCTTGACTGATGTTACGTTGCGTGCGTTAAACGTCGCTCGCTCCGATGATGGCGAACTGGATGAATCCCAGCTAACGGAATCTGCGGCCGTGCTGGCGTGTGTGTTGTTAATGGCGTCAGGCGTCAGTGGAGCCGGGCCGGATGCCCACGATTCAACGGTTTCGCTGGCGACGTTGGTTTCGCGGATTGCCACGTATCGGGACGAGTTCTACGCAGAATTGCTTGCCCGTACTCCAGAGCCGCATGGTGAGAAGCTTCGAGCCGAGGCGAGAGTGCGCCGTCAGCCGTTTGGTGCTATCCGCCAAGAATTAAATCAAAGACTCGCTCGCTTGCGAGCAGAGCAACAGCAGCAGGTTTTCCTGGCTAGGCTCTTTGCCCGTATGGGCTTTTTTGAAGCAAGCCATCGGCAATCGAGTGGAATTCACGTCGCCTCGGCACGCATTCAATGCGAGATCGATTGTCAACTAGCCGCCGGTCAGCTCGCCCTGCAGCGCGGTCAGCGCGAAGCGGCACATCGTCACGCAAAATTTGCGCTCGGCCTGTTGCAGAGGGGGATTGATTGCGGCGCGATCGTTGACCCCTGGTCCA
Organism: Pirellulales bacterium; assembly: GCA_028066245.1. Classification (GTDB taxonomy): domain Bacteria; phylum Planctomycetota; class Planctomycetia; order Pirellulales; family S012-138; genus CALJLD01. The sequence goes on along the minus strand of JALCBR010000070.1, from coordinate 5,538 downwards.
TCCTTGGTTTTGGCGGCCATTTCAGCCTTTTCCCGGCGATGGAAAACACTGTCCGTGACCACCGGATCTACCAACTCGTTCATACAACCGAAGCCATTTTTGGGTTGTGGGGACGACTGGAGGGCGTCGCTGCGGCCATGGGGGATACAGTGCTGCGCGAAGAGATACACGGCGAACTCGTCAAACTTTCGGACTGGTGGGATCAATTCGCCAGTGTGGAAGTCAGTGATGTGGCTGGGTTTTCCGGCGCTGAATCGACCCGCAGTGCTGAGCACGTTGCCAATTCACTGGCGGATTGGCATCAGGCTGGAGCGTCCGCCGGCGATATCAAATTTTGGGCAGAACGAATCGATGGCTTTAACACGGCCAAAGCCTACGCGCTGGTCGTCAACTCACTGTTGCAACAAGGGGATTTGGACGCATCTCAGAGCTTGCTGATGCATTGGCTCTCACGAGGTGATTCGGTTTTGCTCAAGCAGGGAGACTATTCCTTCCATCGACTCGCCCGCCGATGGCTGCAAACCGCCATTGCAACGTCGGAGAACCCTTTCGCCAATAACGTGGGTGACGTCGGAAGCACATCGCAGGATTCCGCAGATAAGAGCTGCTGCAAACGCGTAGTCAAATTCTTGGAATTCCTCGAAGCCAACGCTGACGAACACGGCCAAGTTCCCAAGTTCGGCTGGCAGGCCAGCGACACCGGAGATGTCAGCGAATTCGATGATTTGTTCGATGAACAGTTGAGCAACGAGGATGCGGCCGAACATGATGAACACGATGACATCTTTGCTGCAGCCTATGAAGATGTCTCTTTCATTGATTCGTCCGACGATGGCATGGCAGGTCCGATCTTCGATCCGCACGAAGACCGTGACACGCAATTTGAATGGGAAGAAGAGGCCAAGCGAATCGGACGTCGGCTTGCGTTCTTCAAGACCTGCGCAGATTTGTGGACAACCGCAGCCGATCATCGGGGATTTGCCGCCGAGGCAGGCCTTGATCGCCTCCAAGAATGGTGCGAGCAACTTGGACGAAAACGCACAGGCTTGCAGCGTTTGCTGGCGGAATTGCATCGGCGAGACATTAAGCCGCCACGGTGTGAGGCAGAAGCGCTCATCGAATTTGACCGCAAGCAACGCGTTCGAGAATCGCTGTTGGAGTCAACGATCGAAACTAGCGTCTCGATTGTCTTAGCGCTGTTGAGATTGCGAGCTCTCAGTGCCGAATCCAGTGATCCGTCCGTAGAGGACCAGGATTCAAACTCTTCGCAGAAAGAGGTTGCCTTCCCTTGGGAGCAGGCAGCTGTCAAAGCTTGGCGAGAAGCCGGTCGACAGGATCGACCTCATGAGGATGCTCGAACCGCCGTGGCTTCTTTGATGGAACAGTTGCTCAACGAGCCACTGTTATACGTTCCTTCGATTCGCGGCGGGAACCCATGGAAAATTGTCAGTGCCCGGGCGCTTCAAAACCTCCTGATTGATTTCGCCAGGCTTCTCCCCCGTTGGGGGCTCGTCTACGAAGCGTGCCACCTTGTCGAAACGGCGCGGCTCATGGAAGTAACGCATCCGCAAGGCCAACACGCCGTTAGCGAGTTTGACCGGCTGTTCCGAACAGCATTTGCGGCACTTGTGGAATGCGTGATCCGAGCCGCTCGGCAAGATCCCCAGGATGTTACTGAATCAGAATTACTCGAGTCGCTGAACACGCTCGCGGAGCGACTGCTTGGCCCCTGGCTTGCGCATAGCGCTTCGCTACGACTCTCCGTTGCGGAAACTTTTTTGGAAGACCGCCCCTGGAAAGAGTTGGTTAAGTTTATCCACAATTATGGCCGTGAGCTGTTTGTTCCACGGTTCTTCAATGAAGGAAATCTTCGCGCAATTCTTCACCAAGGTACAGAGGAGTACCTGAGTAATTGGATCGAGGAACACCTAGATGATGACGATCAACTTGTAGTCGACATTGCGAACGAAACGACATCCCTGCAAGTTGCCGCAACATGGCTACAGGTGATTGTCCAGGCGATCTTGGAAAACTCCGTCGAGTATAAGGACTACAACTACACCACAACTCAATCCGACCATGGTGATCAGCTCGACACATTCTTGGATTTTCTTAGGCTCAAAGCCGGCTATGAACGGATCAATTGGAATCTATCACCGTTGGTGATTGCCCACGATGTTCTCGTGCGTCAGGGAGAACATGGCGCAGCGGAGTTGTGGACGCAGGGCGTCGCAGAACAGACCGCGACTGCTGCGGATCACTACCTGGACCAGTATGAGAAACTCGTGCAGAAACACGGCATGCGATTGCGCACAATCCGGGACCTGCTGGAAGAACACTTTGTCCGTCCATTGCGGGTCAGTAAAGCTTTGGCTCTGATTGAGCCTGCGGTCAAGGAGCTCCGCCATGGGAGACAAGATGGGGTAGCCGCCACGGCACTAGAACACGCCGTTGACGACCTTGCCGCCGAGCCTACTGGCGTTGGGTTGGATCTTCCAGATTGGCTGTTGGAGCTTGCTGGCGAACTGGAAAACGTTGACGAGCTCGTGCGCGAAGACCGCTTGGATCAAAGCAGCGCCGACACGTGGGTACCGCTGTCACCTGAGAATATTGTCGAACAACTCGACAGGTGGACTCAGGAGTACGAAGACTGAATAAATGACCACGCAGCCTGCTGAATCGTCAACAGACTGCGTGGTGAGTTGTCGGAGCTTTCTTACGCTAGCGATTGCCTGGTCCGGTCCAAACTCTTTTTTTAGCGGCGCGGTGCGGCGCGGCGTTCATAAAGCGCTGCGCTCCGCTCATGCCGTGTTCCATCTTTGTCGGTGATGGCAAATCGCCCTGGCCCCCACATCGTCACACCAGCGTGGCGCCCGTCCTTAGAAAGCAGGTAGAAGTTCAAGCCAAAATTGGGCCGGCCATTGGAATCCCGTAGCCGGTCCGGTGTGTTGTCAGCAACACGTTTAAGCACTTCCAACCCTGCTTCTTCCGGCGACATTCCGTTACGCATCAACTCAACGGCTGCAAAGCTGCACAGGTTCTTAAGATTAGCTTCACCGCGGCCGGTGCTGCCGCACGAGCCGATGTCGTTGTCACAGAACAGCCCAGCGCCAATGATGGGGGAGTCGCCAACGCGACCAGGAATCTTCCATGCGAGACCGCTGGTAGTGGTGCAGCACGAAATGTCTCCGCTAGAGTTTATGCCGGCACAGTGAATTGTGCCTGTGGGGCGACCATTGAATGCTGCCGTGATATCAGGGTCTTCTGCGCCCATCTCGCCTACCCAATCATCCGATCTCGACAGCGAGTGTTTCCAGCGCAGCCATGCCTTTCGGGCGCGCTCAGTCAACAGGTTCTCTTCCTTGAATCCATTCGCGATGGCGAACCGCTTGGCTCCTTCTCCCACCAACAGCACGTGATCCGTCGTCTTCATCACCAGCCGCGCGACTTGCGCGGGATTCTTAATATTTCGAATACTGGCAACCCCGCCACATGAATGAGAGGGGCCATGCATCACAGCAGAGTCCAACTCGACAACACCTTCTTCGTTCGGCAAACCACCGTAGCCCACGCTGGTATCGTTGGGATCATTCTCAACGACCGTAACGCCGGCGACGCAGGCATCAAGCGTGTCTTTACCTTTGGTCAATAACTCGTAAGCGATGCGAGTCGCCTCGCGACCGTTGGCCGACGAGATCGCCTTGACAGGAAACTCACCCTGGTTAGGAACAGGTCGACCTTGAGCTGGCTGCGTGCTTCCCTGAGCCTGATTGTTTGCAGGGGAGAACAAAGCACCCGCCGCCAGGGCAGCGCCTCCGGTCAAGAACCCTCTCCGATCTGTACCAGTACGCTTTGAATGCTGTTGCTCGTTTGACATTTGCTGATCCTCGTGCAGAAGAAATAGGTATTCGAGGTGTTTGAACTACGGCTGGTTGGGCATGGCGGCATTTTCCAGCGCCTCCGACTTTGCACCGCCGGCACGCGGATGTCAATGATTTGCCATTGTATCACGTTTTGCAACCCGGTTGATCGGGTTGCAACGATGGCGCAACTGGTTCCTGCAAAGCCAAGATTGAGTGCTATGTTTTCAGGTGCCATCTACTATTCAACAACTTGCTCCGCCAGCTGATACTGCGGTGATCGACCGCGAAAATTCACTCGCCAGTACAGCTTTTGCGCGGTTTTCGCCGCCTGTCGCCAGAGCGGTTCTGCAGTTGTTCTTTCTGATCGCCGCCGTCTTTGTGGCCATCAGCCTCTCGCCGCAGGGCATGGGCTTTGCCGATGGTCCTCGTTTTGCGGATGCGCCAACCGATATCGATCTCTACAACGCGGAGATCAAATTAATGCGGAAAGGCGCTGGTTACTATCAGGCCGCCGCAAGTGAACTGCCGTCGAAAGGTTATCCCACGGCAAGCGTCTTCAATTGGCGGACACCGTTGCCTATGTGGATTTTCGCTGCGCTTCCGGAGCCCGGTGGACGGGCTGTTATTTGTTTCGCGGCGTTTTTGTTGATTGTTTGCGCAAGCGGTTGGATCGCGCGACGAAATGGAGTTTTCGCAGGCATGCTGACAGCCGCGCTTGTCTTCACGGCCGTCATGCCTTGCTTTCTCCGGGGCGTCTGTGTGATGCCAGTTCTTTGGGCGGCCGTGTTTATCGGGCTGTCGCTTTGTGCATACGCAGCGAATTGGCGAACGGCGGCGGTGTTGCTCGGTTTGACGGCGTTGGCCATGCGAGATCTCGCCGCGTTGTATTGTTGGGTCGCCGCGGCAATGGCCATCCGCGACAAGAACTGGCGAGAGCTAGCCCTCTGGTGCGTTGGTTTCGCCACCTATGCAGTTTTCTTCTGGCTGCACGCTCACCAAGTCGCCCTCCATCGAACAGCGGAAGCGGTCTCCCATGATGGGGGATGGCTGCAACTTGGCGGCGCGGCATTCGTGATTTCACTTGCACAAGTGAATTCGCTCCTGCTAGCTCTCCCTCAACCGTTTGCTGCCATCTATCTTGCTCTCGCATTGCTTGGGTGGGCCTCCGTTCGTGAGACGGCCCTCGCCCGTGTGGCGATCACCGCTTCCGCGTACGTGATTCTGTTTGCCGTCATCGGCCATCCGTTCAACCAGTACTGGGGGGCGCTGCTCGCTCCACTGGCTGCGATCGGGGTTGCACTCTCACCGAAAGCAATCATCGAACTCTGGCAGGCAGCTCGCGGCGAAACGAACACACGGAAAGCTCTCCTTCCCAACGCGGTCAGCTAGAGCACTTTTCTTGTTGACGTTCCGTCGCCAACATTGACGAACTCGGATGTTGCTGAGGTGTTGGACGGCACCCGATTTGCGCGCAGAACAGGAATCAAAACAAAGCGCTCCAGAACATCTCCTTGATGAGTGTTCATTCGTCGGCAGTTCCCATTGCTTTGCGGACGCGTGATGGAATTGCCACGGCGTTCCCCTCACGCGTACGGGCGAAATTGACATTGGTCAAATTTGGGGGGGTGTTTCGTGCCCCCAGCGCGCTACCGAACACCATAGGAGGTTGACGGTT
>JALCBR010000069.1 GCA_028066245.1 Pirellulales bacterium | reverse complement strand
AGTCTCATCAAACGGCCATGGGGACGATGAGCGGAGCCCCCCCACTTGCCACCTGGGCTACTAATGGGGAGGATGCCAGCTTGCCAGCGAACGTAAGGCTCGCAGAATAGCGTTGACCAATCTTCCTTGGCGGCAGTTCGGGCAATCTCGAATGGATGACTTGGCTCTGCGAAGACGGTGAGCCAAGCTCATCCCCATCCGGGTAAATCTGACTATGTGCGCAAAGCGGATGTCACCTGCGCATCTTTCCAAGTTGCTGCTCCAGGCCTCCGCACCGCTGTGCATCTTTGACGAACAGCGGCAACTGGTGTTCGCCAATCAGGCCCTGGAGGAACTGTTCGCCATCTCCTTCGATGACATGCTCGGACATGTCGCCAGTTACGGCGGACCCGTGACAGGTAAGCCTACCGTCGATGCGGTCAGTATGCTCTGCCCTCCGCCGCAGGCGTTTGTCGATCAATTCATGTCCGTCCCAATTGCGGTTCCGGCGAAGCCGCCCAACGATCAACTTCCGCACGAAGGCGGACTTGCGCCATCAACCGGCGAAGCAAACTACCGTGCGAGGTGTTTGCCGCTCTCGGCGCTTGCTTCCCCATCTATGGCCGGCGGAGTGCTGGTTGTGTTGACAGCCCCGTCATCCGACGATGCAGAGGTGTCCGTAAGGAGCGATCTTGGCAAAGCAGAGTGGCCGGGCTTGCACGCAGCTTTGCAGCGCTCGCAACAGGTCACCGCACGGCAAGCGAAAACTTCCCCCCTGTTCGGCGTCAGCGCGGCACGAGAACGTGTTGCCCATCAGGTCGAAATGCTCGCGGCCACCCCTTCGGCAGCCACAATCATCGGCCCTTTGGGTGCCCCCAGATCGGCCTTGGCGGAGTACCTGCACGCGTCAACGCAATCTCACCAGCGAGGGCGATTTCTCGCTTTGGATTGCGGTCAAATACCCTGGGATGAACTGCAAGAAAGTGTATTCTCGTTCCTGGCCGCAGGTGAGCCAACGGGCGAATCCACCATCGATACAATCCTGCTTGACTCGCTCGATGAAATCCCTGAGCTAGAGCAGCATGTCGCTGGGGAATTCATTAGTCGGCTGGGCAGAGAAGTTCGCCTACTGGCCGCGACGAAATCATCACTGCAAACCCTCGCCCAGCAGGGCACGTTTGATGAACGGCTGGCTGCCATGCTAGGCACGGCAGAATTAGTGATTCCGCCTTTGACGGCTCGCCGAGAAGACATTCCTCTGACCGCACAGGCGCACGTGGAATTCCTCAACGCCGCATCTCAATGCCAACGTGCAGGATTCTCCAAGTCGGCGATGGATGATTTATGTCTGGGATCTTGGCCGGGTGATGTGGCGGAGTTGAACGCAGTCGTCGCCATGGCTCATCAACACGCCGCCGCGGAGGAAATCAGTCGTGATGACCTGCCTGAAGCATTCTCTCGGGCGTTGCAAGCCAGTAGCGAGTCCGTCGTTCAACCACTTGCGCCGATCGACTTGGAGGCCTACCTGGCTGAAATTGAAGCCACGCTGATCCGCCGCGCACTAGACCATGCGAAAGGAAACAAGACCAAAGCCGCCGAACTATTAGGAATGACTCGGCCCAGACTATATCGCCGACTCGGGCAACTCGGTTGGTCTGACGAGGCGTGAGTGACCGCCGTGGACTCGTCGAACCGCTGTTGAACAAGGCGATGTTTCACTCTGTGGGATTTGGTTATTAGACAGTGATTTTGCCCGCTACCTTCCTGCGCTGTCGTGTAGGTCGACAATAAACTCATACTCAGGAACGACGATATCCAATGACCAATCAAGGGTCGTTAGGATGAACATTCGATGATCCCCATCCTGCTCTTCATCCTTAGCGACCGGTTTCGTGCTGATTCCAAGCATGCTTGTACTCATCGCACTATTTTGAGCTGCCTTCAAACTTCGGAACCTGATGCACTCAATCTTGGCTGGGCGGAAGATTAACCGCGCATCGATTTGTTCAAGGCGCTTCGTTCGATGATAGCTTTCCCATCGATCTCGCTTGCAGTTAATGACAACTCGTTTCCTTGCTGCTGAACACTCTGAAAGGCTGCATTCTGCGTCATGAACAAGCGAGCTTAGGAATGCAAGGTCATGCGTCAGGTTTGGGACATTGCGTAATCGAAACGAAATGCCCTCAATGTGCTCGCCATCAAAGAGCTCTCGAAAAAGTGAACTGAAATCAGGTGGCTTTATCCTCCGAATCTTCGCCATCGCTTGCCATTTCCACACGAAGAGGTGATGCAATATTTCGTTGCAGGACTATCCAACAAAAGAGCACCACATTGTTCTTTTAATCAATCGACAGCCATGTTGATCTCGCAAACAAAGCTACAAGAGGTGACTTTCAAGTCACAGTCGCAGAAGGCATTATCCGGTGACTTACGTACTGGACGGGCTTGTTTGAAGTCGCCGGCACACTCCTTGGCAAGCGAGCAACCTGTCCGTGGGTGAGAACACTGGCAGAATGCGTGACACGTGCATGGTCATCCACTCAAACGAGACGCTCAACGGTTGAGCGAGACAACCATCGGCAGTGGAACGCTCTGCATGCCACGGTCAGCAGGCTGCGCTTCACCCACGGCAACAAAAAAACTGGCCTTGGGGTGACCATGCGGGATATGTTTGCGGCAGTGTTTGCAGTTCCGCATGTGTTCATCAATCCTTGATTCAAGCTCCGCATTGACGTTTCCAGCCAAGTAAGCGGGCAAGTGCTTTAAGACATCAGAGCAAGAAATCCGTCGCACGTTATGCAGCGGTAGGGGCCCGGGGGGATCGACAGGAATCGGATTGTCAGAAGCCGTCCAATACGTGATCCCGATCACCAGTAACACGGCGACTGTTGAGCCGGCATACGTTCCATTTTTAAGTAAACAGATTCGCAGGCGATCTGCGCGAACTTGCCGAACGACACGGTTCACCGCGCCTTGCGGGCATAGTTCCCACTGCGGCTGCGCGCCGTCAGGAGCACTATTTCTGTTCGAGTCATCGCCGGTCTGGCTGGACAGCTCCGCGGGTTTGTTCGAGCGATTCTTCATAGCGTGATCTGCGGTGTGCGGTCCGCAAGCGTTCTGCCGTCAAAGTTTGCTTGCTGTTCTCTTTTTCGTAAGCGTTGAATAACTGAAAAAGGACGGTGGTAGACCTAGTATCGAAATTGTGTCGCGTTTTCTCTGTAACGAACAGAACAAGAGAGCGTGGTTCTTCGGGAGCCCGGCGTCAGCACTTCAAACCGTGAAGCTGATTGCCGAAGTTTGGTAGGCTTCAATACGGATGTCTCAAAACACTGCCGATTGCCGCCCCGATCTGTGGCTTGCGGAGAACGTTTTCACGGGCCTTGGCAAGATTCAACGTTGGCGTGGGCACGTTGACAGACTTGGCGAGCCGCTCCAGGTCTTTCAGCACCAACCTACGCCGGCCAATCTCCAAATACCCTTCAGCTTGAAGTTCACCCAGTGTAATGCTGACGGTCTCTCGTGTGCTGCCGATGACTGCCCCCAGGTCTTGATGGGAAAGCCGGATCCCCAGGTCCAGGCCATCAGGAGTTGGCTTGCCGTAGCGTTCCGCCAATTCCAGCAGCAGGTGAACAAGCCGATCCCGGTTGCTATGGAAGAGCAGATATTTGAGCCGTCGCTCGACTCGCTGCCGGCGCATCCCAATGAGTTTGGTGACGCCTAATGACAGTTTTGGGTCTTCTGCCATCAGTTGGCGGATCTCCGCAGCCGGAATCAGAATGGCCGTCGCCGTTTCGACCGCTTCTGCGTATTCCTCGCGCTGGCCATTTTCAAAGATGGCCAGTTCACCAAAAAGCTCTCCCGCCTCGATGAATGCCAAGATGGATTGCTTGCCTTCTGGCGAAACGTGGCAGATCTTGACGCGACCAGATGCCAGCAGGAGCACCCCGTCTGCCTCATCACGAGGAAGATAAATGGGCGCCTTGCGATTGAACTTCCGCATCCTGCAGCGGCTTTCCAATTCTGCGAGCCGCTGCGAAGAAAGTCGCTCAAACAAAACGCAGCGGTTGAAGTGCCAAATTCGTTGCATAAGGCGAGACCGAAAACAGTGTTTCCTTGAATGAGCCATCTGCGGCGCCAGGCCCGTGAATCGTCTTCCTCGGTAAGAACGCGTACGCAGTAAGATGTCTGGAAGTTCCCCGAAAACGCCTGCCAAGCTCCATCCAAAGCAGGCATCAACAGATGGCCACTCTAGGAGTTATGACGGTGTAGCCCCCAGATCCTGACAGGCGAACCCAATTCTTAGCTACAGCTAAGCGATTGTTTGTGAGAGCTTTCACACGAATGAAGGAGATTGACCCCAGCTAGGCAAGTTGAGAGAAATCAAAAAAACGAGGAAATCAGATCGAGCGATGAAAGAGAACTGAATGTAATTGGATCACCGGTCCAAGTCATGAGATCCAGCCGCCGCCGAGAACCTGCGCTCCCCGATAGCAGACTGCCGCCTGTCCGGGGGCGATGGCGCCTCTCGGCTCGGAAAGTTCGATATGAATCCGGTCCTCTTTTAGTGGAATCACGACCGCTGGCGCTGGCCGACTCAAGTAGCGAATCTTAACTTCGCACTCAAAGGGATGCCTCGGAGTGGGAATCAACCAGTTCGTGTCCACAGCGTCAAACGTCGTCCGTTCCAACTCGTGCAGTTCTCCGATGACCACGCGCCGTGACTCGTGCTCCAGGCGCACAACGTACCGCGGCTCACCAAAGGCGACACCCAATCCTTTCCGTTGTCCAATAGTGAAGTTCTCAATCCCCGGATGCGTGCCTACAACTTCACCCGCGGTGGTGACAATCTCCCCGGAAAGATCGATCTCACCCCGATGCGTTCGAACGAATTCACCGTAGTGCCCCTGCGTTACAAAACAGATCTCTTGGCTGTCTTTCTTTTCAGCGACGCGCAAGCCAACTTCACTGGCTCGGGCACGAATCTCGCTCTTGTGAAACGCGCCGACGGGAAACATCAAACGCGGCAAAACGTTACGGTCGATTCCAAACAACACGTAGGACTGATCTTTGTCAGCGTCTCGTCCACGGCACAGCGCCGGCGTTGCACCGCCTGACGCGGCATTGTCTGAGGCACCACCATAGTGTAATTGGGCGTAATGCCCGGTGGCGATGTACTCCGCATCCACGCTGTCCGCGTACTCCACCAGCCGGCCAAACTTTAGCCAGTTGTTGCAGACCACGCAGGGATTGGGAGTGCGTCCCAGCGTGTACTCATCGACAAAATAGTTGATGATCCGCCCGAACTCTTCCTCAAAGTTGAGCGAGTAGAACGGAATCTCCAAGCAATCCGCGACCCGACGGGCGTCGTGCGCATCCGCAGCCGTACAGCACCCTTGTTTGTGCGCGAGTTCGCTGATGACAGGCAATTGTGGCAGGATGGATTCACCACCGTCAGCAGGCGCGGCGCACTCAGTGTCAGAGCTTTGGCCGTGGCGCATGAAGAGGCCAATCACTTCATGGCCCGCTTCTTTGAGCAGCAACGCAGCAACGCTACTATCAACTCCCCCCGACATCGCTAGAACAACACGTGCCATCGATGAAACTCGTTCTCAATCAGAGGGAAACGATGGTGCTGGTACGAAGGGGAATCTGTGATGAGGTTTGGGAGATGCAAACTCTAACGATCAACCGACAACCGACGGGCATCAAAGTTCATTCAGAGTCGTGGAAGTCGGCGATCCTGTTGATTGATGGCCCGCTTCCCGATTTGCAGTTGTTGCCGCTTTGTGTGTTACGTCCTCATGCGTTGGTTGATCATCTTGAGATTTGGCTAGATGGCGAACCGGGCGCAAGTATCCTCCACGAAAAACATACAGAGCAAAACCGGTAAGCATCACGCCACCTACGGTGAGCGCTGCGATGAGCCAAACCCCAGAATTCGGCGTCTGGGCGAGCTCGGCTTGTTTGGCTGATGCCGCCAGTGCATCTTGTGATTTCTGCTCCATTGCCCTCTGGCGCCCCTCAAATTGCAGATCAAGCTTTGCACGGCGTTCCGAATACTTGGGTGCAATCGTCAGTACGCCGACGATCCCGGCCACGGCAAAGATTCCCACCCATAGCCAGGGAGAATCAAATCGGAGCACTTGTGGAATCGTCATCACGAACATTAACGGGAGGGACAAGGCGGAAGCAGCAAGATCGCGACGCGCAACACTAAAACTTCACGCGCGATGCGGGTAAGCTCCCCTTAGCAGACTAATTTACAGTGGCGGAGTCAATCTCCCGCTGCAATTCTCGCACGGGTCCCGACTGGAAGAACCGATCCAGCACCTTCCGCGTATCGTCAAATAACTTGTTGACGTGCGCATCCGATCCGAAATAAGCGTTGTCTTTCGCTTGGATTCTCTGCCGAAAGCTCTCTGCTGTGGGGAGGCGGCGCAGTCGCTCCATAAGCGCCTGAGCCCCGTCAATGTTGTCGTCGTTAAGCTTGTCCCGGATTAAGTTCATCAACAACTCACGGTGTGTAAAAACGCCAACCATCTCTTCCTGCAATCCCGTGATAAACCCTTCAATCTGTAACCGCTCGCGATCGTCAGTGAGTTCGATTTGGGCAACTTGCTGTGAGCCCGGCACAATCGGAAGTCTAGCCAACATCCGCCGTCCGCTGCGAACCAAGAGCAGATGCAACGGATTGTCATCGGCAGGAATCGTGATCTCGCCTAGATCATTTGTGCGGCCAAGTCGAGTAGTCACGGGAGAGTCAGGCGTGTAGGCGATGATCTCGTAGCCTTCAAGGCCACGACTGACATCCCGGAGATCCACGGCTTTGAGCGTTGTCTTTGGGTGCGTAATCCGGACGGCCAGTGCGTATTTCTCTTCCCGTCCTCTACGGCGTTTGCGGAAAGCTGTCTTTAGCGCTGAATATGTGGTTGCGTTAACGATTGCGTTTGGGCTCGAGTTTTCGGCGAGAAGCCTCACTACAGGTTTGCCATCCTCCCCATCCACAGGTTCAGCAACTTCGGACTCGTTTATTCGCAAATATGTCCAGGCCACGGGGCGGATCCCTTTGGGTGTTCCATCTCGGTTATTTTGCCGAATGATGGGTTGAAACAAATCGCCTGGCTGCGTGACGTGGAGGTTGGGATCACGTCGCAGCAAAGCTTCAGCCCGCAAGCCCAGCCGAACGTCGTCGGTATCGCTTTCTTCAATCCTGGCCAAGGGAGCAAAGACTTCCAGCATTGCGGCAAAGGCAGATTGTCCTAAAATCTGTTGCTGGGGAATATCTCGGACAACGGGGTGCCCGAGAACTCGCGTGGCCACATCCAACTCGCGAACCATGATCTTCCAGCCGCTTGGCGGGCAAGCGACATAGATAATGAAGACCTTGTCGAGCGATTCAACCTTGCCGGCAGCCAACCGTTGGGTGTCCAATTCAAGCATGAGTTGGACCAGCTCGTCATAGTCGGCTTCCTCATCCGCTCCTCCAGAAGCAATCCTCCATGGCTGACCGGCGACGACAACATCAAGATCCCAGTTCGCGCCAAAGACATTATCGCACTGTTCCTTGAGATCACGCAGCAGCGTGTCACGCAGGTTCTGCGTGACCGCAGGCCCAGGTTCAAAGATGACCGCCGCGTGCATGCGATACGCTGTTGAATGCCAAGCGTCTTGTGCCGAAGCGGGCGCACCCAGCGATCCCGCCAGCAAGAAGACTAAAAGCGCGAATCCAAGCTCTGAGAATCGTCCACGGTGCCGACCCGTTTTGCCGGTATAGCGCGGCCAAGTGAAACGTGTTGCCAATGTGTGGAAATGCATGGCGTGGATCTGTGACGCAATGTCGCCGAGCAAATGCAAACCCTTACAGATGATCAGGAAGGATGGCCGGCGGACTCTGCCAGGATTCAATGTATTGATACAAAGTCACAGGCTGCTCGCCCGTGGGGTGTGAAACTTCTCGTAAGCTCCCGTGATAGCCGAAATACTCTGTCAACTGCCACAAGGGGAGTATGGTTACGTCTTGGTGGACAAGACGATGGATCCCTTTGAGATTGGCTCCGGCTGAGGGCCATTCCTCCGCCTTGAGCAAGTTTTGTAAAGCCAGGCCCACATACGCGTTCTCCGCTTCGGTGACGCCGCCGGACCCCAATAGCCGCTGCACATCAACCAACGGTTCAAAGATCTGCAATTCCAGCAAACGAAAGTCATAATCATCACTGGAACTGTCCGCAGCCAGTTCCGTGAGTTTGACTTGTAAACCCAACCGCTCCCATTGCTGTTTGATTGTACGGCAAATGACACGAGCCGTGTCATGCGGTGGATGCGCTAGCACGATTTCTGGGTTGTCAGTCAATCGCGCACGTCCCTGCTTTTCCAAACGATTGGAAATCAGTTTCTGTGCTGCTGTGCAGAGGATCATGCCCATCTGCGGGTCGTAGGGGTAAGGCTCAATCGTGTCGTCGTACGCGTAACCCAAGACGTCGCTCAAATCCCGGGCGGCGGGGAAAGGTCCGCTGATCACACGGCTGCCTGGTGACGGATTACCCTGCAACAAAGTTTCCAGCAAGACTTCGCGATTCAAGGCCATCAACAGGCCACGGCGAAAGGTTCGGTCACCCGGGAGAAGCCGACGCCGATTGGGTGCCAGACAATGAACGGTTGGGACAGCATACGGTTCAATCCGTAGATACGGCAAGCTACTGAGCCGCTTGACATCCCACGGCGCAATGCGGTCAAGCACTGCGACGTGGCGGTCAACCAACGCGGCCGCGGCCTCCTGCCAACTGGAAAACCATCGCTCCACAACTTCGCGAGGTTGCTCATCACCAGCGGCAAAATACCCGTTCACCGCACGAAAGCGAACGTCTCGATCTTGACCGTCAAGTTGCATGAACGGGCCGTTGTTGATCGGCGGCTCCGTCGGATCTTGATCCCAAGGCAACAACGGAGACGTCAGATAGGCGTAAGGAGCGACGTGAGCCAGTGCCAACCGGATTTCCACGTTATAGACCTGGCCAAGCTGTGCAGTAGCAAGCAAGTTGCGCCAGCCAGGCACGTAATTGGGATCCCCCACACGCGTCATCGAGCTGAGCTTTTCAACCAGGTCATAGCCGGTGATCTCCCGCCCTGACTGCGACCAGGACATACCGGGGCGGACCCGGTAAATCATCTTGTTTTCCAGAGCCTGCATTTGCAGTTCCCCTAGCGGGAATTCGTATTCGCCGCCTTGAGGTCCTGGCGCAACAAACTCCGCAGGAGCACGATAGAGCAGTCGCCCCGTTCGCCTTGCTGCCCAATCGTCAATCGCGATTGGATTGGGATTCTGCGGCGCGGCGACTTCAACTCCAACGATGACTCTTGGGCTGATCTTCTGAATTTCAGCTAAGAAGTCCGCTGCCTCCGGCAACGGCCAGATGCGGACCGAATCCAATGCGACATCACGTGCTTCATGCGTGTCACCCTGGGCGGAGAGTTCCTGAGCGGATTGAAATCTCGTCTGAGCTTCCTGCTTTAACTGAGAACGCCATTTGACGACTGTGGCGTTCTCCGGAAAGCGCTCAGTCAAATTGGCAAGCAAGCGTTGCGCGGCAGGGAACTCTCGGCGGTCGATCTTTGCTTGAATGCGGTGGTCAACGATTGACCCCAACTCGTCCCCCAGCTTCGGGTAGCCGCTGTCTCGCTCATACAAATCCAACAGCAGCGAGAGTGCCGTATCTCGGTCGCCTTGGGCACTGAGGTGCTGAGCTTCAACAAAGAGATAACGATTGGTTGCTTCATGCAGTCCTGCGATCTCGTCTCTCTCACGCAGGATCAAGTCAGAGTTACTTTTATGCAGAAAGTTGAAGTAGTCGTATGCTTCGTGGAAACGTTTTCCATCAACTAGCGCACTAGCTTCGGCAAGAACTAACTGGTGATAAGGTCGAATCTCGACAACATCCCCCCAGCGAACTTCGTACTCTTTGTCATCGGCCGCTAAACGGATATAGATCAGATCCGAACGGCGCATCGTCTCGGGCGTTTTGTTCTCCGGAAAACGGTAGGGAACGATGCGCGTGATATCAACCTTGCCACGGTCGTCGCGGCTACGAGTGTGTAATTCGTCGTAGGGTTCGCGCTCAAAGATGCGTTTGCCGTCAGAATCACGCGCCCCTGGCTTTCCGCTTCCTCCTGGCTCCACAGGAAACGTACGGGGCCCTTGTTCATCTTGGCTGCCGCCGGCTTGATTGCCCGTTTGGCCGTCGCCATTCTGATTGCCTTGTACCGTGTTTTGGCTTTGTGCAAACGGCGCCGCGTACGCAGCATGGAAATCCACCAACTCGGAGAAACCAACCAAGCTGACGATTACCCAAAGCATGGATACCCAAGACCACGGCAACATACCACCAGGTGTGATTGACCTGTGTATCTCGACGTGCGAGCAATTCATCGTGAATTTCTTACCTGGGACGGTTTTCATAAGTTTTGCGTCAAGCCAGAAGATATCACGGTTTGTCGATCATCAATAACGATCCATCGAGCCCTGCGATCACCAGGCTGTCATTCCAAACGATGGGCCCACTCGCCAACGGACGCCCGACTTCCAGCCGTTGATCAACGGTTCCTGTTCCCGCATCAACGTGCACCAGCTGCCCGTCCTGCTCTGAAATCCAGCAGCCAGAATCATCAACCAGCGGAGTGCCGACGGGATTGTTGACGCGATTACCTTCAGCGGCACGATCTCCCGTCCAGGCGGCAACGCCGGAGTCATTCCAGGCGTGAAGCTCGCCAGACGCGGAACAAACCATTGCCAGATCGCCCGCGCGGTGTGGGCCCCAGGCCACGCCACCGGGCACTGAGATTGCATCCTTGATCACAATGGTTTGCTCCGTCAACGCAAGCGGAACAACCCTCCTGTCCGTGTCAACTCCGTACGCATGTTCATTGAGCCGAACGAAGTCGCCCCGGAACTGGATCAGCGATTCCTCCTCGGCCAGTGAAGCCAAGTGTGGCCGTGGATCGGCATTCACACCGATAAGGTAGAGCCGGCTTATCCCATCATGCAACAAGATACTCTTGGCCCCCGATGCGTTTGCCTGACTCCTCCAGGCGTATTCTATCCCTGGTTCCACAATCGGTTGAAACGGCTCAACGACGTTCGACCCGTCTTGCGGGTTGACTAGATACACCCGGCCATCCTTGGCTGGCACGAGCAAATTCTCCCCAAATGTCAGCGGGTGGCATGAAGAGACACCGGGCAAACGCACAATAGAAAAGCGGGCTTTTTGAGCGTTCCACGTCAAACACTCGGCTGCGTTCCGTCGTGGGAACGCTTGAACTCCTTCCGGGAAAGACTGAATTCGCGCATCCGCGGAAAGCGTATTGGAAACCGGCGCCTTGGGCCCTGGCTCTAGGATGTGCGTTTGTGTTGGCTCTTTGGGCAAGGTGAACATGCTCCCAGCCACACTCATGACGTTGAGCGAACCATCCGTCGCAATCCAGGGTTGGTCCACCAGTGAGCTTGCGATGTGCGTCTCCCAAATCGCATCTCCACTTGTGAGTGACACGGCAGACAAGATATCGCCCGGCTCACCTGATTGTCGCCGCAACGTGAACAGCACATCGCCGGCTGCACGGACAGGTTGCAGGAACGTGTCCTGATTGTGGCGGACCCAGACCTGCCGGATCGAGCTTGCGGTGGCCTGAATCTCATGCTTGACCAGCCCTTTTCCTGCCGCCCAGAACGCTGAGCCACGCACGAAGGTGAATGGCACGGTTGCTATTTCCGCAACGCCATCCAATTGTGCGATCAGCGTAAGCGGCGTTGCCGCCCCCGCCGGCTTGACGTCGTAGACGTAATGCCCTCCCCGGTCAGTAGAAAGCACGAACAATTTGCCCGCCGCCGCAGGTTGGTGGAAGACATGTCCCCGAACCTCAAGATCGCTTTGCCTCAGTGTGACCTCAACGCCATCAACACCAGTCTCCAGCACCAGCAGCCGAGATGTTTCCGATCCAATATCCATCGGAACAACCAGATAGGCGCCAATCAAGTGAGGTCCAATGTGGATTTCTCCCGCTTCATGGCCGATGTGCATGACCATCGCGCAGGATCGCTCGCGATGGTTGATAACAAACAAGTTGGAATGCTCACCCAACAGGTAGAGAGCCCCTCCATCCCGACTGGCGGCGGGCGCTGTCCGCAACCCTTGAGGGAATTCGTAGTATCCCAACTGCTGCCCAGATTCGAGATTGATATGCAGCAATCGCCGGTCAGACATGACGACAAACGCCCCGTCTGCCGTGAGTACGGGCACATCCATCGGCAACCCGGAGATCGGCAATCGCCAACTGACGTTTCCGTCTCGACCGCCAGCGCGGACAAGTTCACTTCGCACGCTATCAAATAACAGCAGATCCCCGCCAGGCAAATCGACCGGCGAAACAGAATCGTAACCCACATAACATCGCCACAGCAGCTTCCCTTCCGTCGCGTCAACAGCGTAGACGCTGCCGTTGACGAGTGCCGTGATGACTTCACCAGCAACGCCGCCAGCGGGTGTTCCTGTTGTGGAGACCGGAATGGCTTCACCAGCTAATGGCGTCACACCAGCGCCGGTCTCCGCGTTCCGCGACTGTTCGACGTACTTGACAAGGCTCTTCTCCGCCTGTGAAGCAGCCAGGACGGCCTCTTGAAGCTGCGCATCCGTCAGCAGGCCAGGGTACTTGGCTAACAAGTCTTTGCGAGTTTGGTAAGCGGTGGCCGTATCGCCCCCAGCGACCGCCTGATTGATTTCTGTGACCGCTTGAGCCAAGCGTTCATCGCGGCGAAGGATGCGTTCAACATTCCGAATCTCAATCTGGATGTTTTGCATCTTGTCTTTGGAACGCATTTCCTTCGGAATGTTCCCTTCGTCCTCTGCCAACACCAACGCTTCTTGCGCTTTGATCAACAAGGGTAAGCTTTGCTTTTCTTTCGCCTGTGTGACCAGTCCTTGTACGATGTCCGGCAACATGATTTTCAGATCGGCGCGAGCTTGGGCGAATTGCCGCTGCTGGCGAATCTCCGGGAGAACCCGATTGGCAACGACAAGAGAATCTTCCCATGCCTTTGCGTCGACAACCTGCCTGAGTTGTGAGAGTCCGCGATGCACGACCGCCAGACTGTGATTGTCACTCTCCGGAAAAGCGTCTAGGTACTCGTTGTATTTGGTGATGGCATCCGAATAGTTGCCGTTGCTGTAGGCGGTCTCGGCAGCCTTGAACATGTCCTCTTCAGATTGGCCAAAGATGAGAAAGCTGAAGAAGACAATCAAGAGGACCATCGCCAACAGGCCACCGCCCCCGTAGAGCATCAACTTGGTGTCCCATTTATTCCGTCCAAGCCCACGTTTGGCTTGATTGGGAGTAAGGGAATTGGAAGCGACGGCAGCGCCCAACGAGGGTTCATTCAACAGGGCATCTAGTGACTGCATTCCCGCAGTGCCGGCAGCGTCCAACGGCGCGAGATCGTCAAGCCCGGTGGATGTTCCCTTGGGTGAGGACGTTTTGCCAGCAGTTGCTGATCCAACCCCAACCTCCTTCAGCAAGTTGTCTGACTGTGAGCGCGTGAGATGGCCCTTTTCCACCAAGTACTTGACCACAGCCCGGGGCGAAGCGTCTTGCTTCTCCGCCCGCGCGCGAACCTTCTGCAAGACAAGGTCGGGGACGAGCTGCCGCTCGTTGAGCAAGTCCAGCAGTTTTTCCGTATTGGGCGACATTGTCTCTTACTAGATGAGTGATGATATCTGTGGGCTGTCAACGAAAGTTCACTGAGTCCAGCCGTTGTTTGTCAAATCTCGTTCGTCGAGAACATCGTCCATTAGTAGTTGTCAGAAACGATCTCGCGGATGTTTTCCATGCCCACGAGTTGTCCGACATCGTGCACCAAGATCTTTGCCCAGTAAGCTGATTTCGGATCGACTTGGATGATCAATGTTCGCGGCGGGGGACGGCGTTCAGCTCTCACCTGCTTCAAACTGGCCAGCAATGATTGGCGCGTCGGCGTTTCATGATCGTCCACCCAGATATCATTATTGGCGTGGATCTCGACGACGATGTTGTCCGGGTCTTCCAATTGCTCATTGACGGGCTGGGGAGCGGCCGCGTCTTCGATGGGGTCGCGCGTGGGACTCTCGAAAGCTTTTTGCATCGCAAATGCGGCCGTAACCATGAAGAAGATCAACAGCAGGAACGTGACGTCCACCATTGGCGTCATGTCCATTTCCGTTTCCAATTCGACGCGTCGCTTAAAGTGAATTGGTGCGTCTGGACCTGCCTGATCCGTGACGAAAGCGGAGACTTTCCCCGTCGTCGCGTCAGCGTCATCAACAGATGGAACTTGCGCAATCTCACCACAGCTAGAACAGCGAAAACGCTGACCAACCTGATCGTCGTTCGCCTTGAGCTTCTTGCGGCAGCTCGAGCAATGGAAACGAATGGTCACGAGTGTTTATCGCGTTACAAAAAAAGAGGGAAAGGGATTAAACAAACTGCAATCAACACAGAGAAATTGACGCGCCTAGGCTAATCTTCCTCAAAGACGGCCAGGTGGGGCCTGATGCCTTCCACGCCTGAGATGTAGCCGATGATGCGATCGACCTCCCCGTTACGAACGTCCTTCTCGGCTTTGATAATGACGTGTGGCTTGTTCTGCGCGACTGCCTCTCGCAACACAGCCACGATTTCGTTCTTCTGGCTAGCATCTCCTTTGGACTTGCGGGTCACCCGGGCGCTTTGCTGCCGCCCGTCTGCCAGATAGATCTCTGCGTCATCAGGATCAACAGGATTCACCGCGATTGTGATGAACGTAGAGAGTTGAGGGTCGACCTTTCCACCCATCACCGCTGAGGGCAAATCGATGGCAACCTGGGGATCTGGAACGGAAGCCACCAGGAAGAAGATCAACAACAAGAAGGTGATGTCAATCATCGGAGTGATGTCTACCTCTGTATCTTCAATGACACTGCGCCGCTTAAGCAGCGGACCGTCATCTTCATTGACTTGACCGTCAAGCGTTTGTTGTTCAGCGACGAGTGACATGAAGTTCCCTGGTGGACGCTAAGTTTTGGATTGCACTTTCAAGCGCACTTATCCCAAGACTCCACGGAGAATGTCAAAAAACCGAGTCAAGCCTGCACCGACGAGGTCTTCCATCCGGCGGATGCGCACGTTGATGCTAGCGACCGCTAACACCAGTGGGATGGCAATCGCCAAGCCACAGGCGGTGGTAATCAGCGCGAGCGAGATGTCTTCGGAAAGACTGGTGGCATCCACTTTGCCGCCTTCAGCCATACCCAAGCTGGCAAAAGCGCCCATCATGCCGATGACCGTACCAAACAAACCGATCATCGGAGCTGACTTGATGACCGTTTGCACCCAGGACAAGCGATGTTCGAGATCGGCCATCACATCGCGTTGAAAACGATCCGCGACCAGATGACGGAGCTTGGTGGCTCCGAGATTACGGTTTTCCACAGCAAGCTGCACAAGTTGCGGCATCGCGCGGCTGTCGTCTTCGCAAAGTTGTGAAGCGGATTCAAAATCCGCCGCGGCCACAGACTGCTCAACCTGATCCAGGAAATCATCTTGCGCTGACTCATTGCGGAAACGCACCTGGGCCACGCGTCGCCACGCCATCACAACGCTGAACAGCCCCCAAAGCGCGATCAACGCCAACAGGACATAGATGACGGATCCCAGGACTTCAGTCAGGCCGCTGATATTCAAGTTCATAATACGAATCGCGAGTGCGCAACGGATGATGAGTAGAAGGGATGTCACCGCAGATTCACGGATCGACTGACAACAGTCGATCGAAGAAGCGTGTGAATCAATCGGAGGAACCAGTTGATGAGCCCAACTTGCCTATAGAGTAATTCAGCCAGGCACTCATCAAGGCGAGGTCGGACGCCGCCACAATCGGTTGGGCCACGCCGTAACGTGATTTGAGGTGATTGCCCCCTCTAACCTCTTGGTGGCCAGCTTGGGACAAACAATAAACAGATGTGAACTTCTGAGGTGTGAAACACAAAAATGATCGGCCGCGAGGCCGGTGTCAAGGAGTTGTCAAGTGGTAGTTGGCGGTGAAACCGGCGCGTGCCTACCAGCCGCTTCCAATGTGCTCTCTAAAGCAAGTCTTGATCAACGACAACGTACTCATAGCCCCCATTTCCATCACTTTGTACACGAAACCACGTGCGACGGATTTCTGTACCTTTCTTGCCTTGGAAACCTTGTTCTCGATAAGCCAATTCCTGCTCAACATCGGCCGGATAGAAATGGACGATGAACATTCCAGTCGGGGCTACCCCTGCGTTGCGGAGTAAATTGCGATCGTACTGTTGGAGGGTTCCCGAAGTCCATGAAAAGCGGAGCCGCTCCTCTTTGACATCAGGGTTCGCTTTGCGCGCCGATGGCGTTGCCGCAGAGAGATTGCTGAGGAAGAAAACTTCCCCCCGGCCAATGGCTCCGATCTCGATTTTGAAGTGATCCAACTGCCGTGCATAGGTGGCCAAACTGGTTTCATCATACAGGATGATCCAACGGTCTTCCCGCCGCACGCCGCCGCCGTTTCCTGGTCCGTAACCAAGGCGCTGATCGTCGCCGGTTCCTGTGGAACCTCCCGATTGCCCCCCCGAGACCACCTCTGATTCAAACGGGTTGGTGAGTTGCGCCATCCGTAGTCCGGCCACATCCTCCAGCATGGTGAAGGATTCCTCGATCTCCTCCATGTCGAGATCGGTCTCCTGCGCGATTTGATCAGCCATCGGCATGTCCAGGTCCAAGCCGCGGTCGTCCGTTCCTTCCGGATCCCCTCCTCCTTGCTCCGCTGGAATAATGGGACGTGTCGTGGCTGAAGAGAACGTTTGATTTGTTAACCAGATCACAAATACGCAGAACAGAACGACGCCAACAAAAACCAAGAACGCAAGCAACCAGCCGGCGCCTAGATCATAGGCAGTGGTCACGAACGTGGGCTTGCCGCGCCGGGTCGATGTCTTGTTGGGCGGTTTTGACACGGAAGACATGGATGAATTGAACGTCAGGTTGGAGTCAGTCTCGCGGTGATCTTACCTGTCAAAGACGGCGTCCGGACGAATACTCAAGTACCATTTTTTCCAATCGCTGATAGCTTTGGTTCGTTCATCACGTGTGGTATCTCCGCGAAGTCCGACGCCGAACTTGCGGCTGATAAACCGCAACCCGTCATCAGCGGCGCGGGCAACCTCGATATTCTCGTCATTCAACGAGTAAATCAGAAAGGGGACATCATCCAGTGATCGCGTCCGGGCGATAGCTGTAATGGCGGCGGCCTTGGCTTGGGGATTACCTCCCTCGGCAAGCTCGCGGAATCGAATCAAGTGCTTGCTGAGTTGAGCGTCATCAGATCCAGCGACAAGTTCTTCAAGCCCCGCCAAGGCTTCAAAGTATTGTGTGTTCTGAGGATCCGCGATGATCTTCATCAACTCTTCGGCCGGTCCCTGCAGCGGGCGAACGCGAATGCGGCCAGCGCTGTCAATAACGCTGGAAGCCGGATCCGGCAGGCCGCGACCACCGACTTGACGGCCATCTCCCATCGCCCGAGGCCGAGCTTTGCTCGACCGAATCAGAAACAGGACAGCATAAGACGTTCCCAGCAGGGGGGGATTCCTGCCGTCTGGAGTCCCGCGCCAAGAACCGTCATCAGCTTGTGTGGCGAGCAATCTGTTGCCAATCTCCGTATACCAAGCTGGTTCTTCAGGGAAAACATTACGTTCAATCTCGCGAAACGCGTGATACCGCTCGATTCCGTAATAGAAATAGTACTTGTAGTTGGTGGGGGCGCCGTTGCCCTGCTGGTTGTACCAAGCATCCCCGCGGTCCATTCGCTGCTTCAAAGCGCCGAGATTGAGATTCACAGATTGGAAGCGAGGCTCTTTTTCTTCCTCGTTGTCGCCAACGCGCGTTAGAGCACCGGCAACCCCGCCACGGTCTTGCCTACTCCGTCGAGTTTCCCGGCCGGACTGGGAACCCACCGCGTGGCAAATATAAAGGCATCCCAAACCTCCGATAGACAACGTGGAACGGATCGATTCGTCCACGCCAGGCTGATAGGCATATTGCCCATCTACGGTTTGGCCATTGACCCAATAATTTGCCACTTGTTGCCAAGCGCCGGCGGGGACCTGAAACCCAGCTTTGTGTGCTTCCCACAAAGCCAGGGTTGCGTATTGCCCCATCGAAGTATCGCGGAAGCCGCCATTTGGGTACTGAAAGCTCAGCAGCAAACTGAGTAGCTGCGAGATGTCCCCTTGGTAGCGTTTGCTGTCCAAAGCCGTTAGGAACACAATCGCCAGGCTCGTACTGTAGATGCGTGCATAACCGGTACGAAATTCCCGATTATTAAAGGCTTGCCGAATCAAGGCGACTGCTTTGAGCACGTGGGGGTGATTCTTGTTGCCGTCCGGATCTGAGTGCCCTTTGACGAGTGCCAGGGCAACAAGGCAATCGGCGCCAACTTGCTGATCGATCGGCCGGCGCGCAGCCGCATCAGCGGTCGACAAGAATTCCAAAGCTCGATCGACGGCCGCTCGCACCTCAGGGCTCTCCGGCGTAATTCCGGCTTGGGCGGTTACTGGCTGGACGGCGCAGACCGTAATTGCGATCATGCCCACGATGGCACGGCGTCTCAAACCGGTCTGACGAAGACCAAGCCGATGGAGATCAAGCCAACGCAGAGGCGACATGAGCGAGTCCTTGCTTGAGTTCAAGCTGGACGGTGGGTGGGATTTGTTCCCGGTTTCACAGCACCCCAAGGCCTGCTTTGGGTTCCCAGCAATGCAGTTGCTAGAGGAAGCATTCAGGCGGACCGAACTGTAAACCCGCGAGGTGGGATATCAGCGAAACCGGAAGTGCTCGTCACTGAGTTAGACGAGGTGGCGAATGCCGAAGTGAGAAGCATAAGAGCCATGAAGGAAGTGGCCGAAAGAGAACCAAGCTGACACACGGCCAGCTGCAAACAACCTGCAAAGCAACTAATGTTTCTGCGTTGATGCTACTGCCGCGAACACGACCTGTCAAGAAATTCGCGAGCACCGCTAACACCTTGCCGGATCTGCAAAAAAACCAATGTGCGGTCGATACACCTTGAAAACGCCCTTGGCGGAAGTTGGGCAGTACTTTGATGTGCGTGAAACTGTTGAAATCCCAGCGCGATTCAACATCGCGCCCACTCAAAACGTGCCCGTTGTTCGCTTGGGCCAAAACTCCGGTGGAGATCGCGAACTTGCCCCCTTGCGATGGGGATTGATTCCTTCTTGGGCGAGTGATCCAGCTGTCGGAAGCCGCAATATCAACGCCCGAGCAGAGACCGTCACGGAGCGGCCAACCTTTCGTTCGGCCTTTCAACGACGCCGCTGCCTAATCCCCGCGGATGGCTTCATCGAATGGACGGTCGACGGTCGAGTCAAACAACCCCACTACATCAAGCTCCGTTCGGGAGAGCCGTTCGCGTTTGCCGGTCTTTGGGAGACGTGGGGGCAGGGGGAAGACCTGGCCCAATCCTTTGCCATCATCACCACGGACGCCAATGATGTGCTGCGTCCCTTACACGAACGGATGCCCGTGATCTTGCCACCTCCTGCCTACGGCAAATGGCTCGACCGAGACGAGCACAACACAGACGAGTTGTTGGAACTGCTTCGCCCCTATCCTTCACGGGAAATGCAGTACTTCGCAATCAGCACGCGAGTCAATTCTCCTCGCCATGATGATCCCGAATGCTTGGAACCCGTCGCAACTCAGAAAGGGCTGTTCGATTAGAGCTTTGTCTTGTTGGCATTCGTCTGCTGAGGTGTTGGACGATACCGGACTGCGAGCAGAACAGGAATCAACAAAGCGCTCCGGAACATCTTCCTGATCGGTGTTCTGTTCGTCTTTGGTTTCCATCGCTTCGCGGGCACGTGATGGAATGGCCGCGGCGTTCCCTGCGCGGCCGGCTCTCATGCGTACGGGTGAAATTGACATTGGTCAAGTTTTTCCGTCTCTAGGGGGAGTGCGCAAACGCTTCATGGCCAGCAATTAACCAGCAACGGGACCGCAAACATCACCGACAATCCTGACGTTAAGCTCAGTAGCATGGCTACCGTCAACCTCCTATGGCGCTCGGCAGCGCGCAGGGAGGCCGAACACATCCCAAAATTTGACCAATGTTAATTTCGTCCGTACGCATCAGAGCATGACGTGTGGGCCCCATCGGGGGATGACTTGACAGCGTTCGTCCAGGCAGCGGAACAGCAATGGGATAGACGATCTAAGACAGCACGGTAGCGGCTGATCTGCACGCGGGATACAGCATCCGATCCAGAGCAATCATTGCCACCGCCCAGGTTGCATCACCGTGAACATAGGTTTGCCACCAGTTCCAAACGGTCTCAGCAGTCTTGTCCTCGCAGCATTCGGGCATCCAGGCTCGCACGCGGTGGGCAACAGTTTCCGCCGAACATTCTTCCCCACCCAATGATTCCGCTGCAGTCAGGATCGCCGGAATGGTCGCCAGTGCTCCAACTCGTTCATACCCACCGCGACTCAAGTTGTCAGCATACATCGGCAAGTCCGTGTTGAGCTGGCCGAGAGCCCATGCCAGCGAGAGGATCTGCTCGGGGACGCTGTTGCCGTGTTGTGGCACATTCGAGCCCATGGAAAATGCGCCTGGTTCCACAAGCACGGCATTGTACGGCACATAAGAGCGACTATAAGCTCCAGTCCAAGGTGGAGCCAGGAAGACATCCGCCCGCGCCGGCAACATTTGTGGGCTTGTCTGCTTGGCGAAAGCCGTCAGCAACCTTGGTCCCCAAACTTCCCATTTCGCACGGAGCGGACCTGCGCTGATTTCTAACTCATCTAACAAGCCTGGGGCCAAGCTCTTGACAGCAAACTCCAGAGCGGTGGCAGCGCGAGCAAATGCCGCGTCACGTAATTCATTGTCTTCGCTTTGTGAGCACTTGCGGAAGATGACTTGCCCCAAGCGCAGGTTGTGATCAATCTGCCCAGCCAAGGGCGGCGCGTGTTTTATAAACTGCGCCAGCGACTCGTCATATGAATCCAGCACCGCTCGCAGCTCGCTGATGTTCCCTTGCAAAGAATCAGCAACGTGCGGGTCAATGAACTCTCTGTGCATCAATCCGTGAGTGGCCGCGTGAAAGGCGGTCACGGAATAGTTGGCAACATAGCGAAGTTCAATGTCGTACATGGGAAGCTCCAAGCCGGCCGTTGCGCCGGGCGAATCCAAACAATGGGCGAAACAGCGCCTTTGCCCTGAGGGAAACGTAGCTCGCATCCGGAGCGCAGCGGCAACGCCAACGAAACTTGCCCGAATATGCCGCTTCCAGCGCAATCGATTCTTGCGATAATGCGGGACCTCGCGCGATCATGCTTCGCTTTCTATGCCGTTGAAGGGTCCCTCAATGACCAAAGAATCTGACGGTCCTTGGACCGCAAATGACAGCGCTGAGCTGTATAACGTCCATCGCTGGGGGCACGGCTACTTCCATATCAATACAACGGGCCAACTCTGTGTTCGCCCAAGCCACGGAGATTCGAGCGCCAGCTTGTTTGAGCTCGTGCAGCGAATGAAGCTTCGCGGGATTGAGACGCCCATCCTCTTCCGTTTTACGGACGTGATTCACGCCCGATTGAACGAAATCCAAGCCGCTTTTGGCACAGCGATCCGAGAGCATGGCTACACCGGCGATTACTGCTGTGTTTATCCAATCAAAGTCAACCAGCAGCGACAGGTGGTTGAGGAAGTGGTCGCCTATCGTGGTCCGTATCCAACCGGTTTGGAAGCCGGCTCCAAGCCAGAATTGCTGGCTCTCATGGCGATTGCAGACAATACAACACCTGTGATCTGCAACGGATTCAAGGACGCGGAATACATTGAGATGACGCTCTTGGCTCAGAAGATGGGCCGGCACGTCATCCCCGTCGTCGAGAAGTACTCCGAATTGTTACTGATCGTTGAAACGGCTAAGCGAATTGGAATCCGGCCGCGGATGGGCATGCGCGTCAAACTCGCGTCACGAGGCGCGGGCCGCTGGAACGCCTCGGGCGGATTTCGCTCCAAGTTTGGGCTGACCGTCAGTGAACTCCTGGCTGGTTTGCAAGAGCTGAAGTCCCGCAACCTCCAGGATTGCTTTGAACTCCTGCATTTTCATTTGGGAAGTCAAGTCACGGACATCCGTCGGATCAAGGAGGCCATCACGGAAGGCGCCCGAGTCTATGTCGAGCTTGTCAAACTGGGGGCCGGACTGAACCGTCTTGATGTCGGCGGTGGGTTAGGCGTTGATTACGACGGCTCGAACACCAACTTTCCTTCCAGCATGAATTACTCCCTCCAGGAGTATGCCAACGACATCGTTCATTATGTGAAGACCGTCTGTGATGATGGAGATATCCCCCATCCAACCATCGTCACAGAGAACGGCCGCGCCATTGTCGCCTATCACAGCGCTCTGGTGTTCAACGTGCTCGGTGTGACTGGATTGGGCGTCAAGCCAGATGGCGAACTGGCTGACCTTGTTGACTTGAGCGATGACGTGGAACAGCCGCTGCTTGACCTTCGCGACGCATATCAAGGGCTAACTCCACGTAATCTTCGCGAGAGCTATCATGATGCTCAAGCGGCGATCGATATGGCGATGAACTTGTTTTCCGGCGGCTATCTCCCGTTGGAGCAACGGAGCATTGCCGAGACGCTGTTCTGGCGAATCTGCCGTAAGATTCAGAAGCTCTTGGAAGATTTCGACGAAGTTCCCGAAGAGATGCATGCTTTGGATGCGATCTTGTCCGAAACGTACTTCGGCAACTTTTCCTTGTTTCAATCCACTCCCGATAGTTGGGCGATCAAGCAGTTGTTCCCCGTGATGCCCATTCACCGACTAAACACTCGCCCGGACCGACCAGCAGTGTTGGGAGACATCACTTGTGATTCCGATGGCAAGATTGATCGGTTCATTGATCATCGTGATGTAAAAAAAACGCTCCCGTTACATCGCTTCAACGGTAAGCCCTACTATCTGGGCATCTTCATTGTCGGCGCCTATCAGGAGATCTTGGGAGACCTGCACAACCTCTTTGGCGATACCAATGAGGTCCATGTCAGTTTCAATTCACTCGGTGAAGGCGTGATTGAAGATGTGGTCAGCGGGGACACGGTTCAAGACGTGTTGGCGTACGTTCACTTCAAGAGCGAAGACCTCGTTCGCAAGTTGAGGACGGACGTGGAGTCCGCCGTGCGCGAGAAACGGTTGGACGACGTGCAGGCCGGTTCGCTACTCCGCTTTTATGAAGAAGGGCTCCGTGGTTCAACCTACCTGGAAGAAGAGCCTGTTCGCGTTCGCGGCGTTGAGCCGCGGTCACGCAACAGTTCCGCCATGGATTCCACTGCATCGCTGCCTCATCTCCGTCAGGCCACTGTTTCAAACGGATGAACGCCCACCGTCGCGTTAAGCGCTGCTGAAATCTCTGTTTTTGGGATCGCGCGATGATTTCCCTCGAATTAACGAGGAACATGCACGCCTACCCGCGTTTGGCAAACTCCAGCATGAAATCGCGGAGCGCTACGACGCCTTCTGTCGGCATAGCGTTGTAGATTGACGCACGAATGCCGCCGACGGAGCGATGCCCTTTGAGTCCGCTTAGGTCGCGCTCGGCGGCTCCGGCCAAAAATTGCTGCGTCGTTTCATCATCGGGCAAGCGGAACGTGACGTTCATTCGGGACCGGCATTCTTTGGCCGCGTGTCCGATGTAGAGTTCCGGGTGCGCATCCAGGACATCGTAAAGCATGGCGGCTTTTTCTTCGTTTCGCGCCCGCATGTTCTCCAGCCCACCGACATCGTCCAGCAGCCACCGCGTGACCAGCATGCAGATATAGACCGCGAAAACCGGCGTAGTATTGGCCAACGAGTTGCCCTTGGCATGCACACGATAATCCAGCATTGCGTGCAGGTTCTCTGGCGCAGCGTTCATTAACTCATCCCGAATGATGACCAACGTCGCACCAGCCGGTCCCATGTTCTTTTGGGCGCAGGCATAGAGGATGCCGTACTTTTGCATGTCCAACGGGCGAGAAAGGATATCGCTGGAAGCGTCGCAAACCAGCGGGGCGGAGCCATCGCCCGGCTCGCCCTGGAATTGCACGCCTTGGATGGTTTCATTCGACGCGTAGTATAGGTAGGCCGCGTTAGAGGTCAGTTGAAGCTCGCCTTCGCCAGGCAAGCGGCAGTAGTTCTCCGGCTTGCCGTCAAAGGCGATGTTGACGGTGCCTTCCCGTTTGGCTTCTGGGACCGCCTTTTGACTCCAAGATCCGGTGACAATGTAGTCTGCCGTTTTGCCAGACCCGCGCAGCAGGTTGATGGGCGCCATGGAAAATTGCAGCCGTGAGCCGCCTTGCAGGAACAATACGCTGTAACCTTCGGGGACGTTCAGCAGCTTGCGGACATTGGCGATCGCTTCATTCAACACATCCCCAAACCATTTGGACCGGTGACTGATCTCTAGGGGAGAAACGCCGGTCCCCGGCAAAGCCAGCAGATCACGCTGGGCTTCTTCCAAGACTTTGACGGGCAAGACGGCTGGTCCGGCGGAGAAGTTGAACACGCGCTTGTTCATGGCGAGAACTCAGGTGAAGGGCAGGTGTTGTAGCGGTTAGTGGCTGGCGCTTCCGTGAAAATATCGTGTGCCAGTGCGAGCACGCAAGCCCTGATGAGAATTGCCCTGTCAATGAGCAACGCACCGCCCGAACAAACCGAGGTGGTGCCGCGCAAAGATGGAGGAAATGAAGTACTCGCCGTGAATTTTCGGGAAGATATGCCTAGCCTAACTCCAGCGGCCGATTCTTCCTCTCTGGAGTCCGCGCCAGGCAATTTGGACTTCCGGCCTGCTCATCCTGCAGCGGCGCAGCGACCCTGAAGTCCCGTAGTAACATTGTTGCGGTCGAAGGCAAATTCCCTATCTTGTGTTGGCATCATCTTGCAAAGCCATCTCTTCAACGTCGCACCAGGAGCCATCATGTCTTTGTCACACCGTTGGGCGTTGCCGTTCGTGATCGTCGTCGGCCTGCTATCCGCCAGCTGTGGCGGTGAGGACCCACCCGCTGGGTCGCCGGAAGGTGACTCCAAGGCATCAGGTAAAGGTGGCACACAACAGGCAGCATCTCAGCCTGAGCCCAAAGACATCTTCGCCTCAAAGGATGCTGGCCCGATCGAGGTGACAACCATCGACCGGGATGACGTTTCAACTGATGAAGAAGCAACGGGGGCGATCAAGGTCGTTCGTAAATTCTATAACGACATGAAGGTTCCCGAGCCCGTCCAGGCACCATTCTCCTATGAGTCAATGCGTCAGTATTTGACGACCATGAAATTCATCAAGGAACAGCGCAAGGTCGACCTTGCGTGGCTTCACGCGCTTGATGCGGAAAAACTCACCGGTGGCGATTCCATTGCGATGCAAAACTTCACCAATCTGAAAGACAACGTCCTGTCACGATTGGAGAAGTATTTGCCTGGTGAGCTGGAGTATGCGGACAAACACAGCCGTGAAATCCTGGCTGCCAACTTGCAGAATGACATCGACCTCTTAAAGAAAGGCGCCGACGCGGACCCGAGCAAGGATTACGACGTCAAGAATGTGCTGACGGATGAATTCGACATGCGGCTGCGTGACCAGGCAATCGAGCGGATTGGTGGATTACTTCCCCTGGCAGAAATGCTCGACGCGGAGCTAGGCGTCGAGTCGAAGTGGCCGGCGCAGAGGGACGAGATTCGACAAATGGTCACGAAGTATCGAGCAAACGTGACGGCAGCTGCCGGTGCCGTCAAGCCTCCAGCAGATATCAACAACGCTGAACTTACTCGTATTGCAACGGAGGTGCTGACCAACCCAAAAATGGGTCTCCCCAAGGCGGAACGCATCATTGTTAACTTTGACAAGCAACAAAAAAATCGGACGGAATTCGTCGTTGATGACGGAGTCGTCACAAAGGTCGTCCGCCGTTGGGATGAATTTCAGGCGGCGACAATCGAAAAAGCCGACAACGGGAAATACTACCTGTACTTCAACGACATTCTCTACTACCACGAAGGCCCTAACACGGTCCCCTTGGGCAAGTGGGTCTTGGGTCCGAGATTCCAGAGCGCGCCCATTCTGGAAGAGAACATTAATAAATAGGTCGCAGGCGAGAGAGCTCTCATCCAGACTGATGCAACTGCCAAGTCAACTGGTTGTTGAAGCGCCACGATGGCATCTTCAACAACCAGTGAGCTTGAGGTCACAGCTAGCTGGCACAACCACGGAATCAAGACCACACGCTTGTCAGAGACTCCTCTGGCTCGGTGAAACAGTTTTTGCTACGGTCCCGCCCCACTCGGTCACTCTCCGCGCGTGATCATTCGCGACAGCGACACCAGCAGAGCTTTCACCATGCGACAACGAAGCGGAATTCTCGCCGCGATAACGATTCTCCTGGGAGCCAGTGGCTGTACAGAGTGGTCGCCGCCGTGGGAGTTCTGGCGGAATGAGCCGGAAGAGGCTTTGATCGAAGCGCCCATCGTGCGGATGGAACGATTCCGTGAATGGGGCCATTCCGCAGGTAGTTTTGACCCGCAAGAACAAGCGCGGATCTCCGGCCAACTCATCCAAGCATACAACGCTGAGTTGGAAGGAGACCCAATGATCCGCCGCGAAGCGGTCAAGGCACTGGGAAGTTATCCGATTCCTGCCGCGGAACTTGTCCTCAACCAAGCCAAGAGCGATGCGGATACGAGCGTCCGCATGGCCGCCTGCGAAGCTTGGGCGATCCATGGTGGCCAACGAGCAATCGTCGAGCTGGAATCGGTCTTGCGGAACGAACGCGATCAGGATGTGCGCCACGCCGCGATTCGATCATTACGAGATATCAAAGCTGATGCGGCGAACCCCTATGCGGTCGTCGGAGCGTTGACCATCGCTCTAGAAGACAAAGATCCGGCGACTCGTGCTGTCACGCTGGCGGCGCTTGAGAATGTCACTGGTCGGTATTATGGGACGGATGCCGATGCTTGGCGGCGCTTCGCCAAGGGGGAAGATGTGCCGCAGCAACAGCGTTCCCTGGCGCAGCAATTTGGCTTCTTCAACTAGGCCGTTTTCTTGGCGACGTTCCGTCACGCGCATTGACGAATTTGGATGTCGCTGAAGTGCTAGTCAGCACCCAACTACGCGCAGACCACGAATCAGCACAGCGCTTGAGAACATCTCCCTGATGTGTTCTTTTGTCGTAGGTCACGTCACTTCGTGGACGTGAGATTGAATTGCTGCGGCGTTCCCCGCGCGCCCTGCTTTCAGGCGTACGGGCGAAATTGACATTGGTCAAATTTTTCCATCCTCCAGGGGGGTGGCGCAAACGCTTCACACCCCTGCAATGGACCAGCAACGGGACCGCAAACATCACCGA
>JALCBR010000068.1:16073-27466 GCA_028066245.1 Pirellulales bacterium | reverse complement strand
CGATTCAATTGTTCAGTCAGCACCGCGTCCACGGCTGGCGAAATCCGATCAAGCTCATGGAACGACGCTCCTGAGACGTTATAGGTTAAGATGATTCTCGTTTCACCTTCTGAGGGCTCGAACGAAAACTGCAGCGCGCCATGCACCCCCATCTCTTGCAACGGACCGAGCCCTCCGGTCATGCGCACTGTTTTGCCCGGCTGCAAGAAGACGATCTCCATGTGGCGAACGAAACCACCACCGGCGAGTTTCTCACGCAGACAATGTTGGTCGAGGTCGAGCGAGAGATTCTCCGCGACTCCGGTGTAGGTGTGGTCAGGGTTCCACCACTTTGCAATGTCATTGGCTAGCGCCGAATACGCCGCATCTGCATTCACTTTGGTCGTCTGTTCGATTCGAAGGCGGAACCCATCGGGCGCCGATTGCTGAACCTTCGCTAAGCACAAGTCCGC
This sequence comes from Pirellulales bacterium, assembly GCA_028066245.1. GTDB lineage: Bacteria > Planctomycetota > Planctomycetia > Pirellulales > S012-138 > CALJLD01. Next base: position 27,014 of record JALCBR010000068.1, on the reverse strand, counting down.
TGGCAGAACCAATCCCCCAACCAACACGAATGCCATCGCCAGTGAGCCAGTCTTGTTCAAACGCCAAAGTGCTCTCAGCGCGATGCGATTGGTCTTCATTGCGTGCTTTCTCATTGCGATTTCTCGATCAAGACAGGCTCCGTATGAACCGCCAATTAAGCAGTATAGCCACAGGCGGACTACATCTTCCGGTCAACTCAAGCGCAAATCACGTACCGCACCACGAGCACCTATCCGATGGGTGTTCCGCTTCCCCGAACGGACGCTGTCAAGTCATCCCGAGATGGGAGGTCTTGCGCCCTGCGCTGACGCGTACGGTCGAAATTGACATTGGTCAAATTTGGGCATTTCAGCCGCCACGGCGCGCTGGCGAGCGCCATAGGAGGTTACTGGCAGCCATGCTACTGAACTTAACGCCGTACTTGCCGGTAATGTTCACGGTGGAGTCGCTGGTCCATTGCATAGGTATGAAGCGGTTTTGCACGCCTCTTTGAGGCGGGGGTGAACTTGACCAATGACAATTTCGCCCGTACGCCTGAGACCATGGCACGTGAGGGAACGTTGCGGCAATTTTATCACGCGTCCGCGAAGCGATGGGAGCTGCCGACGAACAGAACACCAATCGATCGATTCTGCCAGATATTGGCTGGCGAAGAGCCAACTCCCGGTTGGGTGTTCTGAGGTTGCCTAAAGCAAATTGCGATTGTTCGTGATAAATCCGGCTGCGGCTCGCCTGAATCGATGGGCGATACCGCCCGAATGCGGCGAATTCCCTATCTTGAAAGTTTTGGCGCGCTAAGCTAGCCTGTTGGCCTTCTGTTAGTGGTTCTAAATCGTTGTCTCTTTCGAGTTTTCGTCTTCCCGCCTCATTTGAACCAACTCATTGGGCCAATGGGGGAGGCGGTTCCATTTTCGTCTGTTAGGAGGACCGTGCTGGTGGCATCGGTTAAAGAACGCGTCGTTGATATCGTCTCCGAGCAGTTGGGTGTCAACAAGGATCAGATCACCGAAAGCACCCACTTCGTCAACGATATTGGGGCTGACTCCTTGGACACAGTCGAACTGGTCATGGAGTTAGAAGAGGAATTTGGGATTAACATTCCTGATGATGCCGCGGAGAAGATCCAAACCGTAGGCGAAGCCATCTCTTATATCGAGCAATCGACTCAATAGCACGAAACGATGAAACGCCGCGTGGTAGTCACAGGACTTGGCGTCGTGACGTCGCTAAGTTGCAAAGTCGACGACCTTTGGCAGCGTATCTGTCGCGGCGAAAGCGGCATTCGGCTGATCAAAGGTTTTGACGTCACTGATTTTCGCGTCCATTTTGGCGGCGAGATCCAAGATTTCTCGACGGACGGGTATATCCCCCACAAAGAAGCCAAACGGCTGGACCACTTCGCGCAGTATGCGATGGTTGCCGGAATGGATGCTGTGGCGGATTCCGGGCTTGATTTCTCTCAGGAAGACGCCTTTCGTTGCGGAGTTTTGCTTGGCTCCGGCATTGGCGGACTGCATGAGATTGAAGAGCAGCACTCCCGCCTCGTGACCAAAGGCCCAGAACGTGTTTCCGCGTTTACCATTCCCAAACTGATGGTTAACGCCGCTAGTGGACAGGTTTCCATCCACTTTGGATTGCGAGGACCAAATGCCACTGTTGCCACCGCTTGCGCAAGCGCGACCAATGCCATCGGGGAAGCGATGAAGTGCATCCAATATGACGATGCCGATGTCATGATCACCGGGGGAAGTGAGGCCGCGCTCACGCCAATGGGCTTATCCGGCTTTGGCAATATGCGTGCACTCTCTCAACGGCATGATGATATCCACGGCGCCAGCCGCCCGTTCGATCTTGACCGAGATGGCTTTGTGCTGGCAGAAGGCGCAGGAATACTGGTCTTGGAGGAACTTGAACACGCCAAAGCCCGCGGAGCAAACATCTATGCGGAAGTTGTGGGCTATGGTCTGTCCGCCGATAGTGGCCACATTACGCAACCGGACGAGACGGGGAGCGGCGCAGCCCGAGCAATGGCCAACTGCTTAAAGAACGCTGGCGTTGTTCCAGATCAGGTGGATTACATCAACGCGCACGGAACTTCAACTCCTCTCGGCGATGTTGCTGAGACGACGGCCATCAAAAAAATCTTTGGTGACCACGCACGACAACTGAGCATCTCCAGCACCAAAAGCCAACTTGGCCACTTGTTGGGAGCATCCGGTGGTGTGGAGATGATCTTTTCCGCCCTGGCGATCCGACACAGTTTGATCCCGCCAACAATCAACTACAACACGCCTGATCCTCGGTGTGATTTGGACTATACCCCCAACACACCCAAAGAACGGCGTGTGAGCGTAGCACTTTCCAACAGCTTTGGCTTTGGAGGGCATAACGCCTGCGTGTTGATCGCGGCCCCGGACTATCGCCCCTTTTGACCAGAGAGCCCAATCTCCACCGCGTGAAAGCGGGTAGCCACGGCCGAAGTCTTCTGGTTGGCTCTCTTGAAAACGGGGGACACACGTGCTGAAATGTCGGGGCTTTTCCCTGCCTGGTCGTTCGCTTCAGCTTGGCAGGCAAAGCACGGCTCTTTGCGAAGAGTCCGCGCCGTGCAATGACACATCGGCGCGCACATATCAAGCGGCATCGCAGTCCAACCCGCACCATGCCATTAACGGCATCGTGTGTTTTCTAGCGACGTCGTGTTCATCTCTTCCCTATTAAGGTGCTCATTGTGATTGTCGGTGTTCCCAAAGAGATCAAACATGACGAGTATCGCGTGGCGATGCTGCCAGTGGGCGCCGAGCAACTTCGGCTCGCTGGGCACACGGTGCTGTTGCAGCGAGATGCCGGCATTGGTTCCGGGCTGACCAATGAAGAATATACGGAGAGCGGCGCGGAGATTGTCAATTCCGCGGAAGAGGTCTTCGCCCGTGCGGACATGATCATCAAAGTGAAAGAGCCACTACCGCAAGAGTGGCCGTTGCTTCGTCAGGATCAGATTGTCTTCACGTATTTTCACTTCGCGGCCAGCCGTGAATTGACCGAGGCCGTGATCCAGTCCGGCTGCCACGCGGTGGCCTACGAGACGTTGTCGGATGACCGCGGCGCTTTGCCTCTGCTGACGCCGATGAGCGAAGTCGCCGGGCGAATGAGCATTCAAGAAGGCGCGAAGTTCCTGGAACGTCCCCAAAGCGGCCGCGGCATTTTGCTCGGCGGTGTGCCAGGCGTTGCGCCAGCCAACATTGTTGTGTTGGGTGGGGGCGTCGTCGGAGCCAACGCCGCCAAAGTTGCCGCCGGCTTTGGAGCCAATGTTGCGATTCTGGACATCAACATGGATCGGCTTCGCTACCTGGATGACGTGATGCCCCCCAACGTGGATTGCCTATTTTCAGACCGTCACACGGTGCGATCTCTGCTGGAAAGGGCTGATCTGGTCGTCGGTGCTGTCCTGATCCCGGGAGCCAAGGCCCCCCGACTCGTTCAGGAAGATGACCTGAAGATCATGCAGCCGGGAAGCGTGATTATCGATGTCGCCATCGACCAGGGTGGCTGCGTGGCGACCAGCAGGCCAACCACGCATGCAGATCCAACGTACATCGTTCACCATGTCGTGCATTATTGCGTGACAAACATGCCCGGCGCTGTTGGTCGTACCAGCACGTACGCTTTGTGCAATGTGACGCTTCCTTGGGCGGTGCGGATTGCCGATCTTGGACTGGATGAAGCGTTGCAAAGGTTCTTGCCGATCCGCCAAGCTGTGAACATCTACGGTGGTGGTGTGACCAATCGCCCTGTCGCGGAGACATTCGACCTCTGCTACAGCAATCACCTGGACCAATAAGATTACACCGACAAGGGCATCCAGTGTCGCCACCGGGACATAAGCCCGTCAGTCCGCAATTTCAGGCTCTCCGGTGAGAAACTGAATGGAGAGCGCAAACCTTGCGCGGCATCCTGGACGCAACCCGCCTTAGCTTGCACAATGTTTGGCATTGTTGACGTGTTGCAGACGTTCCTCAGCCGGCATTTCTCATGAGTTGGTGGTCAGATTTTTCCGGGTTTGTCCGTGAGAACGAACCCATGGCCAAGCATACCTGGCTGGCGATGGGTGGTCGGTCTGAGTTGTATGCAGAGCCGCCAACCGTTGATGATTTGGCGAGGTTGGTCAAAGCCGCCGGGCAGGCGGCCGTGCCTATCCGCATTTTGGGCGGTGGATCCAATATCCTGGTTCGCGACGAAGGTGTCTCAGGGCTGGTGATCCACTTGACTGGGGAAGCGTTTGAACAGATCTCCATCACCGACCAATCTGTAACGGCAGGCGCAGGGGCCAAGCTCGGGCATTTGGTTTCTCAATCGACCGCGGCGGGACTCTCGGGGCTGGAGACTCTGGTGGGGATTCCCGGGACCGTCGGAGGGGCGCTGCGTGGAAATGCTTCGGCCCAAGGAGGAGATCTCGGCCAATGCACCCAGGACGCCACGGTCATGACTGACCAAGGGGACATTATCAAAAGGCCCCGCAGCGAACTGGTCTTTAGCTATGGAAAAAGCAACCTTGATGAGCTGGTGATTCTCTCCGGAACGTTTTTGCTTGAACCAGCTGCGGCAGAGGAAATCTCACGGCGGATGCAGCAGATCTGGATCGTAAAAAAGAAAGAGCAACCGATGGCTCACCAGAGCTACGCCCGCATGTTCACTGACCCGCGGGGGATGGACGCTGGCGAGCTTATCGATCAAGCGGGACTGAAGGGCACGCGCATTGGCGCCGCCGAGATCAGCGACCGCGATGCCAACTACATGATCACTGACCGTGGCGCGACATCGGATGATGTTCTCAAGCTCATCAACTTGGTCCGCAGTCGAGTGCTGGATCGCGCCGATATTGAATTAGAGTTGGAATTGGAAGTCTGGTAGTTCCAGCGTGTTTTTATATGCCACCGCAAGTGTTGGCATTTGCTTGCTCGGCAGGACTATGGCTGCCAGCAGTGGCAGCACAAGGCCGGATGGCCGGAAATCTCGCTCGAAGACTCTCTGCACGGACGCAAGGCCGCAGTGTATCAATTGCCGGCCGGGAGGATCTCATGTCAATCTGGCGCCGCTCGTGGTTTTTGTGGAGCGCGGAGATTCTTATCTTTGTGATCTGTTGCCTGGCCGCCTGGCGGTTAGTTGAGGACCGTGTCACGGGGAACAAGACCTACATTGCGATGCCGGAAGATTTTGTGGTCACGCCGGCTCCCCAATGGATTCGGGCGGACATTAAGCGACAGGTTCTGCAGAATGCCAGCTTGGATAGCGGTGTCTCCATCCTCGATGAAGACTTGGTTCAACGTGTGGCGGATGCCTTTCCCCTGCACCCGTGGGTCGAGGGGGTCACCCGCGTGCACAAACAGCATCCAGCCCGCGTAACGGTGGAATTGACCTATCGACAACCCGTAGCGATGGTGGTTGTCCCCGGTGGTTTGTATGCCGTTGACAGCCACGGCGTGTTGTTGCCCAGCGAAGACTTTGTCAGCGAAGAGGCCGCACGATACCCACGTGTTTCGGGGATGCGAGTTCCACCGCAAGGCCAAGTCGGAGACGCCTGGGGGGATGGACAGGTCGAGGCTGCCTGCCGCTTGGCGGCCATCCTGCAAGAACAATGGAACGGTTGGGGCCTAGCCCGAATTGAGCCCTCGCCCACTCAAGCGACAGGTGATCCACGTTTTGATCTGATCACCCGGAGCGGAGCGCGAATCTCCTGGGGAAACGCACCGACCGCAGATGCGTTGCGAGCATCCAAGACCGATGTTCGCTTGGAACTGCTCTCGCAGTTCGCCCGCCAGCATGGATCTTTGGATGCTCAAGGCGCGGAGCAGCTTGATCTGAGCGCTGCCAAGGCCTCTGCACGGCAGGCCATGAGTGGAAATTCCGGCCAACGCCTCCAATGAGCTTCGAGTTTCTTATGCGTTGGCGATGTCGCTCCGCGGCGGATGCGTTAGATTGTCTACTCTCGGTGCGCAGTTAGCGCAGCGAATGATCTGCGATTCGCGCCGGGATGTCTCTCGTTTTTTCTGCCTCGGATTTCGCCACAGCGCCGTGACTGAGCCGCACGCGCACATTGATTTTGATTCGCTTCCTCCCTTGCGCCGTGACCGGGCTTATTGGGGGATGACGATCACGCAGTTCTTGGGCGCGCTCAATGACACCATCTTCAAACAATTGGTGCTGTTGCTTTGCCTGCGTGTTGTTACGGCAGAAGGAAACTCAGAAGACAAGCAGTTCCTTGCCCAAGCGATCTTTGCCCTCCCGTTCGTGCTGTTTTCCGGCATCGCTGGGTTTTGGTCAGACCGGGTGGTCAAACGCAATCTGATCATTGCCTGCAAAGTCTTCGAGATTGCTGTCATGGCTGCGGCAGCGGGTACGTTCGCGTGGATGGCCGCTCCCACGGTTCGCCAAATCGTCGTAGAGATCGGCGGTGAGAGAATTCAAGACGACTTGTACTTGATTCACGGTTTGCCTTGGCTGCTGTTTGTCGTTCTCTTCTTGATGGGCTTGCAGAGCACAATCTTTGGGCCGGCCAAGTATGGCATTTTGCCGGAGATGGTCCGTGGCGAAGACCTGCCCCGCTTCAACGGCGACATTCAGATGACGACGTTCATCGCGCTGATTGTTGGTGTCGCCATCGGCGGAAAGCTGCTCGACATGTTTTATGATGCGCTGTGGCTTGGGTCGTTGATCTGCGTGGGCATTGCGGTTGTAGGCACATCCACCAGTTGGTTTGTGCGGCGAACTCCGGTTGCGCAACAGGGAGCTCCGTTTAGCTGGGCGGCCTTCGCGGCAGATAAGGAAGTGATTCAGCTCTTGAAGCGAGACAAGCCACTCTGTTTGGCGTTGGTGGCCTACTCGCTGTTTTGGTTTGTCACTGCCACCTTGCCGATGACATTCAACTGGTTGGGCAAGTATCAATTCCGGTTGGACTACTTCAACACAAGCATGTTGCTCGCTACAAGCTCCATCGGAATCGCCATTGGTTTTGTGCTCGGCGGTTGGTACTCGAAAGGGCGTGTGCGATTTGGTCTTGTCCGGATTGGCACGTGGGGGTTGATCATCTGCCTTGTGGTGATCTCCTTACCCGGTTCTGTAACTCCACAAAGGCTTGAAGTGACAACATCGGTCATGGCAACCGCGGATGATTTCGCGGCACCAGGAACGAGCGACACGGAAGAGGTCATCATCTGGCCGCATTTGCTCGGGCGCATCGGCAGCCAACTCTTGCTCGTGCTGATGGGAGTTTTCGCTGGATTGTTTGCCTTGCCGATTCAGGTTTACCTGCAAAGCCGCCCGCCAGAAAATCTCAAGGGACGGATGATCGGAACGATGAACCTCATCAACTGGATCGCGATCATTGGCTCGGCGGTGTTTTACGGAGTTTGTGGTGAACTGCTCGCCTCTTTGGAACTTCCCAAGTTCTTCATTTTTGGAATCACAGGTCTGCTACTCTTGCCGTTGGCGATGTTCTACCGACCCAAGGATGTGATTCTCAATCATTCGAGTGACGCATGACCAACGCGACAGTACGCAATGCCGCGACTGACAGAGGGGGAGAGTCCACAATCAATGGCTTCATTGCCATTGACCGCAAGCAACGCCTATCTCTTGTGGACGCAGCAGGACGGAATTAGATTGGAATCAAGTCATCATTCGGCGTTCGCCCACCAAGATGCCATATTGGGCATCTTGGTGTCTTCCATTTCGCTTGCTCTTGCCAGGCCCGCAAATGCCGATTCTGGATAGTTTCAAGTCGCTGTTTGCCTCGAGTTCGGCCAAGAAAGGCCGAAGCCGCCGCGTGAATGTGCGCGAGCGGTTTGAGTTACTGCGTGAAGCCGTCTCCGGGACGATGTCCAAGTTCTATATGGCCAAGGACCGAGAGTCGGACAAGATTGTCGGCCTGAAGATCCTGGACAAGAAAAAGAATGACGCTTTTGAGGAACGTTTCAAGGGGCTCAAAAAGCCCCGTGAGGGAGTGATTGCAACATCGTTCTCTCATCCGAATATTGTCGAGACTTTTGAACACGGTCAAACGACCAACGATGAGTACTTCCTGGTCATGGAATTTGTTGACGGGCCAGGGCTCAACTCACTGCTGTACTCTGAGCAAAACAAAATCTTGAATGGCCAACGCGTGATTGCCATTCGCCACATTGCTGAAGCACTCAAGGCCGTCCACGAGGCTGGCTACATCCATCGCGATATTTGTCCGCGAAACATCATGTTGGACAAGGCGTCCGGTAAGGTGAAGCTGATCGATTTTGGATTGACGCTGCCGGCCAAGCCGGAGTTCATGCAGGAGGGGAACCGCACTGGCAATCCCAACTACATGGCGCCGGAGATTATCCGTCGCAAAAAGACCAGTCCGCGGGTGGACGTGTTCGCCTTCGGCGTGACGGCGTACGAAATCTGCACGTCAGAGCTTCCCTGGTCGCGCGGACTGACAGGTGCTGCGGCCATGGATCACGCCACCAAACTCCCGACGGATATTCGCAAGGTCAAGCCGGACATCCACCCCAAGCTTGCCAGCGCCATTCATTGGTGCTTGCAGCAAGACGTTAAGGAACGCTGCCCGGACATGGAGGCGTTCCTGCTCAAAGTTCGCTCGCTCACAAGCGATATTGCCAAGAAGTAGTCACAGCAATCTCGGCTGTGCGCTAACCTACCCTCTTCTTCATTGACAATTGCCGGGAATGCAAAGCGCTCGGCGCTTCTCGGCATGTGGCGATTGCGGATTTGTTGGCAAGGCCACTCCGCAGTTCGGTTCTCAATGACACCGGCCCTCGCCGTCTCATTTTGACGGTTGTCAGGGTTGGGCAAGGTGATTCCAGTGAGAATTGCTGGCTGTGAGCAGGATGGAGACGCACGTGGGCTACGTTTTCGCGAAGAGTTTCACCACAAAGCGGAAGCGACCGTGCTGACCTATTTGCTACTTCTGATCTTTGCCGGAGCGAACGTGGCCCTCGGTTGGGCGGCCGCGAACTGGATTGCGCGCCGGACTGAGTCAGAGCAAGAGCCGGTCGAGTGGGAGACTGCCAGCTTTGTCGCGTCTTCGCCTGAGGAATCATCACCACCGCCCGAGAGTCAGGCCAAGCCAGCAGAAGCTGAACCGGCCTCCAGCCTTGAAGAGCCAGAAAGTGTTGAGGGGCTGCCTGAAGAGGACGACGCAGAAGATGAGGAAGCCAGTTGCGAGGCAGTTGATCCCAGTGCAATGCGGGATGACGGACCCGAGCAGGCCGATCCAACTCCCGAGGAAGAACCACCTCAGGAAGACACGCCCACAAACGAACTCGCTTTTGACGCAACGATTGGCCATGTCGCCGAAGAGTGCGAGTTGACTCAAGCTATTTCTGGTGTCCTGACATTGGATGTCGAAAGCTTCCGCAGTCAACTGCTTGCTGCGGAACAGGCCTATCAGGCAGAGAATGCGGATGAGGATTCCCTCTCCGAAGCGCTTGAGATGAGCAAGAGCGCGATCGAATCGTGGATGGCCGAGCAGCAAGCCGCCTGTACGCAAATGGAGTCGCTGCCTGAGGGCGCTGGGCAAGTCAGCGACCGGGGAGTGCCAATTGATGAATTGCTGAAACAAGCGACAGATCGTTTGGAATCTGGCTGTCAAAAAGTGCTTTCGGTTGAGGGAGACGCAGCTGAGAACTCAAGCAAGGTTCGGCGAGAAATTATTGGCCTAGTCGATTCTTGCCACAACTTGCGCGATGCGATTCAGGTGGGTTTTGCGACGGTCACCAAAAAGAGCGAGAAACTTGAGATTAATCCCCAGCTTCGCGAGGATGTGTCGACCGGCTTGGCCAACTACGCAGGGTTGGAAAACGCAATTGCGGAATGGTGGGACTCCGATGACCAAAACGGCGTCGCGGCGACCTTAATGGCCGTTGATGTTGACGGCATGGCCCAGATCAACCAGCAGATCGGCACGCGGCTGTGCGATCAATTGCTTCGTGAGATCGGAGTCATCATAAAAAACTCGCTTCGGCGAGATCGTGGGTTCGATTACGCGGCTCGTGTCGGGGGGCAGCGATTTGCCGTGCTGGTTGGCTATACCACACCGCGCCAGGCAACCCACGCGCTTGAGCGAATTCGGCAGATCATTGAAGCTTCAGAATTTCGCTCATCCACAGACACTTGTACAGTTACAGCTTCTTGTGCCGCGACTGCGCTCAAGAAGAATATGAGCCTGGACAAGCATCTGGACCGGCTTGCTCAATCGCTGGAATTTGCAAAGGAACGCGGTGGAAATTGCACCGCACTCTGGCATGACAACGAGTCGACACTCATCGAAGGGATTGCTTACGAGATCGAAGGGCGAAAGGTTGAGTTGACTGCCAATGAGGGCGAAGCAAGCTTATCGGAGCTTGGAGCGGAGACGGAGGATAAGCCAGAATCAACTTCCGAAAAAACCGACGCGGAGCAGCAAGCAGAGTCTCCGACGGAGCCAACTGATGCAGCCGTCGAGCAACAGGACGCGACCTCAGAGCCAACTGCTGTTGAAAGTACTGAATCACTCTCAGAGGATTCAAGCGAAGTCACTGATGAAGGAAAAGCGAATATCCCAGCGGATTCAAGCGAGGCCAACCAAGACCATGAGACAGCCGGGCAGGCCAATGATTTGGACGACGCCGTTGATGAAACAGTAGGTTTAGAGGAAACGGGCGAGGAGCAAGTCCACGAAACAAACGCCTCAGAAGAAGCAGTTGACCCAGCCGAATCCGCATTGGAAGAGTCAGCCATGGGTGAAGCTGATGCGGCTGATTCGGAGAGTGTCATCGATGAAATAGTCGCCGAAGGGGAACCGGCAGAAGAACAAGCTCAAGAGGTGGGCACCGAAGAGGAATCGCCTGCCCAGGTCGAGTCTGAACTCAAGGAACCGGTCCTTGATGAAGCTGAGACGACGGGTTCGGAAG
>JALCBR010000068.1:0-15973 GCA_028066245.1 Pirellulales bacterium | reverse complement strand
CCGCAACCGATGAAACAGTCGATGAAGAGGAAACGGGCGAGCAACAGGTTCAAGACACAAACGCAGCTGAAGAAGAAGTGTCGAATGCCCAAGTCGAATCTCCATCGGAAGAGCCGGCCTTGGATGACACCGGTGTGATTGGTTCAGAGAGCGTCGTCGATGAAATAGTCGCCGAAGGGGAACCGGCAGAAGAACAAGCTCAAGAGGTGGACACCGAAGAGGAATCGCCTGCCCAGGTCGAACTTGAGCGCAAGGAACCGGTCCTTAATGAAGCTGAGACGACGGGTTCGGAAGCCGCAACCGATGAAACAGTCGATGAAGAGGAAACGGGCGAGCAACAGGTTCAAGAAACAAACGCAGAGGAAGCCTCGCCTGACCTGACCGAGACGGAACCTGAGGAGTTAGCTCTGGACGAAGTCGATGCGTTGCTCCGCGAGGCACAGGACGCGATGGCGGCAAGCAAAGAATCAGTGTTGCCGGATGGGGCCAAGTGACCGCCGACTGGATTTGCTGGCCGTTGAGACGGTGTTGTCGCCGGAAATGGTCTGTTGCGCGTCGAACGAGCCGCGTTTGACGAACGCTTCGCTCCCGCGATAGAATCGCGCCTGCATTGACAAGTGCCATGGTGAAGCCGTAACAATGGCGCCGCCACAAGTGTGACCGGTGACGCCCTACCGGTGACGCCATAGTGGACCAGTCACCAGACTGGAAACACACTTTGTGCTCCCTCGTTCTTCTGGAGCGGATCATGGATCAATTGCCAGCGGCGTTTAGCTTGCACCAGTGGATTGACGAGCACCGGGATTTGTTGAAGCCACCTGTGGGGAACTGCATGGTCTGGCGCGATAGCGGGATCATGGTCATGGTGGTTGGTGGACCGAATCAACGAAAAGACTTTCACGTCAACCCCACTGAAGAGTTCTTCTATCAACTTGAGGGAGACATCGTTCTCAGGGTGAGAGAAAACGACCAAACTCGTGATATTCCCATCAAGCAGGGTGATGTCTTCATGCTGCCCGGCAATGTCCCCCACTCTCCGCAGCGCCCTGCCAATACCGTTGGACTGGTCATCGAGCGTGAACGGCCTCTTGGGCAGCACGATCACATTCGCTGGTACTGCGAAAGCTGCGACGAGGTGCTCTTTGACCCGTCATTTCAGATGGAAGATCTGGGCGCGCAAATCAAGCCGGTGATTGAGGAGTTCAATTCCAATCGAGAGCTCCGAACCTGCAAGGCATGTGGCCATGTGCAGGAGGCGTAGCTGGTTGAAGGTTCGCCAGTTGTCTTCCCGCGTTGGCTTGCAGTCCCGTTGGATCTTTGGCAAGTTCCTTCCGCATTGTTTCGCCAATCTCTGGCGGCAAGTAAGGTGATCGCACTTGAAGATCGACCTGCACACGCACATTCTTCCCAGCTCCTGGCCTAACTGGTGTGAGCAGTTTGGGATGGAGGGGTTCGCACAGTTGGAGCACGCAGGCGATTGTGGGGCGAGGATCTTGATTGACGGAGAGTTGTTTCGCGAAGTTGAGCCCAATTGTTGGGATCCTTTGTTGCGCATTGCCGAGTGTGACGGGGCGGGCGTCTCCGCGCAGGTCTTATCCACCGTTCCCGTTCTGTTTCACTACTGGGCTCCCTCCCACGCGGCGCATGACACATCGCGTTTTCTCAACGACCATATTGCTGGGGTGGTTGCTGACCACCCCCAGCGATTTATCGGTTTGGGAACCATCCCCCTACAAGATTCGCAACGGGCAATCAATGAGCTGGAACGGTGCCAGCGCGAGCTGAAACTTCCCGGCGTGGAAATTGGTACTCACGTGGACGGCCACAACTTGGATGACCCGCGGTTTCGCGAAATCTTCGCTGCCGCAGAGGAACTCGGCATGGCCATCTTTGTCCACCCTTGGGCCATGCTGGGGGCAGAGCGCATGCGGAAGTATTGGTTACGGTGGTTGGTCGGCATGCCGGCAGAGACTTCGTTGGCAATCTGCTCATTGATCTTTTCCGACACGATGCAAAAGTTTCCCAAGCTGCGGCTGGCATTTGCTCACGGAGGAGGCGCGTTCCCATTCACGCTAGGGCGTGTGGAGCGGGGTTTCAAGGTTCGCCCTGATCTGTGTGCACCGCACACATCCATGCCGCCCAGAGAACATATCCGCTCAATCTATCTGGATACACTGGTGCATGACGCCAACGCCTTGCGATACTTAATTGATCTGTTTTCTCCCGAACGTTTAGCGTTGGGCTCAGATTATCCATTCCCTCTCGGCGAGGCTCAAGCTGGCGAATTGATTGAGTCCATGAGTGACCTCTCCGCTGCGACTAAGGATCGTCTGTTGGCTGGGACCGCGCTTGAGTTTTTGAATCTACCGCGGGAACAATTTCAGCTTTCTTGAAATCCACGGTCCACAGCAAGATGGCGATGGCTGCCCCCACGAGTAGATGCCCACCAATGACGTACTTCTCTGCCGATGAATCTCATGCCATTGCTCTGGATCAAGCTGACCCGTTGGCGTCGTATCGTGAGCAGTTCTTTCTGCCGCGTGATCCCAACGGTGATCCGCTGATCTATTTCTGCGGAAACTCACTCGGGTTGCAACCTAAGCAAACGCGCGAAATCGTGACGCAAGAGATGGACAAGTGGGCGACACTTGCGGTGGAAGGACATTTTCAGACCCCGCGTCCCTGGTATGGCTACCAGGAGCGTCTGGCTGAACCGATGGCCAACTTGATTGGCGCGCGGCCGGATGAAGTTGTGCTGATGAACAGTTTGACGGTCAACCTGCACTTGATGCTGGTCTCGCTGTACCGTCCGACGCCGACTCGCTACAAGATTTTGATTGATTCCCCCTCGTTTCCTTCCGATACGTATGCGGTCAAGTCGCAGCTAGTCCATCATGGCTTTGATCCTGCCAACAGTTTGATTCAAGCCCGACCGCGGAGCGGCGAAGAAACGTTGCATTTAGACGACCTGCAGCAGTTGATTGAAGACCATCAACACGAACTGGCGTTAGTTTTGCTCGGTGGCGTTAACTTTTACACCGGACAAGCGCACGAGATCGCGACGCTGGCTGCCAGTGCACATCAGGCTGGCGTATGCTTTGGCTTGGATCTCGCTCATGCTGCGGGGAACATCCCACTCGCTCTGCACGATTGGGGCATCGATTTCGCGGTTTGGTGTACGTACAAATATCTCAATTCCGGCCCAGGGTCAGTTGGGGGCTGTTTTCTCCACGAGCGCCATGCGAAGGACACCAGCCTGCCGCGTTTCGCCGGCTGGTGGGGAAACGATCCCGAGACGCGGTTCCAAATGCAGTTGTTGCCGGAGTTCGTTCCACAGCCAACTGCGGATGGGTGGCAGATCAGTAACCCGCCGATTCTCTCACTCGCGCCGGTCGCATCTTCACTCGAGATCTTTGAACAGGCAGGCATGCCCAAGCTGCGAGAGAAAAGTTTGAGGTTGACCGGCTATGCTCGTTGGCTGATTGAACGTTTAGGTTCTGACCGATATGAAATCATTACGCCGGCGGAACCTGAACAGCACGGTTGCCAACTTTCGCTGTATGTGCACGATCGACCGCAGGAGTTGTTCTCCGCGTTGCGTTCGGCAGGCGTGGTCGGTGACTTCCGTCAGCCGAACGTTGTCCGCATCGCCCCCATGCCGCTGTACAACACATTCCATGAAGTCTGGCGCTTTGTCCGCGTTTTAGAGTCGCTCTGACTGTTCGCTCAAGGCGCATCCTTGAGCGCCCATTGCGAGGAAATTCTGAGATCAAAGCACAATGACTGAAAAGTCACTCCAGCCCGCGGCCAAGTCTGAATCTTCCGTCGTGCAAACGGAAGCGACAACCAAGCGCGGCGAGGTTTCACTGGGAACCATCGGTGCCGTCATCTCCGTGGTGGGAACAGTTCTTACATGCGGAATCTTAGCGCCGCTGGGCTTGATGATTTCGTTGTTGGCGCTCAAGCATCGCCCATTCAAACACGCGATCATCGGCGTGGTGACGGGAGGATTGGGAACGCTAGTGCTGGGCGCGCTATCGTTTGCCGTTTACGCCACGTATCTACTGGACGATGACACCGATGGCAAACTTCGCCGACTCATGGAACAAACACCGCTCCACAGAGCCGGAAGCCGGATTGAAGTTTGGCGGGAATCAAACGACCACTTGCCATCATTCCAGGATGGGCAGACGTTGATTGCCAACCTCCATGATCGATGGGGGCAGAGTATCTTATACGTTCCCTTGCCTAAGGGTTACTTGATCCTCTCGCTGGGACCGGATGGGCAATTTGAAACGGCCGATGATGTCATGCTCCTCTCGCTTGACGCGGCGGTCGATTAGAGCGTTTGCCAATTTTGTCATGGAAGCTTACGTCGATCCGGTTCCACTTAACGCGGGTAACGTGAAGTCTCGATGTGGCAACGCGCGACGGGCTTCATCGGCCACCTTCACACGTACGGGTGAAATGTCGTTGGTCAAGTTCGTCCCGTTCGCCGCTGACCGGGCACACCTCAAGGCAGCACAAGTCGGTCAGCGTACGCATTTGGTGGTATGAAGACCATCAGCTAATCACCGCTTAAACCCTGGCGAAGCTGAATCTTGTCAGCGGTGGCTTGCACGCGAATGTTGCCAGGCATCGTTTCGACAATGGATCCGCCGTTGGGAATACTCTGATGTGCCAACGCGGCCAGGCGTCGCCACTGGGCATCGCCCATCGCCTGCTGAGGCCAATTGCAGCGGTCCCAAATCTGCATAAACACCAATCGGCTTACAAAGTCGGGAAATTTTGCCAACTCACGACGGTTAACCGTGACGCTGACTCCTTCACAATCTGTGGCAGCAAGGCGCACCGTCGAGTCGAACGTAGAGTCAGCAAGTTCTCCCAACGCTGTGTTCGCTTCTGCCGCTTGTGCGGAAAGCCTCAGCAGTGCCGCACGAGTGCGGGGATTGAATCGCTCCTCTAAGCTT
The DNA here is from genome assembly GCA_028066245.1 of Pirellulales bacterium. GTDB lineage: Bacteria > Planctomycetota > Planctomycetia > Pirellulales > S012-138 > CALJLD01. The sequence continues at coordinate 11,003 of JALCBR010000068.1, read as the reverse complement.
GGCAGGAGATCGTGGCGAATCGCGTTCCGTGTGTAATCAAGCTGAGCGTTTGAAGGGTCCTCACGAAATTCCTGGCCGAGATGTCGCAGATAGTCCAGAACCGTTTTTCGACTCACCTGCAACAACGGGCGGACAACGCTGATTCCGTGACTCAGCATGCGCGTGAAAGGAATTCCTGCGACTCCGCGAAGACCTGTACCGCGGATGATGCGATGCAACACGGTTTCGGCCTGATCATCGGCCGTGTGCGCCAGCGCCAGATAGCGCGTGCCTGCTTCCGCCGCAGCCCGCTTGAAGAAGGAGTAGCGGGCATTACGAAGTGATTCTTCCGCCGTATCGATCTTGGGATTATCGGCATTCGATACTCCATCGCCCCCTGGCACAGCTCCGCCCGTGTTGATGTGTCGATGCGATACAAACGGCAGCTTCCGCTGCCGGGCTAGCTCTCGAACAAATTCTAAATCCGCATCAGCCGAAGTTCGGGTGCCATGGTGGAAGTGAGCAACCAGCAGTCCTCCCTTCCCATCAACCGCATTCCTTAATTGATCCAAGCCGCACAAAAGCGAGACGGAATCCGCGCCGCCTGAAACTCCGACCATCACACTCACGTCTCGCCAGTGAACAACCGGCCACAATTGCTCAATCGCAGTTAACAAGGCATGACCGCTGGGCGACGACATGGCGAATCTATCTGTGTTGGCTTCTAGCAGTTGTCTGCAACGGCATCTTGGATCTCGATACTCGCGGTACCTGGAACGGGGTTGCTTGCGCTATCCTCTTGCACGAGGGGGTAGAGCGTGATCCAGGTTGCGATTTGGCGAAGTTTCGCTACGATTTGGTTCAGGAATGTTGTGCGCTGACGCAGCTAGAAAGACGGGCAGGCTCACCGTGAAGCGAGCTGGCTTCCGTCAGCGGTAAGTATCATACACATCGAGTGACTTCGTTGCCCAGGAAGGGTTTGCGAGGACCAAAAAGTGGAAAGGGCCTGGGGTTCCAGGTCCAAAAACTGCGAATGGCCATTGGCATGATTGCGTTCCTCTTCATTTCAATCCACCGCTGCCTACTCGGGCTTGTCCGTGGGGTTTGTCGGCTTTCGGCGTTTGAGGGCGAGGGAGGCGTAGTTGAGGACCACGTAGCGCGGCCAGGCACGCCTCGACGGTGTGCTGTGGACGTTCCGTGCCTATCTGAAGTCCACCTGGTCAGTTCAATCCTGCTGCTGAGAAACCTTGTTGAATTGGCCGAGTTCTTGTCTTCACCTCAGTGTTTGTCAACGCCACCTTCAACGGCCGCAGGCACGTTGACTCCAGCCCGGTTGAGCGACCGCCTGGAACAACGGCTTTCGCAAGAACGTTTTTCGCAAGCGGAGCCAGGAGGCTCTCCTCATTTGCTTGCGCATTCCACGGTTTGATCCCCGGCATACGCTACTGTCAACCGAAGTTCCTCGCGGTCATTAATGCCGAGGGGAGCATACGTGGGAACAACAACGACTATCATTGTCACGGCCATCATTTCGGCCGGACTCGCGGTGATGCTGGTCAAAGTACTTGACCACTTGCGGAAGAAAGACGCCGCCAAAGAAGCTGATGATATTCGCGCCCAGGGTACGCGCGATGTGGAGAACCTCCGCAAAGAGACGGAGCTTGAACTCAAGGAAAAGGCCATCCAAATCAAGGCCGATGGCGAGCGCGAATTGGCCTCTGCGCGAGGGGAATTGCATGACCGGGAGCGAACGCTCGACAAGCGCCAGGATCACCTGGACCAGCAGCATGAGCAACTCCGCAAGCAGGAGCAAATGGTCGAGCGAAACCAACGCAAGTTGACCGAGCAGATCAACTCCTATCGGGGACGCACAGAGAAGCTCGAAGGCATGATTGAGGAGGAACGCCGCCAATTGATGAGCATCAGCGGTTTAAGCCGGGACGAGGCGAAATCGATGCTGCTCACCAAACTGGAGTCTGAACTTCAACAAGAAGCCGGCGCTCTCATCTTGCGGCACGAGAAAGAGCTGAGCGAACGTTGCGACGCCAAGGCGCGCGAAATGTTGGTCACATCCATGCAGCGCTATGCCGCAGCGCATACTGCCGAGACAACGACAAGCACGGTCGATATTCCCAACGATGAAATGAAAGGGCGGATTATCGGTCGCGAGGGACGAAACATCCGCGCTTTTGAGAAGGCGACCGGCGTCGATGTGATCATTGATGACACGCCCGGTGTCGTTATCGTCAGCGCCTTTGACATGGTTCGCCGTGAGGTTGCCCGCATCGCGCTGGAAAAGCTGATTGCTGATGGGCGGATTCACCCATCACGGATTGAGGAGATTGTGGCCGAGACCGAGGCCGAGTTGGAATCTGTCCTGCAGAAAACCGGCGAGGAGGCTGCCCAGGAAGCGGACGTGCAGGGGCTCCATCCAAAGATCATCCACTTGCTGGGGCGGTTGCGGTTCCGCACAAGCTATAGCCAGAACGTGCTGCGACATTCCATCGAGGTCGCCTTTCTGACCGGCATGATGGCCGAGGAACTGGGTATGGATGGAGCGCTGGCTCGCCGCTGCGGGCTGCTGCATGACCTGGGCAAAGCGGCCGATCATGAAATGGAAGGTGGTCACCCCAAGATTGGCGCTGACCTGTTGAAGCGCTACGGCGAGAACAAGGATGTCGTTCATGCGGCGTTTGGCCACCATGATGACATCCGCATTGACCATCCCTATACGGTCCTTGTCGCCGCTGCGGACGCTTGCAGTGCCAGTCGCCCTGGATCACGTCGGGAAACGCTGGAACGCTACATCAAACGGATGGAAGAACTGGAATCAATCGCCACGAATTTCAAAGGCGTTCAACAAGCGTTCGCCATTCAAGCAGGCCGAGAGGTGCGCGTTCTGGCCAATGCCAAGGAGGCAGATGACGCCACCGCCGCCAAGATCTGCCGTGACATTGCTAAAGCTTTTGAGGATCAACTCACGTATCCGGGTGAAATCAAAGTCACGGTCATCCGTGAGTCCCGCTTCATGGAGTTGGCAAAGTAGAACTGCTTGTCCTGGCGTTAGCGCACGGCATTCCGGCTTTGGCGATTCTACGCAGAAGCAGGAACGCTACCGCGGGATTTCATCCGGTGTGCGAGCAGCGTCTTCTGGCGAGTTGTCACCCGTTGTCTTTCGCTGTCCTCGGCGAGCGATTGCGGCAGCGACGAAGCCGGAAAAAAGTGGATGCGCGGCCGTGGGCTTGCTCTTGAACTCCGGATGATATTGCACGGCCACGTACCAGGGATGATCGGGCATCTCGACAATCTCGACCAACTTTCCATCGGGACTGCTGCCCGCCACAGACAAACCGTGGGCCGCGAACTGCTGGCGATAGGTGTTGTTGAACTCATAGCGATGGCGATGTCGCTCGCTGATCTCTTCTCTTCCATATGAGTCCCGAGATCGCGAGCCCTCTACCAGCAGGCATGGCTGGGCACCCAACCGCATTGTGCCGCCTTTGTTGGTGATGTTTCGTTGTTCGTCCAGCAAGCAGATGACGGGATGCGGCGTTTCACGGTCAAACTCACTAGAATTGGCGTCTTTCAAGCCGGCCACGTTCCGAGCGAATTCGACAACAGCGCATTGCAAGCCCAGGCAAATGCCAAAGAACGGGATTTCCCGTTCGCGGGCAAAGCGGATGGCTTCTACTTTACCTTCAATCCCGCGCTCACCAAACCCACCGGGCACTAGCAACCCGTCATATCCGGCCAGCAAACGTTCGGGACCTTCGCTTTCGACGCTTTCGCTTTGGATCCGCTGAATGCGGACTTGCGCGTGATGGGCCATGCCGGCGTGGTCAAGCGATTCGTAGATAGATTTGTACGCATCGCGGTGTTCCGCGTACTTGCCAACAACGGCAATCGAGATTTCGTGCTGAGGATTTCTCAAGCCATGCAACAAGCCGCGCCAATCATCCAATTCCAGCTTATCGGTCCGAATTTGCAGCCGATCCACAATCAAATCGTCCAAGTCATGATCGACAAGGCTGAGCGGAACCTCATAGATGGAGAAGTCCTTATCCTTTTCTTCGATCACGCATTCCACCGGAACATTGCAGAACAAGGCGATCTTTTGCCGATCGTCCAGCGACAGGCTGCGCTCCGTGCGGCAAATGAGAATATCGGGCTGAATGCCGATCTCCCGCATCTGTCCGACCGAATGCTGCGTGGGTTTGGTCTTGAGTTCGCCGGCGGCTTTCAGATACGGGACCAGCGTGAGATGGATATACATACAGTTCTCGCGACCGACATCGAGCGAGAACTGGCGGATAGCCTCCAGGAACGGCTGGCTTTCGATATCGCCGACAGTGCCGCCGATTTCCGTGATCACCACATCAGCGTCTGGCGTCGCCAGCTTCGCAATCGCAGCTTTGATCTCATCCGTGACGTGCGGAATAACTTGCACCGTCTTGCCGAGAAATTCGCCACGGCGTTCTTTCTCGATCACGGACAGGTAGATCTGACCGGTGGTCCAATTGGAGTCGCGCGTAAGCGGGCTGTTGGTAAACCGCTCGTAGTGCCCCAGATCCAGGTCGGTCTCGCTACCGTCATCCAGCACATAGACTTCACCGTGCTGGTAGGGGCTCATCGTTCCCGGATCCACATTGATGTAGGGATCCAGTTTCTGCATTCGCACCCGCAATCCCCGCCGTTCCAGCAACATTCCGATGGACGCGCTGGTTAGCCCTTTGCCCAAAGAGCTGACGACTCCCCCAGTGACGAAGATGTGTTTTGTCATGTGTTCTTCCGTGAATGGCATTCCTTGAATGACATTGTGGCGTCAATGGCCCGGTCGACCTTGAGGCGCCGGCGGCAACGCGACGGGCCCTGCAAACTGGCCACCGCAGGCATGACACGCCAGGATGGACCCGGCGACAGCCATCTCCACCGGGTTGACTTGGGCACAGTGAGAGCAAATGATCTGACCGCCCGGTTTTGTGTTAGAGCGGGGGGCTTCGATGAATCGCTGCCCGCAGATAACACAGTTGACGATATGGCCAAACAGGGTATCACGGGGGACGCACTCTGCCCCGCAGTGTTTGCATTTTGGATTGGCCACTGGAGCACTCCAAAGTTTGAGAAAGGGGCGAATCTCGACGTGAATCCAGGGCATCCTTCGCCGGGGCAATTCAAACTTCCACAGTAGGTCTGACAGCGACGTCCGTCAAGAACCAAGACCTTCAAACTCCCCCCTGGACAGGATTTACGGCATCCCTCATACTGGCGAATTCTCCGGGATGGGCGGATTTAGTCCTCGCCTGTCTGGGTTTGAATCAACGGACTGTTCCCCAGGTGACTCAGATCAATGCCGAATACGAAAGCCGCTAAGAAGCGATTGCGTCAAAGTCTGGACCGTCGCGCGAAAAACCGCGCCATCAAGTCGGTTGTTCGCACTCATCTCCGCCGGGTCGATACAGCTTTGCAGAATAATGAAATCGAAACAGCGGAAGCGGCCTTTCGTGAAACGTGCTCCAAATTGGACAAAGCCGGCGCACGTGGCACCATTCACCCCAATAAGGCCGCGCGTCTCAAATCGCGGATGAGCGCACGCATCAAAGCCGCCAAGGGTTAACCAATCGCGAAAAATTGCGCCGGTCAGGAATCAACCTCAAGACGTCCAGCCCAATTTGCCACGTTGGCGAAAGCGTTCCAACAATGCCAGGAATGCGGGCACCAAGATCGGGCGAACGACGAACGTATCCAAGAGCACGCCCAGCGAGAGCGCGAAGCCCAGTTCCAACATGCCGCGCAGCGTGCCGCTCATCATGGATACAAACGTGCCGGCCATGATGATTCCACAGGAAGAGATGATTCCTCCCGTCTTGGCGACCGCTTCGCGCAACCCTGCCATTGGTCCCAAGCGCGATTGTTCTTCGAACACGCGTGTGATCAAGTAGATGTTGTAATCCTCACCAATGGCGACCAGGATTACGAACAGGAAGATCGGCGCTTTCCAGTCGAGCCCTAAGTACTCCTGACCGTAGGCGATGGAAAACACCAACTCTGTGGCGCCGATGGTCACCAAGAAGCTAAAGATGACTGAGAGGATTAGAAAAACGGAGATCACGGGACGCCGGAGCAAAGCCAACAACACCAATAACACAGCCAATGCACTGAGAATCTTGATCCGCGAAGTGTCGCTCGTGACAACTTCCTGAAGGTCCGAACTCGCGGCTGTCGCCCCGGAAAAAGCGAACTCCGCGTTCTGCCAATCTGTTTCCCAGCCCACTGTCAGCTCGACAGGCTGTTGTTCTTCGTCTTGGTTTTCCCCATTGGCCTGGCCGGAGAAAGAAGGTGGATCCTCAGGCAAATCAAGGATGTCATCCAGGAGAGGATGAACATCCGAGGGAGCGACTTCAATTGACTCCAGCGGACCATCCATGACGTTGCTGATTCCCGCCGGCAACTGATCCTTGATTCCAGGCTCATCCGGCGGTGACATCTCGGAATCAACGGAGGGAGGAAGCTCATGCCCAGGTGGTGTGAACCGTTCTCCTGAGGCAATCTTTGCCAGGTTTTCTCGAATCTCTCTGAGCAACTCGCGGCTCTCGTCGGAAAATGGCGCGAACGCGCCGATCACTTCAAATCTGGCCACGCGGTTTGTCCAGGGAGCAACCGGTGAAAGATAGTGTGCTGCCGTCTTTCGCCGTGCAGTGAGCAATTCCGTCCCGGAAAACGCTCCAAAGCGGGCCACAGGTTCACCCAGTGGTGAAGCGAAACTTCGCACACCTCGCACGCCGGGTTGCGATTCCAGATACAGCGTCATGTTTCGCAACATCACAACGCCGGGACTGAAGCTCTTCTCAGTGTCCAAAGCAGCAGGTAACGTCGCCACAATGGTGATCGGGCTTCCCTCGCCCGGCGGGAAATGCCGATTAAGCATCCTGGCTCCACGAACGCTGGATCGGTCGGGATCAAGCTCACTGAGCAGATCGAACGTCGTCCGAACATTGGCGCCCAGCCAGGCAAACGGAGCCAGAACTACCAATGTTGCCACCATGACAAATCCCGGTCTGGCCACGATCTGCCTGGCGACGGCCTTCCAAAGTCGCCCAAAAAGCCCTGACACATTCAACGCGTTAGATTGGTCTTGTCGATTGACTTCTCCCATTCCAAACGGCCAGAACACAAACCGCCCAGTGAGTCTCAATAGCGCGGGAGCCAGCGTCACAGACGCCAGGAGTGCGACCAACATACAAACGCCAAGCGCGGGACCGCTGTTGCGGAACTTGCCGAAATCAGAAAAAAACAGCATGCCCAAACCCACAATGGTGGTCAGCGCGCTCCCAAGCAGTGCGTGCCCTACATTTCCCAACGAGTCCGCGATGGCCGTTGCTGACTCAACCCCGCCACGTAGCGTCTCGCGGAAGCGGGCAAACAAGAACAGGCAAAAGTCTGTGCCCGCCCCCACCAAGATGACGACGATGAAGATCCGCGTGGTTGTGAATATCTTGAAGTCGAACCAGGCTGAGTTTTGCTGAGAAAACCTCGCTGCGATCGCCAGCAGATCCGTGGATGCCACGACTGACGCGCCGATAGTCAACAGGGGAATCAGCACTAACACCGGGGCTCGATACACGGCCAACAAGATCACTAACACTAGGCAGATTGTGACCAATTCCGTGTTGCGCAAGCTTTCTGCGGCGCTGGTTAAGATGTCACTCCCAATCGCGGCGGAGCCCGTCACGCTCACGCGGAGGCGGTCAGCGGGAAAGCTCGGCTTGCTAATGATTTCATTCACCGAGTCGTTGAGTTCTTTGACGAACTTTGTCAACGCGACTGCCGAAAAGTCCTGATTGGTCTTAATGAGAATGGCTGCGGCCCATCCGTCAGGGGAGCGCAACCGCCCTGCAAAGACTTCTTCCTCTTTCGCCTGTTCATCAACCGGTGGCCAATAGGCGACAACAAACTCATGCTCTGCAAACTGCCGACGGAGCTTTCCGTTGAGGTCACGGATTGCTTCCGCGTCGCTTTCTTGTTGAGGCGAGCGGGGATCGTCAAATCGCAGCCGATCCATCAAGCCGGCGATCACGACAACGCATTCACTTTGCGCCTTCTCCGTGGGAAAAGCTTCAGAAAGTCGCCGTTGCGCTTGAACGCTGGTCATCCCTTCTGGCAATTGCCCGGAATCACCGTCATGCGTGACCTGGTTCCATGGCGGCGCAACAATCCGCAGTCCGAGGACAATGATCAGCCACGTTGCGATGACCAGAAGCGGATGGCGCGCGACAAATTGGCCAAGCTTGTGAAACATCCTTTTGCCATGTGGGGCGAAACAGGCCAGAGGGGCTTCCATGCTTTGTTTTGCCTACGCCTTGGCTGAGGTTTCGCGTCCGTTCAGGTGCGCCGTCAATTTTGCGGCCGCTCAACGCCAAACTCCAACTGCATCTGGGGATCATACACAGTCTGAGGCGCTAGTTCCTTGAACAACATGCTGGGCTGAATGTCATGATTGTTTTGATACTTATCGCTAGCGTATTCCGTGAAATTTCCCGTCAGCTCATGGTAGAAGATCTGACAAATAGGCACGTTGGCAAAGATGCGCACAGGCTGAACGGCAAACATCTCCAGCGTCCAATAGCCACGAAAGCCGACATCGCCAAAGCCAGCGGTGACGTGAACAAACAACCCTAATCGACCAACACTGGAGCGGCCTTCAATCATGGGAACAAACCCGTCGGTCTCGGTGCGTTCGACAGTCCGCCCCAAGTAGAGTTGGCTTGGCTGCAAGACCAACCCTTCCTCAGGGATTTCCAGCCGACGCACGCGATTGGGCTTCCGCATGTCCAGCACAACCTCCTCATAAACCATCAACTCATCGTGCAAAGTCAGGTTGTAGCTGTTGGGGTTAAGTTGCGATTCATCGAAAGGGTCGATGTGAATGCGCTCACCCAGGTGACGGCGAATTTCGTGCCCGGAGAGGATCATGCGGAGACTCGCATTGACATGAGAAATGGAATTGTCCGGTTATCGATGTGCGAAGAGATTACACATCACCCATTGTTCGCGGTCTGCTTGACGCCAATCCTTGGGCACCATTTCTCCACGACGCATTCCTCACACTTGGGTTTGCGCGCATTGCACACCCGACGGCCATGGCGAATCATGCGGTGGGAGAAGTCAATCCATTCCTGCTTGGGGAGCTTTTCCATCAGATCTCGCTCAATGCGGACGGGGTCAGACTGTGCGCTTAATCCCATCCGATTGCTGAGCCGTTTCACGTGCGTGTCGACGACAACTCCGCTGGCGATGCGAAATGCCGTCCCCAAGACAACGTTGGCTGTCTTCCGTCCGACACCCGGAAGCCCGACTAGGTCTTCCATCTTCTCGGGCACTTGCCCGCCAAAATCTTCAACCAGCTTTGTGCAGCAGGCCTTAATGTTCTTCGCCTTGTTGCGAAAAAAACCCGTGCTTTTGACCGCTTTCTCTAGGCTTGAGATCCTCGCTTTCGCCAGGCTCTCTGCATCGGGAAACTTCTCAAACAAGGCCGGCGTCACCTTGTTCACCTGCTCGTCCGTGCATTGAGCGGAGAGAATTGTGGCCACGAGGAGTTGAACGGGACTCTCGTAATGCAGGGCACAATCAACGTCTGGATATTCGCTTGCCAGCGCTTTGAAAAGCTTGGCGGCCCTGCGTTTGTCTGTCACGGCAACCGGCATAAAGTGTCTACAGCCTTTGCAACACCCAAGTTATAAGCAAGTCGCCTACTGAAAAACGCCGCTTGGCAAGCCGTTTCGGTGCGAGTCTCCCCGGAGAGTGAACCGAAGGCGTCGATTGTCAGCAGACGTTTTCCCGGTGTCAAGCCTCACAATATCTTCACAGTGATGCCCTGCCACCGTGAAATCGTCGTGCAATCGTCCCCGGGGCAAATTATCTTAAGGGTGCAGGCCAAAATGCATGGGCACGGCCTAGGGGCCGAGCTTCCAGGGGCATGCGTGAATCGTTTTCGAGCGCACGAGGCAGCTCCGTTCTCTTACTGTTGTGCTTCTCTCTTCAGGAAACACCGTCCTATGATACGTGTCATTTTGGGCTCGATTCTGTCCGCGATCTTGATGTTCGCGTGGGGATTTGTGGTTTGGGGAATCGTCGCCGCCACAATGTCCGACAAGCTCGGGAGGTTTACGCCGTATCAATCCCTTCCACAAGAAGTGGAGACGAGCATGCTTGATGCGATGAAGGATTCCTCAAGCGGTATGTATCTCTACCCGAACCCAGACTTCTCCACTGAGGAGAAGAAAAACGAGACGAAGCAGAAGGCGGCGGACGGCCCGTTCATGATCGTTGCCTATAGTACCCAAGGCGAAGATAACGAGATGATGACTTACGGGATCGGCTTCGCGCACATGCTGTTCACAGCATTCTTGTTAGGCAGCCTGTTGCGGATTGCGGCACCGGCGATCAAATCGATTGGATCACGCGTGTCTTTTGTGATCGCGATGGGCCTGACAATGACGGTCTTCATCCTGGGCCGTGATATCATTTGGTACCATCAGGACATCGGGCACTATTTCTTCTTGGCCGTGTATTACCTGGGCAGCTTCATCATGGCCGGCATTGTGTTGGGTGCGTTGATTCGCCCAGAAGACGCCTGATTACGAGAGAAAGCTTTCATTCGGCATCTGATCTTATCCAGGCTGTGGATGTGAACCTACGTGATTCGCTTCCGGGCGGACTCGTCGCGTCGATTCTTTACGGGAATTGATGCAAGCCTGGCTTGAACCGGAGCTAGAGTATCTGCCTGATTGCTATTTCGCTCGCCCGGACGGACGTTGCCAGTCATCCCCCGATGGGGCCCACACGTCATGCTCTCAGGCGTACGGGCGAAATTGACATTGGTCAAATTTGAAGGGTGTTTCGCGCTGCCCTGCGCGCTGCCGAGCGCCATAGGGGGTTGACGGTTAACATGCTGCTGAACTTAACGTCGGGATTGTCGGTGATGTTTGCGGTCCCGTTGCTGGTTAATTGCTGGGAATGAAGCGTTT
>JALCBR010000067.1 GCA_028066245.1 Pirellulales bacterium | reverse complement strand
ACTCGACAGCGTCCGTTCGGACGAGCGAAACAGCAATCAGACGGGTACGCTCGTGTACTGCTTCTCGCCTGCACCAGAGAAGCGAGAAAACCTAGAGCGGCTCCCCAATCAAAGCGCTTTCACGCAGCGATTCGAAAATCTCTCCGGGACCCTCACCTTGCCAGGCGACCCCAACGAGCTGCTATCTCGAGTGGATCGCGCCCTGCCGGCGAGCTTCGTAAACTGCCACAGCCACGGCGACGGAGAGGTTCAAGCTGCGCGCTTCGGATTCGATCGGGATTCGCAAGCACTGTTGAGGATGTTCATCCAGCAGCGTTCGTGGCAAGCCTTGAGATTCGCAGCCGAAGACGAGCGTGTCGCCCGCGGCATACTCGACATCGGTGTATTCCCTTGTGGCTGTCTTGCTGAAGAGCCACATCCGGCTTTCTGCCAATTGTGCCTTCAACGCCGCCCAATCATTGACCACTTCCCACTCCAAGTGGTTCCAATAGTCCATGCCAGCGCGACGGATGCGGGCGTTATCAATCTGAAAGCCGAGCGGTCGGATGAGCCATAACTTGGCGCCCGTCGCCACACACGTTCGTCCAATGCTGCCGGTATTGTCAGGAATCTCCGGCTGATGGAGCACAACATTCATTCCGTGGGCACACCCAATACAGTCTTGTCATTCACGTTCGCCAACTCCACAAGGCCGCCTGTTGCCAAGGCAGCACGTATCACAACCGACCAACGGTGATCTTTTGGGAACGATTGGCTCGGCAAAGAACTCCAGAGCAAACGAGCTACGGAAGGAGGTCGCCCAATTCTCGGTGTTCCGCCCGTGCCCTCGGAATGTTCATCGCCCGTTGGATGTTTCTATAGGCTGTGAGAATTGGCCGCGAGTATAGCCACTCAGACAGGGAAGTAAATCGCTTGCCTCTCCACGTGATTTGCCGGTCGTCTGAAGTTGGGGAGGTGCGGTCCAACCGGTCGTAACGGCTCGCCGAGAACCTAACGAGAATCACCCGAGATAGATTAGCGAGCAGGTCAGCAAACAACGGTCACACGGGTCATTCGTGTAGTAGGTTTGTGATGGGCGTGTGCCTTCCACCACTGATTATTGGCTTGGAGCTGGACAACGCCGTGAAGGCACCTTAACTGCCAACCTGCCGCGCAACGTTACGCGCTATTATTCTCAAAAAGCCTACACATCTCGCCATGACTCACAGCCCAACAACAGAGTCGATCCTAGAATCGACAGATCACCAACTTCGCAATCAGGTTCAGGCCATTCTCAAGGACACGGAACTGCAAAACCGCGATCAGCATGCCGAGCGTAGCTTGGCCTCCGGCGATGCTGTAGCACGCTTCCAAAATGAACGTGGAGCCACCGCTCGCTCCCGCAGTGAATGGGAGCCGGGCGCGGATCAAGGTTCGAGCCCGTTTCGCGGTCAGCCACGTCCCGGAGGAGAGCATGTTCCCTTGGCGCCGCGCTCGCTGAGAGAATCCGGACTTTCTGAAGCTGAACTTGAAGGCTTGATCCTCAAGTTCTTGCTCAGCCATGGAAGGGCAACAGGACGGGATATCGCCGACCAGATCAAACTCCCCTTTGGCCTGATTGAGGATTTCCTCTATCAACTTAAGGAAGATCGGCTCGTCTTGTTCAAGGCCGCAGGCCCGCTTTCGGACTACGTCTACGAGCCGACCGACGCCGGCTGTGAAAAAGCGCTGCGATACAACAAGAGCAGCACCTACTACGGCGCCGCGCCAGTTCCGCTGGCGGACTATGCTGGTAGCGTCGCCGCGCAGACCGTGACTGAACAGTCGCCAAGGCTGGCCGATCTTAAGAATGCGCTGGGAGAACTTGTCCTCAAGACAGAGGTTCTCAAGCAGCTTGGCCAAGCGACAAACTCGGGCCGTGGTTTGTTTCTCTCCGGCTCTCCGGGGAATGGGAAAACCAGCATCGCGGAACGGATCACCCGTGCCTTCGGTCAATATGTATGGATCCCTCGGGCAATCAGCATGTGGGGCGAGATCGTCCGTTTGTACGATCCGAGCAGTCACGAAGCCGCGCCGATGGATGAAATCATGACGGAGTTCGAGCCGGCGCAGATCGACGCGCGCTGGATTCGCATTAAGCGGCCAACAATCGTTGTCGGTGGCGAACTCACCATGGACAACCTGGAGATCAAGATCATTGACTCCACCGGCATCGCGGAAGCACCGCTCCAACTCAAAAGCAACTGCGGCACTTTGGTCATTGACGATTTCGGCCGGCAGCGAATGCAGCCTGACGAGTTGCTCAACCGCTGGATTGTGCCATTGGAAAAACGGTTCGACTTCCTCAACCTCACCTCGGGGCGGAAGATTCAGGTCCCTTTTGACCAGTTGATTGTGTTCTCAACCAACCTGGAACCCCGTGACCTGGTGGACGAGGCCTTTCTGCGGCGGATTCCCTACAAGATCATTGTGGAAGATCCTACAGAGCCGCAATTCCGCGAGCTATTCCTGCGGATGGCCAAGGACCTGGCCCTGAGCTGCCCTCCTCCGATGGTGGACTACCTGGTCGATCGGCATTATCGTGCGCCCGGTCGGTCAATGCGGTTTTGCCATCCCCGCGACTTGCTCAACCAGGTGAAAAACTTCTGCGACTTTGAAGAAACCCAGCCGGAAGTAACCAAGCAGGCGATTGACGCCGCAGTCAAGAACTATTTCGCGCTGGTGGGATAACGGCCAACTCGACGCTCATCGATGATGCATGAAGCTAGCAGTGCCGCGTTGACCGGTACCACGAAAGTCAACAGAGCAGGAGACAAGCTGCCCCCTCAATCCCAAGCAATGAGCTTGAGCCTCACTCCCGAGCTGCCGTCAGTGATAGTCATTGGGCTCCTGGGCGGCGTTGTGCTCGACTTCTGATGGCAAAACCGTTGATTTTCAGGAATCCGCGAAACGCTTCCGGGTGCGAATCAAGATTGTCGCCAATTGAGGAATGCGGTCTAATTATGCTCGTTCTTTTGATCGGCGATGTCTCGATAGAGTTTCTGGAGCGAGAAGTTCGATGAGAGGTTTTCTTTTCTGTCTGATCCTGCTCGGCGCTGCCGGGTTCGGTGCGTACTACTTCGGTTGGATCTCATTCGAAACCACCGAAGATGGTAAGACACAAATCTCGATTGACAACGAGAAGATACGCAACGACACCAACAAGGCCATCGATAAGGGACGCAACGTCATTGACAACGCCCAGGAAAAGCTCAACAAGGATAAGGATGCGGACCAAGGTGGTTCCTCGGGGGACGCAGCTGGTCAAGCTTCTGATCAGCAGGCAGGTGACGGGAGTTGAGTGCAATAGTCAGGATTTGACCGACACTCCATTCACGCTGAACTCGCCACTTGAGCATGCAACTGGACCGAATTGAAGGCTTGTAGATGATCCCCAGGCTTTAGCCTCTCGTCTGCAGGATCGCGCGGAGATCTTCTTCCGCGACATCGCTCGTCAGTTCAACGTGCCCAAGCTTGGTCGGCAGCACAAAACGCACCTGGCCAGCTTCAACTTTCTTATCTCGGGACATAGCGCTGATCAATTCATCAGTGTCCAGTCCCGCTGGCGCAACTGTTGGCAAATCAAAGATTGTCAGCAATTGTTTCAATCGGGACGTGAACTCAGCGTCCACACGCCCCATACGTTCGGCAAGCTGTGCGGCTTGAACCATGCCAATCGCCACAGCTTCACCGTGCAAGAATTGCCCATACTCAGTCACGGTCTCAATCGCATGAGCGAACGTATGGCCGAAGTTCAGGATGGCGCGGTGGCCAGTGACCTCACGCTCATCTTCGGCCACAACCTCGGCTTTCAATTCGCAGCACCGCGCGATTGCGTGCACCAAGGGCCCATTCTCGCGAGCATTGATCGGCTGGGCATTCCCTTCCAGCCATGCGAAGAACTCCACGTCCTGGATGACACCATACTTGACCACTTCCGCGAGGCCACTTTGATACTCCCGTGGTGGAAGCGTTTCCAAGACGTCCGGATCGATCAGCACTCCGCGCGGTTGCCAGAATGCCCCCACAATGTTTTTGGCTGCCGGCAGGTTGATACCAACTTTTCCACCAACGGAGCTATCGACCTGGGCCAGGAGTGACGTGGGGATCTGCACAAACGGTAGTCCGCGGGCGAAAGTCGCCGCGATGAAACCTGCCAGGTCTCCGATCACACCTCCACCCACAGCAAGAACGACAGTCTTACGATCGATGCCTGTCTCGAGCAAACATTCCCACAGTGCGACGGCGGTGGCCGTTGACTTCGACGGTTCACCGGGATCAACAACCAGCAGGTGAACTTCCAGGTCTTCCGCAAGAGCCTCAGCCACTTGCCGCGCATAAGGGACTTCCACGTTGGCGTCCGTGATGATCACCGCCTGAGAACTGCCTTTCCACCAGTCAGCGCACTCTGCGATACTTCCCAAGGAAGTGGGGGCAATCCTGATTTCATAGCTTGCAGCGCCCAAAGAAACCGGGACGACGCGCGACGAATTCATATAAATGGTTTGGGGAACGGAGGAATTTATCAGTGAAGCTTGCCTACAACACGCTGAATCCTAGGGGCTGGTCGGGGGCGTTGACAAGCCGACCCATCGAAAGTCGGTGAGACTTCGAGTTGTGTTCCTCCCGGCACATTGTTCCTTGGGTGGTTGTTTACCAACACTTCATCAAATACCACGAGATAAGTTCGCATCTCAGTCGCTTTTCCAGATTGCATGCTTGATTTAGGATGGCCTGCCGAGATTCCAACATTCAAACAGAGACCGTGAGCGCTCGTCGCGATTTGCAGAGGGAAAGATGGCGACTCTTGATAGTCCCGAGCAGATAGAAACGCGTATTCGGCGTGCGGCGATCTTGTTTGCGGGCGGACCAGCGCCTGCAGCTAACGCCGTGATTTCGACAGCCGCCGTGTCATTCTTAAAGAACGGCATCGAAGTGATCGGCATCCTCAACGGCTATCTGAGGTTGGCCGACTACACTGCCGAGAACACGCTTATCGAAGGCGAACACTACATCCACGTCACACACAAGACGCTCAAGCGAACGAGAAACACCCAGGGCGTTTTGCTGGGAACTGCCCGCACAAACCCAGGCAAAGAAGTTCACGCTCCGGAGCATCTTGCTGACGCGGAGCGGTCTGCTCCGCTAAAACAGGTCTACGAGGCGTTACGGTCGCTCGGCGTTGATGCCTTGGTTTCTATTGGCGGTGACGACACATTGAAAACGGCCAATAAGTTCCGCCGTTTCCAGGACTTTCTGCCCGAAGGCTCGCCAAGAATCCCCGTTGTCCACCTGCCCAAAACCATCGACAACGACTACATGGGGATCGACTTTACCTTTGGATATTTCACGGCCGTCGATACCCTCGCCTCGGAGATTCGCAACCTGCTAGCCGATGCTGAGGCAAACTCTAGCTATTTTCTCACCGAGACGATGGGCCGAAGTGCTGGCTGGCTGGCGTACGGAGCTGCGATTGCTGGAGAAGCCAGCCTGGTCATCAGCATCGAGGATATAACCGAGAGCTTTTTGGAGAAGGAGCAAGCCAAAGACCCAAAGTCAGGTGAAGAGATCGAACGCGATGTCATGAATATGGACAAGGTTGTTGATCGTATCGTGCGTTCGATGCTCGCCCGTGAGCAAGTTGAGGGCAAGCACTATGGTGTGATTGTGATGGCGGAAGGTTTGGCGGAACTCCTGCCCGAGCACTATGTCGCGGGCGTCAGTCGTGATGATCATGGGCATATCTCCATCAGCGAGATCAATCTGAGCCGCATCTTTGCCAAAGCCGTCGCGGAGGAATACGCACGCCAAACAAATCGTGAGCGTCGCGTGACAGGAATTCAGTTGGGATACGAAACTCGATGCGCCAGCCCGCATGCCTTTGACGTGATGCTGGGGAGCCAACTCGGTGTCGGTGCGTACCGAGCATTGGTGGAGAATCAGATGGACGGCGTCATGGTCTCAGTCTCTGGACAATTGGAGCTAAACTACGTCCCCTTTGATTCGCTCGTTGATCCTGAGACTTTGGTGACGAATGTTCGTTACATCGACCGGGAGAGCGATTTCCATAAATTAGCGCGGTTCCTGGAAACCTACGTTAATGACTAGCGGTGAAAAACGGTTTCTTGGCCATCTGTCCATGCATGAGCCAGTTCTACGCCGCTCCAGCTTCACTGCGTGTTTAAACGCGATTCGCCTATGGTGTTTTGGGTGGTGTTACCTCGGAAAAACGTAGAGCTTTTCGTCACGGAATCTGAGCCAAAGTAAGTGGAAACCAGCAAAAAATGCCAAAACGGCCCAGCCAGGCACGGCTTGGCTTACAAAAGCGGCTGACGGGCCCCATTTTTTTCGCGAATTTCTCAAGCTCTCCTTCAAAAGGCCGATTCCCGCGACGAACGCGCGGGGTTAGATGGCTAAGACGATATCGCGAGGGTGGGCCTCGCGATCGCTTATGGAAGGTTCGCACCTCCCGAATTTGACGAATAGGCGAAAATCATGAGACGAATTGGATTGTTGTGCGTGGCATTGGCCGTCGCCATGCTGGTTTGGGCGGATTCCGCCCAGGCCCAAGGCCGTCAAGGACAAGGCCGTCAAGGCCGTCAAGGACAAGGCCGAGGAGGCCAACGCGGTGGCGGTGGAATCGCAGGTTTGCTTCAAATGGAGGAAGTCAAGTCCGAGATCGATCTCACCGAGGATCAGGGGACGGAGATCCAGGAATTCGTAGACGGGTTGGAAACCCCACAGTTCGACCGCCAAGGCATGCGCGGCGCCAGTGACGAGGAACGGCAAAAGATGATGGCCGAAAGGCAGGCAGCGAACGACAAGCGAAACGCTGAAATTCGCAAGAAAGTCGAGAGCGTCTTGCTTGAGCCGCAGATGAGCCGGCTGAACGAGCTCTACGTTCAATCGCTGGGAGCCAATGGTTTGAGCGATGCCTGGGTTGCCGGCAAGCTTGGACTCTCGGATGAGCAGAAAGAAAAGCTCGCCGCGATGAGACCGCAAAGAGGACGTGGCCAGGGACGTGGCCAGGGACGTGGCCAGGGTGGAGGCCAAGGTGGCGGTCAAAGCCGAGAAGAGCGCGAAGCCGCGATGCTTGCGGTCCTCACCAGCGACCAAAAAGCAAAGTATGAAGAAATGAAAGGCGAAGCGTTTGAATTCCCGAGACGTGGACGGGGCGGTCGCGGTGGTCGTGGCGGCGCAGGAGGAGGCGGCGATGGCGGCCAAAACTGACCGGCGGTGGCCGCAAGATTCAAGATGAGATTATCGAGTCTAACCAAGGGCGAGTCTGCGTATCGCGTCGGCTCGCCCTTGTTGTTTGCGTGCCACGGCACGCTTGAAAGAAGAGCTCCCTGCTGAACCAAGTCAGCAACCGTTTACGCTGCCTTGCGGCGCTGCGCTCGTGCAGTCAAGCGGTATACAATCGCATTGCCACGCTTGCCGACCTTTCGTGCGACACCTGATTCGCGCAAACAATATGCCACCCGCTGGGCTACCCACCGTGGAACGGTAAACTGCCTGGCCAAATCTGCCGTGCCAAACTCTTGAGGCGGTGGAGAAGGGAGAAGCCGCAACAAATCAACGGGCTGGGAGACTTCAACGGGTTCGCTCACTTCCAGCAGCTTACGATCTTCGATGACAAAGTCTCCACGCCTTCGACGCCTACGACGGCCCTGTCCTGGTAGCCGCCATTCCTCAATCACCACAGGCACAACTTCTACCTTCAGACGCTGATGCGGAATGAGTTTGGCGAAAGATACTAATTCGTCGAATGCGTTGAGCAATGTTTGCCGTTTGGGACTCCAGCGACGGTCAACGACTCGACCAGATTTCTTCTTTCGCTTGACTAACAGCTTGGCGATCACCAGAGGCTTGACCACAAGCACATCGTGATCTGCCAGCAACTGTTCGACTTTGCCGCGGATGGCAGATAGTCCGGAATGCTGGATTTCGATCAGCTCGTCGCCGCGCACAACATCAACTCGGTATCGGCCGTACCGGACTTCGACTTCGGAACCGTCGATCGCGTAGCGTTGCTTCAGTTCGCGGTGGAGTGAGAATTCCATGAGACGGGATTCCCTTCCCGCGCTGGCCAGGGTGTTTTCGATTAGCTGCTGGCAGCCAATGGCTCCACACCCAACTCGCGAATATTCAGTAAACTGCTGAATTCATAGCCGGCTTGCTCGAAGGCCTCCCGTCCACCTTGCAGCCGATCGATAATCGCGATGACCCGGTGAACATTGAGTCCGAATTCTTTACATCGCTCGATTGCCAACAATGAAGAGCCGCCGGTTGTCACCACATCCTCGACAATGACGACATCTTCGCCGTTTTGAACGGGACCCTCAATGTACTTCTTGAGTCCATGCCCCTTGGCCTCTTTGCGGACCATGAACCCTCGCAATGGTTTCTTTTGAACGCCAGCGATTGTGAGCACCGCTGCAGTGATGGGATCTGCACCGATGGACATTCCCCCCACGGCGTCAGGCAAGTCTTCTCCCAACAGTTCAAGAATTCCGAGTCCGACAAGTCGAGACCCTTCCGAATCCAGCGTCACCTGCTTTCCGTCCAAGTAATAATGCGAGATCTGGCCAGAGACCAACTTGAACTCGCCGAACTTGAGGGCTTTGGCTTTGACCAACTCAGCCAGGGCTGACTTATCGTACACGGCAGCGTCTCGTAGGAATGAGCGTCTCAGGGGCAGGGAAAACTGCATTCCTAACCCGCAGTCCCGAGGGGGACAAGCCGCTGAGGTGATTTTCCGCGGAGTGAGCCGGCTTGGATGCGCTCTGTGGACTAGCGAATAATCTGAACTTCCGAGCCAACGTTGAGAATATCATAAACGTCAGCGATATCTCGTTGCCCCAATCGAATGCAACCTTCGTCACAGGGACGCGGCCCAATGGACTGTGGATCATTGGTGCCATGCAAGGCAAGGTTATCACCCAAGGTCAGCAGTCGAGCTCCAAAAGGATTATTGGGATCACCGCCGGGGACCGTGACAACTTCGTTCTGATAGTAGTCTGGGTTCTCCAGCTTCTTGGTGACGCTGAATACGCCTTCAGTCGGCGGCACTTCCTGTCCAACGCCAATGGGGAACCTTCCGGCGTAACGGCCATCGCTGAGGAACAGAGTCAATTCCATTCGCTTCAGGCTGACTTCCGCTTTGAAGGGGCCGCGAATCACCTTCAAAGTTGTCCCGGGAGTTAAGGGCGTTTGCGTTTCAACACCGTTGATCTTCGCCAACAACTCGGCAGGCACTTGGTACTCGTCAGCAACGGTGAGCAGTGAATCACCAACCAAGACCTTATATTCCGGCTCCAACAGATGCTGTTGGGAATAGATGACCACACCGGCCAGACCGTCAAGGTATTCATAGAGTTGTTGTTGATCATCAGCAAACAAGCGTTCATGACCGTGCCACTTTGAGAGAGCCAAGTGCGCCTCGGACAGGCGTTCTTCACGAATCAGGCGGTCCGCTTCAAGCACGGCTGCCTGGAACTGCTCGTGAGTGCTTGATGGTTCCGTCGCTGCTCCTGAATTGATCGCGTGGTTGTTTCCAGCACTGGAGGCCGCTGTTGAATTGTCCGTGCCATAGCGAGGAGGAGCCTCCGTACTGGCGATGTGATTACCAGTGCCGATGGAGGGCGAAGGGTAGAGCGGATCGTTGCCAGGCAGCGGTGTGTCCGTGTAGGCGTTGGCGATGCTGTTGGGAGGGTTCTCACTGTTGCCTTCAGGCAAAACGCTGGCGCCAGGTGTGATGGGGCTGTGGCCAAGATTCCCGAAGGGATCATCGCCAGCAGGTTCACCAGAATCAATCATGAGTTTCTCCGTCGTTGCGCCTTTCTCGGCAAGCTCTGGAGGCGGAGCCGGCCGAGGGTCTCCGCTGCCACTGACAAGCCAAGCGTAGACGCCGTACAGGATCAACGTCATGACGCAAACGAGGAGAAGCGATCTGAGCCAACTCACCGTCGTCCTCCTTGACGAACTGGTCTCTGATGGTTTCCGATGAATGCTTCGCACATGGCGAACTGTCTTTTTGCTGCAACTGGAGCGACCTGTGACGGACGAGTCTTTTGGCGAGCCTGAGTTCGACGAAGCCGAATCTGACGATCCAGCGGACTATGACTTAGACGCTGATGACTCTTGGTCTGACGTGGTTACATGTCCGAGTTGTGGTTCTGACGTGTATGAAGATTCAGTTCAGTGCCCTCATTGCGGTGAGTACGTCGCGCAATCAACGCACCCGCTTGCCGGTCGACCATGGTGGTGGATCATTTTGGGACTGCTTGGCATCGCAGTCACCATCATTCTCCTTGTGTTTGTCTAGGCGGCCGGCTCGCCCAAGTTGTGCATGGGCGAGAAACGCATGGTCCCACGATGCATACCCTGGACCGATGGCGCGGCGGGGATCATAGGCATTTCGCCGTGGACTAGCCAGGGCAATTTCTCGCTATTCACGTGCAAGCAAGCACAAGTGGTACCACTGTGCCAGCGAGAGCCGTGGGCAGGAAGGGAAACAGGACATTCTACGTAACATACGAGGCGCTATCGCAGTCGCCTCAGGTTCACGAGTCCACTAGGAATCCCATTTGACTTCGACAGCGGTGCCAGCGGGAATCCCCAGCATGGCCGCTGCGTTTTCCCCCACAATCCCCAATTCAAGCTGCCCTGCCTCATTAAGGATGGCCACGAATGTCAGCTCAGGCTGCTCGGCATAGTTCGCATGCAATCCAAGAGTTTCATGCCCGCCACAATGGATACGCAAGCTTTCGTCACGCGGCACTCCGTCAAATTGTGCCGCGTTGAGGTCTGTAATCAGGTTGCCGGCGGAATCAACTAATGCCACCGTGCCACGAAGGCTCTTTGCCACAGAAAATCCAAAGATTGCAGGGTGCGAAGATAAGCCACCATGTCTCGGCATTGTAGATGACAGCGGCATCTTTGGCACGCATGTTTTGTTTCGCGACTACCCCACCTGCGCGCCAAGCCGTAACTCAAAAGGCAGCGGGCCAATTCTCGTTTGGAATCTCGCAGGCAGTTGGCAACCAACGGCTGTTAACCCTTGCCAACGGCTGCTTTCACGAATTCCGAGATCTTTGGAAGAGGTGTACCCGGCGTGAAAACTCGGGAGACCCCCAGCGATTCAAGCTTAGGGATGTCAGCTTCCGGGATGATTCCACCAACAACGACCTTAACGTGAGCTAGACCTTTTTCGTTCAGCCGGCTGATCAATTCAGGAACCAGCGTCATGTGAGCCCCGGACAGCAGGCTCACTCCGATCACATCAGCATCTTCATCCTCAACGGCCCGAACTGCAGCGGCCACATCTTGCCAAAGTCCGGTATAGATCACTTCCATGCCTGCATCACGCAGGGCTCTGGCCACAACCTGCACCCCGCGGTCATGACCATCCAACCCCAACTTAGCAAGAACTACACGAATCGGCATCGGCACAGAACGTCTAAGAATCGAATTCGAACGCCCGCAGCGTGGGCATGATCGTAATCACCCTCTGCTTCAATCGCCAGAGTGGTTTACCCCTTTGAGTCGCTTAGATTGAGATGAATGTCACTCCCCGCCGCCCCAGAGCATTAGCTGGATGAGACGCCGACAACCGCCTTATAGAGCGTCTTGGATCGCTGGAATCCCAGCCGTTCGTAGAGTCGGATTGCGGGCTCGTTCTCTGCGGTGACTTCAAGATAAGCGTGGGTCAAGCCGATCTCGCGAAAGCCTGCCAGGGCTTTGAGGATCAAAAGTGAACCCAATCCAAGCCCTCGATGCTCGGGCGTCACTCCGATGTTCTGAATGGCTCCCCAGCCGTGCTGATCACAAATTCCTTGAATCGTTCCACAGTGTTCGATCATCCTCCGCCACCGCGATGCCGGTCGGTAGATTAGCAACCAGGTGGCCTGAGGGACAAAGCCAGGCTTCTTGGAGATATCCGTCATCAATCGTGAACAGCCACGCCAATCGCCCAGACAGGGAAATACGTTGGCGTCAAGCTCATCGCGAAAGCTGTGGTACTTAGCCTTGGCGTGCGCACGCAAGAGCGAGGGTGACCATGGCAGCAGCTCGTATCCAAGCGGCGGTTCATCGATGGCAGGCAAGCAGCCCAGGGCGTAGACCATGTGGAACCGCTTGTAGTACGTCAGGCTCATCAATCACATCCAACCGAGGAGGCTGAACAGACACAGGGCGCACACGGGCGAGTACGTTATTTCAGCCTACCGGGGCGGAAATCCGTGGTCAATCAACCAATGGGGAGGGTGTGCCGCAGTGTCGCTAGCCTGCTGGTGACGGGCGGACAATCGTCGGGTTATTCAGCTTTTGCAGGTTTTTCCATGAAGCTGGATGCCACTTGTGGGATTGATGTGACGGGAGCCAGGGGCTGATTTGCCAGTCTCAAGTCGCGACGTAGATTTTTGTGGAGCAAATTCCAAGTTGGTCCCTTATTCCACCATGTCACAAGCTATTCATTCCAAGGCCCATACGGACCCGGCTAGCGAAACGCCGGGGAGCGGTTCGTGCTCGGCCTCAACCGAGACGCGTGATGACGCGCGGGCCGCCGCTGAAGAATGTCGTGGATGGCTTGGAGTGGCACCTTGTGTCTTTGACCGTCGATCAGGCGAGCTTCTGTTCCTTTCCGAAGAACAGCCTGTCACCGACTGGGATCGATACGCTGATGTTTGCGGACAAGTTGCGACCGCAGGTCGTCCAGAAGTGATTGCCGAAGAAACTCCACTGGCGGCCATCTCCTTTCCAATTGCGGATAAAGAGAATCGATTCGCAGCGGCATCCTGGTTTGTAACTGGTCGAGCGGAACCGGATGCGATTGAGTCAGCGGGCAAAAGCTTGGGCTTGGAGATAAATGGCCTCAACGACTGGGCCAGTCGTGCGGACCTGGCGTCGCCCAACGTGCTGATGAGATTGGCAAGTCTTGCGTTGGATCGAAGAGAGGCCACGAATCACGTCGACCGCGTCGATTGCGAGGTTGAGAAGCTCTCCAACCATCTCTGTCAAACATACGAAGAGATCAGCCTGATCTATCGACTGACGCACAATTTGACGCTCTCACGTTCTGAGGAAGAGCTTGGCGAACTCGCCTTGCGATGGCTGGCCGAGATCATGTCCTCAGAAGGCCTAGCACTGCAATTTTATGAGCAGCCTGTCACTGGCGAGCAGTCTGGTCTCAACATGGCCACTCGATTGCGAACATACGGACCATGTCCTGTTGACAACCGTCAATTCAACGAACTGATTGCGACGCTCGACCTGATCAAACAGCGACGCCCACTCGTCGCAAACGGAAAACCGCCTAAGCAGGATGCCTGGGCATGGCCAAAACTACGCGATGTTGTCCTTGTTCCCATGACTGAAGGGAACGAGCTCTTTGGATGGCTAGCTGCATTTAATCACGCCGATGGTGGAGAATTTGGCACGGTCGAAGCGGACTTGATGAATTCTGTGACTGCCATTTTGGGAATCCACCGTGGCAATACGTTGTTGTATCGTCAGCAGATTGATTTGCTCGGCAACATGGTTCGCGCACTGACGTCCTCCATCGATGCCAAGGATCCTTACACCCGAGGCCACAGTGATCGTGTTGCTCGCGGCGCCGTTGTGTTGGCTGAAGAGCTGGGCTGCGATGAAGAAACACTGGACACAATCTATCTGTCTGGATTGCTACACGACATCGGCAAGATTGGCATTGATGACACCGTGTTGCGCAAGCCAGACAAGCTGACTGTCGAAGAGTTTGAACACATCAAGACACATGTCACCGTGGGCTACAATATTCTCCGAGACATCAAACAGTTGCAGCCTGCTTTACCAGTGGTTCTGCATCATCACGAAGCTTGGGATGGATCTGGCTATCCACATGGTTTGGCCGGGGAGAATATTCCCTATCTGGCTCGGATTACGGCTGTTGCAGATGCGTTTGACGCCATGGGGAGTGACCGACCCTACCGTGCTGGCATGCCGGATGAGAAGCTCGACTCCGTTTTGCGTGAAGGGGCGGGGAAGCAGTGGGACACCAAAGTGGTGGATGCCTTTTTCCGACAGCGCAAAACGATGCGTGAGATCGCTCGCGGTGAACACAAAGGCAATCCCAGAGACCTAACCAATTGCTGGCGAATTTGATACCGCACACAACATCGCCCCCTGTTTGCGATTGCGGTTGATACGTAGATTCTTGTTCATGCATGGAAGCGCAGCCAGCTTCTTGACCAACGTAGCGAATTCTTGACGCTGGCGGTCTCCAGTGATACCGTGATCGGTTCATTGTTCGAGTCGCTTTTTTGCAGGAGTGAAGTTATGAGCCGATTTTGTTCCGGCTATTGGGGACGTCAGTTCTCCTTGTGTGTCGCGTGCCTGACAGTATTGAGCGTGATGGAATTCTCTGCCACGGTCGTTTGCGCACAGGGCAACAATCAAACGAACGGTCAAGCCGTTGGCCAACAGGAGACCAAGGACGTGCCAGCAGCGCTTAACTACACAATGAATACTCTCACTGGCGACGCGAAGAAACTTGCCGATTACCAGGGCAAGGTCGTGTTAGTCGTCAACACAGCAAGCAAGTGTGGCTTGACGCCGCAGTATGCCGGGCTTCAAAAGATGTACGAGAAGTACAAGGATAAGGGCTTTGTTGTGCTGGGTTTTCCCTGCAACCAATTCGGTCGGCAAGAGCCGGGTACGGCGGCGGAGATCTCTTCTTTCTGCACGAAAAACTATGGCGTCACCTTTCCAATGTTTGCCAAAGTTGACGTCAACGGGGATGGTGCATGCGATCTCTACAAGCACCTAACCGCGCTGGAAACCAAGCCGACAGGCGCCGGCAAAATCAGTTGGAATTTTGAGAAGTTCCTGCTGAACCGCAAAGGGGAAGTCGTCGCACGCTTCTCCCCACGCACTGGCCCCGAAGCAGAGGAAGTGGTTTCGGCTGTCCAGAATGAATTGAAAGCAGGTAACGATTAGCCCAGCGACCGGGTAGTGGCCCCCGCTTTTTCGGGTCACGACTTGCCGTCACAAGCCATTCTTGAATCGCGTGTATGCTGAACGGGGAGTAGGTTTGGGGCTCTTCGCAAAATGCAAATTCCATACAAAGTACTGCTGATCTTCGTGCTCAGTAGTGCGATGACTTTGACTGGCGGTGAGTTTTCGCACGCGCTGGGGTGTCAAGCGCGAGAAGCGGCCTCAGCAAGCGCTGGCGGGCTCCTGCAGGAAGTGGACGGCCTGCCGCTTGTTTTCGCTACTGACTTTGAATCGACGGACGCTGGAGACCTGCCCGCTGAATTCGAGTTTACCGACGCGGCGGCTTGGAAGATTGAGTCTGTCGAGGAGCGCGGCAACGTGCTCAGTCAACACAAAGCCAGTAGCTATCAGCCGCCACACCGCAGCCCACACAACGTCGGGTTAGTCAAGGATCTGTGGGTCCGTGACTTAGTGCTGACTGCGCGTGTTCGCAGTACGATTCGTGACTATGGGCATCGGGATGCTTGTGTGTTCTTTGGCCATCGAGATGCTGCCCATTTCTACTATGTGCATTTCGGCAAGCAAACAGACGATCACGCCAATCAAGTCTTCATCGTCAACGATGCAGCGCGAACGAAGATATCCGATCGGACGACCACGGGGACACCGTGGGATGACTCTTGGCATCATGTCAAGATCGTGCGAAATACCGAACAAGGCGATATCAAGGTTTATTTTGACAACATGGAGACCCCCGTCATGGAGGCATCCAGCAAAGCGTTTGTGAGCGGACGAGTCGGACTAGGGTCGTTCGACGACACAACACAATGGGATGACGTTCGAATCTACGGACAGGTGGTTGAGGGAGCAGTTAAACACCGCCAGCGCACGAAAACGCCGCCCGATACTGGGCGGCGTTTGAAGAGAAGAAATGACCCCGACGGGATTTGAACCCGTGTCGCGGCCTTGAAAGGGCCGTGTCCTAGACCTGGCTAGACGACGGGGCCGATGAATCACTTGAACGAACATTTAACGAGCAAGTGAATGAAGATGCACGGTATACCCGAGGAGGTAAAACAGCGTCAAGTGGTTCACACCTAAGAGTGAGTGCACCACGGGAGAAAACTGCCATTGCATGGCCAGTAGCCGCATTCAATACGCCCGGACGAAATTGACGGATAAGGAGAACCAGTGGATGCGGGAAAATGAACCCAAGAGATTAGGTGTCACCGCCAGTGGATTCTGTCTCGTCAGTAGAATGCGCGACATCAGCCGCCCCGTTGGACGCGGCTTCTTCTTGAGCGTTGCGCTGGATCGCCTCGTAGACTTCCCGGCGATGGACGGGGACTTCCTTAGGGGCCTCGACACCAAGCCGGACCTTGTCACCACGGATCTCAACAACAACGATCGTGATGTCGTTGTTGATCACGATACTCTCGTTTTTCTTTCTCGACAAAACCAACATCGCCAACCCCTTCCTCAGGGTTAGTTGCTCGCCACGTCCATGCGCGCGGCGGCAATGAACACACGCTCATCCCCACTGACCACATTGTCTGTTGGGGGATTAGGCTATGCGCATTGTTAATACGGGGCATTTCCTTCATCCACTCTACGTCGCCCATTGTGCGAGTCAAGCAATCCCACAAGTGATTGCAACATTTGGCCGTGCCTGAGGGTTGGATTATCAGAAGATTTCCGCTTTTCTTCCCTGATTGCCCATCTAAACGGGAGCGAGCTCAGAAGGCTACGCTACATCCGCTTTGCCTATAAGTCGTTTCACAGGAGTGACTTACGGCCCAATCCTCCTTGAAGTTGACGAAAGACAGCATACCCAAGGATGCAACTTTGCCTTGGCGGTCCCTAGAGCGTTCTGTGGATCGGGCCCTCGACCTGAATCGCAACCGAACTGGACAGTCCCATTTTCCTACACACCAACCAGTTAGGAGAAACGGTGTTTCGCAATCCGAGCCACATGCTGCTGTGAATCGCGCATACAGCGGCTCGAATCCGATTCTTGCATTCTCGGAGCTGCTGAATTCACTGGGTGTTAGGCGTCGTCAGCTTTGGCCAGGACGACAATTCCGTTCTCGCTCACAAAGTACCCATTCGCACGATCCTCCTCTCGATCGAATCCAATGCGCGAGTCAGCCTTGATGTGAACATCCTTGTCGATAATGACGTTTTGCACCTTTGCGCCGCGACCGATCGTGACGCCATCAAACAAGATCGAGTTGGTGACATTTGCATAGCTATTGACGCGGACGCGGTGTCCAATGATCGCGTTCTGAACGGTGCCGCCGGAAATGATCGCCCCGGGACAAATGAGACTGTCCACGGCCGTGCCCCGTCGCGGTTTGTCACCGTCGTCAGCAAACACGAATTTGGGTGGCGGGAGATTTGGCTGGTAGGTCCAGATCGGCCAGCGCTCGTCGTACAGATTTAGCTGCGGATCGACCGAAACAAGGTCCATATTCGCTTCAAAATATGCTTCCAGCGTGCCCACATCACGCCAATATGCGTCCTGCTTACGATTCTCATCGCGGAACGGATAGGCGAATACACGATGACGATCAATGATCGACGGGATGATATCTCGTCCAAAATCCCGTCGGCTGGAGCTGTGCGTTGCATCCAGACACAACTGCTCAAAAAGAAATCGCGTCTTGAACACATAGACACCCATTGATGCTAGCGCGAAGTCGGCATCGCCGGGGATTCCTTTGGGGTCGTCTGGTTTTTCCTCAAATCCAGTAATTCGTCCGTCAGCACTGATTTCCATGACGCCGAAGGAAGTCGCATGGCTGCGTGGAACACGCAGAGCAGCGACGGTGGCATCCGCTTCATTCTCGCGGTGAAATTCGACAAGCCGGCTGTAGTCCATCTTGTAGATGTGGTCACCGGCCAGAATAACCGTGTCGTCAGAGTGCTCTTTTTCGAGCGTATAGATATTCTGATAGACAGCGTCAGCCGTTCCCCGGTACCAATTCTCGTCAATGCGCTGCTGTGGGGGAACTACATCAACAAATTCGCCGATCTCATGGCAGAAAAACCGGCGCCAACCAAGGTTGATATGCCGATCCAGGCTCATGGCTTTGTACTGGGTCAGCACAAGCATTCGCCGAAAGCCGCTGTTAAGACAATTGGAAAGCGCGAAGTCAATGATCCTGTAGCAGCCACCAAATGGCACTGCTGGCTTAGCTCGGTCTCGCGTGAGTGGCTCTAGCCGTGACCCCCGCCCGCCTGCCAAGATGACCGTGAGAATGTTCTCCGTATTCACCGTGCTCCTTCATGCTGATTCGGTAGGCATTCACATTTTGCGCGCGACCCACTGCTCTCCGCGCTCATTTCACTCCATATTCTATCGAGCGAACCAAACCGGCAATAGGTGGACTCAAGGGGTCATCCGGGGAGGCTTGCACCATCGGCAAGCTCCGTCCGTCGCACCGTGCGAAACTGCGTGGCATCACGAGCTTTATGGAACATCCGCACTGCGGCGAGCAAGTTGTCTTTCAATGTCGTTCGTCCGACAACCGATTGCAGAACGGTGATCGTCGCATCGTCATTCTTCAAGTTTCCGGCGTGAAGCGATTGCAGTCGATCCTGGAGATCACTGATCAACGCGTTCGGCTGTGACCTGAGACTTCGCGTGATCTCCAACAACCCCGCAACTCCGAGCACACGACCATCATGGTCAAGGCATTCCGTATAGGCATCACTGTAGCAGAGCACGAGATCGTCAGGCCTTAACTTGATCTTCGAGATGCTAAACGGAGCCTGAGTGTCGATCCCCAAGGGAATGTCCTGCAGGCCTTTTCCTAGAGACTGCGAGTCGAGCACGCTCCAAGCATCCCGTGCGCTTGAATAGAATAACGGTGGCGGATGTCCGGCATTGCTCCATTGGAACGAATGGCTAGGCGAGAAAAATGTGCAAACCAGAGCTGTGGCGAAAAGTCCCTCCGACGAGACTTCCGAGAATTGTTCGTTGATGGAGCGCACCAATCTTCGCTGCTTGACCACGTTGACGTTCTTCCGCATCAGGTCGCGCAATCGCAATGCTGTCTGCGACACCGCTTCTCCATGTCCGCTGATATCGGCCAGCAAGAAACGGGTAATGCGCCCAGAAGCGCAGGCAGAGATGTAATACACATCTCCGCCACCCTCACCCGATCCATAGGCTCGGCTCGATAACCAAACCGTGAGGCCTGGCATGTCAAACGCACGATCAGTCTCAAGGTTGCCACCCCAAACCTCCATGCATTGCATGCGATTCGGCACCGTGTCGGTTTTGGTTGTGGTCGACATTTGGCGAACCAACCTCGTGACTTCACTCCAGGCTGATGCGAAGCCCCCGCCACCGCTCAATGTGCGACAGGCGGGAGTGCCTCCTGTTCTCTCGAACACCTTCTACAGACTGTACGCACAGGAAGCCAAGAGGGCTCAACGGCCCAATGAATTCCAGCGCGATTTTTAATCGCCCGATTGGCCAGCCTGTTGTGCTTTGCGTGCCTGGATGAAAGACAGTACGCACAAAGCAACGAAAACCAGACACACGGCGGCCATCCAAAGCTGCATTTGTGTAGCAAACGGGATTCCGCTCTGCTCGGGCGCGCCCGCTTCGGGCTCTTTCATGAGCCCGCGGATCCCCATGACGGCCCCGCCGATCAAGCCAAGCAAACCAATCGTTGCCGCGCCGTGCATGGCGTGCTTGCGTAGGTGCTCTTTCGAGGCGAGAGCACCACAAATTCCAATCACGATACCGAATCCGGCGGGGATGAACGCCGTGAAGCTCTGCTTTTCCGGGCTGGACGCAAAATACCCGTAGCAGCCGATCAAGATTAGCAGTGCTGCGGTCAGCAGGGTTGCTTGCCACATCTTCATTGAGAACGCCCTTTCGCAAGTGCGTGAGATAGTCACTTAGGGAGACTTGCCCTCGAAACTGAGTTAGTACATCTTCCAGCGCGCCTTAATCGATTCAACGCGAATACTCTGGGGGCAGTCGTTATTATCCATCATAAACATCACGTGTCGCAGAGCTAGAGTCCTGCCTTTCATCGCTTTGGTCTGCCTCGCGTGTCAGCAGGTAACGCGCTAGTCGCCAAACGCCCAAAAGGATTGCCAGCATGGGGACGCAAAGTGCCAGAACGAGTGGTAAGAACCACGTCGTGGCGAACATAAGAAAGCCCCATTCCCAGATCGCTCTCCAAAAGACCATGACGGACAGCGCTCCCAGGCACAAAAACGGTCCGTAAGGAACTTCCTGGAGTGTGGTCTTGTTCGAGATCGCGGAAGCGATTGCCGGGACCAAAGCAAAAAACGGTGCGATGAAAAACACAAAGACGCATGCTTGCCAACCGAGAAAAGCCCCAATCATTGCCATCAGCGTGACGTCGCCAAAGCCCATTGCTTCCAGGCCCATTGTCATGCCAGCGACGATCCTCACGGTCCAGATAATGAGTGCGCCGCTAATCATGCCCAACAAGGATGACATGAGCGCTCGCCAGGTTTCCTCTGCGCTGAACTGCCACATCGCCCAGACCGCGAGGCTGCCGGCGGTCGCGATTCCTAGCATGAGTATCGTGAAGCGAGCGCGGCGCAACCTCGCAAAGAACAACCAGACTGCAAACTTAAATCCACGCGAAGTCCGCCAAATGCGAGGCATCAAGGCAAAGCACCACAAGCAGACGCAGCCGATACCCAACGCCAAACTTAACCAACTGATTTGCGTCAAGAATTCCGGCCATTTGTTGGGCGAACTGAAATCGACGAAGTCGAGACTGATCGCCTTGATGGGCGGACCAACGACAGTTGCCAACGCCGTCTTTTGTGTAAGGCAAGCCCAGAAGACCCCTGCAACGGTGCCAGGGATAATGACTCCATCGGGGATTTCAAATTCGTCAAAGTCAATCAGTGAAGCCGCGGCCATAAAGAGCGTCAGAATGGCGCTGGCGATGAAGAAATCGACGAGCGCTGTCGTGGGCATTTGACCAAAGGGGAGTGTCGCCATGCTGGGGACAGCCGCCTGTTCCAATACTTGCCACCAATAAAGCCAGACAAGAAATATGGGGAGCGCGAGTTCGACCAAGAACGGTCGTATCCAAAATCTCTTGCCGCGTAGTTGCTCCTCCCGAGAGATTCTCCACCAGCCAATGATTGGGAGCATATCCAGCCACGTTCGCTCCGGGTGTTGCCTCAACTTCTTTACGGAGGAGCCCTTCCGTTTCTTTTTGCTAGGGGCTTCTTCGGGAAAGGTAGGGACTGTTGTGAACCCGAGAAACTCGAAGAAACGATTGGCGACACCGTTCCAAGGGCTAAGGCCCATAGGCTGCGAGCGCAGTCTGTAGACAGCGAGATTGACAGCGGACGCCGCAAATGCCGCTACGAAAAAAATCACGACCAGAACGACTGCGCCCATTTCCGCGATCTACCTCCAAGTTCTACAACTGCTCTGACTGAGTGAGTTGTTTGACGATGGAATTGGCAATATTTATCGGCGTTTGGGCTTCGGTATTCACAACCAGATCTGCCACGGACTCATAAACCGGTTCGCGTGATGCCAGCAGGTGAGCGACCTCTTCGCTCAAAGGGAATTCCGTCAACGCGGGGCGGCGATTGATCGATGTTACATCAGCAGCAATGCGTTCCACTAAGGTAGCGGCATCCGCTTGCAGCCAGATCACAGTCGCCTGCTCACGTAAGAGTCGCTGGTTCTCTTGGGCCAGGACGGCCCCGCCGCCTAGAGAAAGCACACAAACGGCAGTCTTGGCAGTCGCATAATCGCGAAACGCCTCGTTCATCGCCTGCGATTCTAAGCGCCGGAAGAATGTTTCGCCATCGGTCGCAAAGATCTCGCTGATGGATCGCCCTACAGTTGACTCAATCAGGTCATCCAGGTCGCGAGCCTCGCCGTGGAGGAGGGCTGCCAGTTCTTTGGCGACCGTGGTCTTTCCACATCCCCGAGCGCCGACAAGAACCAACAATCGCTCGGCTGGTGGACTTCGCATGAGACTTCAAGATCGACTTCCTTGGTGGTTTCGCGCAGGACACTTAGACGTTAGGAGCACCAAGCAGCATAAGAATGACTTGAGAGCTATGGGAGATCCCTGGCCATGCGAAAGACTTCTAGTTTCCGATCAAAGAGGAAGCGAAGCCACAGTTTTACCCAGGAGTAGTGAGCATAGAGCGTGTCATACATCTCCGGTGCCAGGCGTTTCAAGCGTGGCAGTCGATTCCAGGGAATCTGCGGCAGGTCATGGTGTTCATTGTGGTAGCCGATATTGAAAGCCACCGTATTGAGGTTTCCATAGTAGCTATATGTTTCTTGCCCTTTGCGAAACACATAGTGCTCCTGAATCCATCGCGCTCCCAGTGGGTGCGGCCCGATCGCGAACACAGCGCTGAGCAAGAAGTATGCAAATGTCCATGGCCCAACTAGCCATGCCATCAATCCAACAAACGTCAGTTGGGCGATGATGTTCGGTACTCGCCAGTTCACCCAGGAAGCAGGCTTTCCTTCGTGCTTGAGCAACAGTGTTCGTGTGCTCTGTAACAGTGGAAAGAGGCATTGCCATGCTAGCCGGCCCAAAAAGCCGCCGCGCAACAACCAGGCTTCGTATCGCGGCGCGACGTCTGCGTCGTGCTCTGGGTTGCCCAAATAACGGTGATGCTTGAGATGCCAGATACAAAACGGCACCGTAGCCGGCACACCCATGGGGAAGTTGGCCACAATCGCCAGTACGCGATTCCAGAATGGCTTGCGGAAAATCAAATTGTGACAGCACTCATGAACCAACACCCACAACGCGTGGTTAGCATAGGCTCCAATCACATAAGCCAACAGCAAATACGACCACCAAGGAGCACTTGTGAGTGAAAGCGTCGTTGCAATTGCGATTTGCACACTCACGATGCCAACGATGGCTACTCCACTCCAGACATTAACGCCAAAGAGTTTTCGGACTTCGGGATAGCGACGCAGGATCTGCTTTGCACGAATGGGATGCGGCTGCGGTGCAGGTGTCCGCAGAAAGGCGTTGCCATCGACGGGAACAGGGAACGTTCCATCCTCTGGCGGCGGATAAACAAACTCATCGATTTCACTCGGCGTGAGCTTTTTGGCTACAGGCGCCGCTTGCGAGTTTGGTGAACCACCAAACTGGTCGTTCAAATGGTCAGGCGTTCCCTCAGCGCCGCCGACTTCATTATCCGACAAACCTTTGTTCGCGCCAGTGTTATCGGCAGACTCCATTCGTGCAGCGTCAGACGAGGTGGAGGTAGACACAAACTTTCCAGAAGCGGGAGGTGGAACGGTTCGCCACGTTGGTTGAACTCCCAGTGTATCCCAATCTGCGGGAACCTGTTAGTAGCATTCATTGCATAATGATTGCAGCATTCCCCCGTAATATCCGTGATAATCCGACTCTCTTGCGACTGGAATCGATCTCTCCACAGTATGGCTTATGTGTGATTTTGCACAGGGTTGTGAAGATGGTGTGACGCGCACCGGCTCGTTGAGTGCCCGCGAAACGTAATGTGACCAGCCAACTAACGAATTGTTCCACCGGCAATCAGGTCATACCTCATGGTCTCCATCTCTGCTGGAGGACTCTCGTAGGTCGGTGATTGCGAACTGGCGTTGCTGCGATGTCCGCAATTCCCCACTTTGGCGCGTTACAATTGCTTCGATCCTTCGCCATGGCGAAGGATCGAAGCAATTGTCGTATCATCTGAGTTCGCTTCCCTAGTTTTTCGATCATCTTGTCCACTCCAGGGAATAGCTCACGGTGAACCCCTACCGAATGGCTCCACCGCCGCGGTGGTGGGGACCGCGGCTCAAGCCGTGGTTTGTACGACTGATGCGACCGTACCGCATCCAGAGACAACGCCGCGAGCAACGGCTTGCGGAAATCGTTGTACAGGGCGCTGAAAATGTGCGCAAGTTGATCGACGAAGGGATGGGCGTGTTGATCACGCCCAACCATGCGACCCATGCAGATGCGTTTTCCATGTATGCGGCAGCCGACAAAGTTGGGACGCCCTTCCATTTCCTCTCCACATGGCATGTCTTTGATAACAGCGGGTTTTGTGGGCAAAAAGCACTTCAATGGCATGGCTGTTTCAGTATTGACCGGGAAGGCGCGGACATGCAGGCGTTTCGCACGTCGGTGGGAATTGTCGCCGAGAGCAGACACCCCTTGGTAATCTTTCCCGAAGGCGAGGTTTATCATCTCAATGATCGCGTGACACCCTTTCGTGAAGGTCCGGCGGTCATTGCCTTTTCAGCTGCTAAGCGGGCCAAACGTCCGATCGTTTGTGTACCCTGTGCGATGAAGTACCGGTACCTGCAGGACCCCATGCCTGCACTGACCGCCGTGATGAACGAGCTGGAGCACGCAATCTTTTGGCGGCCCAAGCAAGATGTTCCCTTGCCAGACCGCATTAGCGCCTTTGCCGATGCATTGCTGACATTGAAAGAAAAGGAATGGCTCGGCACCTGGGGTAGCGGTCCACTCAATGAGAGGATCCATCACCTCGCTCACCACGTGCTTCACCGCCTGGAGGAAAAGCGTGCGATTGGACCAGGAATGGGAACCATTCCACAGCGAGTCAAGGAATTGCGATCCAAACTCTTGCAGCAACTTCAAGAATTGGATGAAGCTGACGCTGATACCCGTCAAGCCATTCATGATGACCTGGATGACGTATTTTTCGTCGTGCAGTTGTTCAGCTATCCGGGTGACTACCTTGAGGAGTATCCCAGCATCGAGCGGATGGCGGAGACGTTGGACAAGTTCGAGGAAGACGTCTTGGGAAAGTATTCGGCGACCATACGCGGATCACGTACAGTGACAGTGAGGTTTGGCGAGCCCATTCGTGTTGAGGTTGCGCACGACCGTCGAACCGCCGCTGCGGCGCTGACGCGCGATCTTGAACAGCGCGTCCAGGACATGCTTGATGCAATGAGTGGCGAGTGACTTGGACAGCCGGACTCAACGTCAATGCGATGGCAAACCCGTCGAATGACGTGCGCAAGAACAACGAGAGAAACAGATTGTGAGCCAAGCCCCGCTCCGTCGCCATCACTGGCTCTCCAATTTTCAGCAAGAAGCTGTTAAGCTTCTTGAACGCCCTCAGTGAAGTCTCCTGCTCCTCGTAGCAAGTTGGAGAGACAATCTTTCCACCAATATCCCAGTCACTTCCGTGCACCCCATTAACATCTTTGTGAAGCTTGAGCGCCATCCGCGCGTATACCATCCGGGAGAGATGCTCTCAGGTGAATACCGCTGGGAAGTACCGCGCGCTGAAGATGTGCGGACGGTCGAGATTTCCGTAATGTGGATGACCGAAGGGAAAGGCAAGGAAGACATCGGCGTCCATTTTTTCGACCGATTGTCTTTTGACGTTGGCGATGACACACGCCCCGGCAAGGCGCGCTTCAGCACACAGTTGCCCAACAGCCCATTGAGCTATGATGGCTTCCTGGTCAAAATCCGTTGGCTCGTTCGGGTGAGGCTGTTTCTTGGCAACGGCGATGAAGGATTCGGCGAACGCGAGTTTCGCTTGGCTGGCGCACAGTTGCCCGGCCCGTTGCTCCACAAGACAAGGTCGGCATCCAGGAACGTCTCAAGCCAGCGTTGACGCCCGGCCGAGAAGTTCGCACCGAAGACGGAAGAGACTCTAAGGCTGAAAGAGACCATCGCGATGCCCAAATTCTGGCTGATGAAATCAGAGCCCGATGTTTATTCCGTCAAAGACTTGGCCGCCGAAAAAACAAAGACAACTCACTGGGACGGAGTTCGGAACTACGCTGCCCGGAATCACATGCGTGCGATGGCCGTTGGTGACCGCGTGCTGTATTACCACTCCAACTGCAAGCCGGCGCATGTGGCAGGGACCGCCAAAGTAGTGCGTGAAGCTTATCCGGACTTCACTGCTTGGGATAAGAGTGACAAGCACTACGATGCCAAATCTCCGCAAGACAACCCGCGTTGGGACATGGTCGACATCAAGCTGGAACAGGTTTTCGATCTGCCCGTGACCATTGATGACATCAAGGCGACCAAATCTCTCGCCAAGATGGTGCTGCTGAACAACACTCGGCTGTCTGTTCAACCCGTAACAAAATCAGAGTTTGACACAATCTTAAAGTTGGCTTCCCAGCTCGCAAAGAAAGGGAAATAGCTGCGATCCTTCCAGCACCTTCTGCGTGTATTCAAACTCATGGCCAGCTAGCAGCGCGGATTCGTCGTTCAAGTTTCTGATTACCGAATTCGGCATTTGCGAGACATTTCTGATTGCGCCGGGTACAATCCCTGCGGGCCATAACGGCGAGACGATTCTGTGTTATTGGCCGATTTGACGCTAACGAAGCTGACGTCAGCATCCTTTCGAACGAACCTCAGGAGGATCGAATGTCTCTGCAGAAACCATGCCCGGATTGTGAAACGGGGTTGGAATCCATTGACCGGAGGGGATTTCTGAAAACCGCTGGTGCGGCGGCGATTGCCACCGCGGCAGTGCCAGCTTTTGGCCAGAGCGTTGCCTCAGGACAGACAGGTGTGTCGAATCCTGAAAAGACACCAGAGACTCTGGTCAAGCAACTCTATGATTCTCTGAATGAACGTCAGAACAAAGCCATTTGCTTTGATTGGGACCATGTTGATCCACGACGCGGCTTGTTGCGCACGCGCGTTGCCGCCAACTGGATGATCACTGAGCCCCAGATCATCAGCAACTTTTATACTAAGGATCAGCAAGAGATCATCCGCGGAATCTTTGAAGGGATTTACCATCCAGACTGGATTCCGAAAATCGAAAAGCAATTGAAGGACGATGCCGGTGGATACGGAAGGGACCAGACTATCGCCATCTTTGGAAAGCCGGGCGAAGACAAGTTTGAGTTTGTCATGACCGGTCGGCACATGACCGTCCGTTGCGATGGCAATTCAACCGAGAGCATGGCTTTTGGCGGACCGATCTTCTATGGTCACGCAGCAGGCTCCTTTGATGAAGGCAAGGACCATCCCGGCAACGTTTATTGGCCACAGGCTTTGGAAGCCAACAAGGTTTACAAAATGTTGGACGGGCAGCAGCGTCGTCAGGCATTGGTGACCCGCAGACCTGCAGAGAATGCCGTTGCGTTTCGGGGGGCAAATGCCAAGCGTCCCGGAATTTCAATCGCGGATTTCTCTGACGACCAAAAAGAGCAAGTCCAGAAAACCTTGCAGTCCATGCTGCAGGCCTATCGTTCCAGCGACCAAAAGGAAGCGCTGGGTTGCTTGAAAGAGCAAGGCGGCCTTGATGCTTGTAACTTGGCCTTCTATCAGGAAGGCGACACGGGGGATGACCAGGTTTGGGACAACTGGCGGATTGAAGGGCCGTCCTTCGTTTGGTATTTCAGGGGTTCACCGCACGTCCATGTGTGGGTGAACATTGGCACGGATCCGAGCATCAAGCTCAACGCATAGCCATCTCTGCGGCCAACAAGAAAAGGGAGCGGGTTTATGACCTGCCTGTGGGAATCTTAGTCCAGGCGGAATGCAAGGAATTCGTTACCTTGCATTTTCGAGGAAGACCAATTCCATGAAGAAGAAGCGTTACACGGAAGAGCAGATTGCCTTTGCTCTGCGGCAGCCAGCGCGCTTTATTGATCCATGCGTAAGGAATTAGACAAGACGTGGCGTATCGGTTCAACTGT
>JALCBR010000066.1 GCA_028066245.1 Pirellulales bacterium | reverse complement strand
TTGGGACCGCAACTGGATTGGATTGATGAATTTCGCCAGGAGGCAGAAGACAGCGAGCGAATCTTACGGACTGCTCGCGAAGATTTGCACCGGGCGATGGCATCAGAAGATTGGACAAGTGTCGTCACGGCATCGGAAACAGTCCTGGACTTGGCCCCTCACGATCAAGTTGCAACCCAAGCTCGCGGCAAAGCTTGGAAGACAGTTGGAGCCAAGATGCCGTCCTATGCGGGCTTGACGTCAGCGAGACCTAACGATGACACCAAGACTGGCCGCAGCGAGGCGATCTCTGACACGGATATCGCGCCCCCCAGTCCGAGATTTCAATTATGGATTGATGGGATCGGGGGATACCTGGTCTGTGAAGGCGATGACCTAACGATCGGTCAACCGTCAAATGGCAAACGTGTTGACATTCCCATCTTGGGTGACCTTTCACAACGCCACGCGACTCTTCGCCGGTGCGGTGAAGGGTATCTGTTGGTTCCCAATCGTCAGGCTCGGGTAAACGGAAAGTCGATCACCGAGGCGATCTCCTTAGCGGATCGCGCCGTGATCGAGCTGGGCTCCGGTGTACGCTTGATTTTTCGGCAACCGCACCCGTATTCCACGACAGCAACGTTGCAACTTGCTAGTTCACATCGAACTCAACCCGCCTGTGATGGCATCATTTTGATGGCTGACAACATCGTCTTGGGGGCAGAGTCCAACTGTCATGTGGTTTGCCGGGATTGGCAGTCAGATGTTGTTCTCTTCAACAGAGCCGGCAGTCTGCATTGTCAGTATCCAGGTCCGTTGGAAGTCAATGGGGCTTCCTACGCCAGCGAGATCCCTCTTCCGCGCAACTCGCAAATTACCGCTGAGGAGTTTTCGATGAGCCTGGAAGATTTGAACGAATGAAAGGCTCCCCCAAGCGAATGCTTCGCCAGTGACGGATCCGACCGATGGCATGCGACTGAAACGCTGGACAAATGGAAATGGCAAACGCTACTTTGGAACCCCGTGGTGAACCAATGGACCTTCGAGCGACAACGCCCGGCGAACCGAGCCCTCCAGCAGGTGGCTCGATGAGGTTCGCATACCCAAGCGGGTCGCGTCCGCTGGACGGCTATTCCATTAAGCGCGGCGTTGGCCGCGGCGGCTTCGGCGAGGTCTACTACGCAACCAGTGATGCCGGTAAGGAAGTTGCACTCAAGCTGATCCGCCGAAATCTGGATGTGGAACTGCGCGGCGTCATGCACTGCTTGAATCTCAAGCATCAAAACTTGATCGGCCTGTTCGATGTGCGCCAGGACGACAACGAAGATGCCTGGGTGGTGATGGAGTACGTGCGGGGCGAGAGCCTGGCTGATGTTGTTGACCGCAACCCACAAGGCATGCCCGTTGAACAAGTCCTGCACTGGATGCGCGGCATCGGCGCTGGCGTTTCCTACCTGCACGATCAAGGAATTGTCCATCGCGATCTTAAGCCGGGCAACATCTTTGACGATGACGGCACCGTCAAAATTGGTGACTACGGGCTCTCCAAGTTCATTTCCGCCAGCCGCCGTAGCGGGCAGACGGAGAGCGTTGGCACGGTGCATTACATGGCGCCCGAAGTTGCCAAGGGACGCTATGGCAAAGAAGTGGATGTCTACGCCCTGGGGATCATTCTGTATGAGATGCTGACGGGCCGCGTGCCGTTTGAAGGCGAGAGCGTCGCGGAAGTACTGATGAAGCACCTCACGGCCGAACCAGATCTAAGCGGGATTTCTGAGCCCTATCGATCAGTGATCGCCAAAGCGTTGACCAAAGATGAGGAACGCCGCTACCGCACGGTTCAAGAACTCCTGGCCGATTTGCCGAACAACGCATCCACCAGCAGTCCGCCTCCACCGCGCAGCCGTACAGCGCCCGTTCCGCCCGCAACGGGAGCAGCCACTGCCGCTCCCATGTTGGAAGCCGTTGCTGAAGGAGAGCCGATCTGGCGAGCCATCGGGAACGGCGCCGCGCAAATTCGCAATGCCTGGAATGAAGCCAACATTCCCCAGCCGTTGCGCGCGATCTTGATCATCATCGGTGTCATTGCCTTGGTCTATACGTCCGGACTGTGGATCCCGGCGATGGTGTTCTTTGCCATCTTTTATGGCATCTACTACGTGATTCGGGCGATGTTCGTGGGATCTCCCCAGCCTACCAGCGGGAATGCTGGGGGGCCGTCCATGCGGGGACCACCGAAGCCCAAAGTTGCTAACGCTGGCCCACCACCAGTGGACGGAAAAGCTCCGTCACGGGCGGTTCCAGTTGCACATCGCACGCCTCGCTGCAGTATTCGCGGAGAACGATCGCTGGCGGCGCTGCCCATTAAGGCGCCGCGCGAACGGTTTAGCGAATTGCTAGGGTCCATGCTGTTGTCCGCCGCGGTCGCCGCCACAGTCGCGGTGGTGATGACGATGGTCTTCGACGCTAACGCCGGAATCGAGCATCTGGCCTGGCTGCTGATGCTCTCCGTAGCCGGCGCCTGGGGAGTGTTGATCCCATCCAAGTTTTGGGAGGGAACCAAGGGTGAACCCATCTTGCGTCGCTTTGTGCTGTTGTGTGTCGGGCTCGGCTTGGGAGGCTTCTCTTGGCTGATGTATTCACTCCTGCATGTCGAGCTGCATCCAAATCGAGAACTGGTATGGAATGTTGGCACCGAATGGCACGGATTCTTGAGGGTTGAGGCGTTAAAGTTGCACCTGATGTATTTCGCCTTTCTGTTGCCTGTTCTTCGCTGGTGGAAGCTCGCTGACCCACTGCGTGGGACCCGGTTCAGCCTGTGGGCCAGTGGGGTGGCAATCTTGTGGGCCTGGATGCTTTCAGGCATCTTCCAGTTCCCTCCGCCGTGGGGCTTGATGGTCGCGGCATCGGTTGCTGTCAGTGTGCAGTTGTCCGCTCCCTGGATGGATCCACATTCGCGGACAGCTCCGCGGGTGACGGAAAACCTTGCTGTCTAAGATGGCACAGAGATTGAAAGAGAAGCGCAAGAAGTTGACGCTGGGAACGAACAACCGTGCACCAAGGGTGTGGTTAGAAGGTGTGGTTAGAATTCGGCAAGACTTGCCAAAAGACAGTTCCACGGCGACTCCAGAACGAGCTTTTCGGCTGAACAAGGAACTCAAACGTGATAGAGAGCGTCAGATTAAGCTGGGTTTCGATTGCGCTCATTGTGATCGCCTGCGGATTCCTATTCTCACTGCTGGCTGGGCGACGCAGTTCGTGCAAAAGCGGAGCGGCCAAGTTCTTTGGTGTGATTTGTATCTTTCTCGCACTGGCGGCGCTGTTTGTTGTCAACAGATCCCACTATCAAGGGCAACGCGTCACCTATGAGGAAGTTGCACCATTTAGTGAGCCTGCGCCCCAACCCTCAATCCAACAGGCGGACGATCAATTCACCGTCCAACGTGGGCGAAATGCCACCGCGTGTCGAGCGGTGTTCCTGCCCCCTGATGAGGAAGGCAACACGCAGGTCTTGGTTGAGATGACGCTCGCTCCGGAATGGCGCGTGCTGGCTGTCGGCAAACCCCGACGTTTCTCTCGTGCCGCGACGATCTCACAATTGGTGCTGGCCGAGTCCAAATCAAAGTACTCATTCACAGATCCGGTCCAGGCACTACAGCAACCGACCGTCGAAGGTTTGTTGCGCTTCCATACGGATCGCATCATCTGGACCGCGCCGATTCAATTGAAGCGAGGCGTTGATGCAGATGAACTCCAGGTCCGCGGCACGCTCCACGCGCAGTTGATGAAGAGTGAATTCCCGCCGCTTGTCGTTCCCGTGGATCACTCGTTTGTTGCAACCCTGGATTCCACTGGTGAGTTCGCGATTGACTTCTTGGAACCAGCTGCAGAAAACGACCAGACCGGCATTCCCGTGGCAAGCAATAACAGTTTCACTGGCGATACGGAGGCTGCGTCGAGTTTGAACTCGGAGCCAAGTCAAACCTCTGACAGTACGGGCACGGCCGCCTCTACGCAGCAACAAGTGGCACATAGTGGTACGCTGTCTGCGCCACCGAGCCCAACCCAGCAAGTGACAACTTCCTCGGCGTCAGCGCCCGGCTCAATGATTTCCACGTCAGCGGAGTCCATCTACACGTCGTTTCCCTTTGGTGATCCCGGCTATGACGCGCAGTTGGACGCGGAGGTCCCCTATTCCTGGATTAAGACTGCTTCCACGGTCAAAAGTCGCGATGGCAAAGCGTATTACACGACGGTCGCGACCGGGGCGTATCATGTTGATTCCTATGACAAGATGCGCAAAGAGTTCCGCCAAAAAGTGCTTGAGCGATTTCGGGACTACGTCGACAAAGAACTGCTGGAAGAAGGAGCTAGCGCCCGGTTGGATTTGAATTACGCTTTCATCGCGAGCCATGTCTCAGAATTTAGCGAAGCCGGTGAATCTGACATTGATCGTGGCGATCAAATGCGAATTCAGTACGGAAGGATTGCATTCACACCGGACGTGGCCGCAAAGATCAAGGGAATGTACAAAGAAGCTGTGGTCATCCACCGCATCGGTTTTTTCGGAGCGATTGGAGTCATATGCTTGGCCTTGGTCGGCACAGTTTACGGCTACTTTCGCTTGGACACGGCCACCAAAGGCTACTACAGCGGGCGGCTCAAATTGGCCGCTCTTGTGGTGGGTCTCTTGATCCTTGCCGCCGGATCGGGAATCCTGGAGGAATTCGGCAGGAACGGTGGCTTCTAAATAGGGGGAAGCTTACCGGCAGGTGCGGATGTTTGCCTCCACAGTCTGCCCTGTTGATGCCGATAGTCCTTACCCCAGCAGCCCGGCGTATGGCGTCATCCAACGAATTCGACAATCTGCTCGTCGCTCGCATTCGCAGCGGCGATTCTGATGCTTGGAATGAGCTGATTGCCAACTATATGGGCCGGTTGTTGGCTTTCGTGGAAAGCCGGCTCCGCAATCGCTCTGCTGCGGAAGATATCGTCCAGGAAGCCTTCATTGGGTTTGTGACTAGTCTGCCAAACTACGATGAATCACGTTCGCTGGAAGGCTACTTGTTCTCCATCGCAGCTCATAAGCTGACGGATTACCTTCGCCGCGAGGGCCGACGCCCGACCGTTCCTTTGACGCCTTCGTCCACTCCCTCTGGCAGTAGCTGGGATCTCCCTGGTTCCGCTCGTGGTCCCAGCAGCATCATGCGGTCAGGCGAGCGAAAGCAAATCGAGGAGGAAGCGTTGGTGGAAGCGCTCTCTGAACGGTTGGAGTATTGGCGAGAGCGGGGAGACTGGGAAAAGGTCAAATGTGTCGAGTTGCTGTTTGTGCGAGGATGGGCCAACAAGGACGCAGCAGAAGAACTCGGCATTTCCGAACAAACTGTTGCCAATCACAAGTTTGATTTCATCGCCAAGTTACGGGCTGTGATGCGGAAGAAAGGGTTGCCGTACGATATCTTTCCGGAATTGGGAAGCCGCGCTGGCGCTGACCGCGATTAACGACATTCAATTCATCACGGATTCACATCCTTGTTTCAGTGTTTCTGTCCTAGGCATCGCCCATGGCTGAGCCACAATTCACAACCACGGCATTGGAAGCGTACTTGGATGAGGATTTGCCGCCTGCGGAGATGGCGCGGATTGAGCAGGCCGCGCGCAGCAACCCCAAGCTGACCGAGCAGCTTGCCGATATCAACACGCGTCGCAACGCCGGCGTTCACACATTGGGGGAGATTTGGCGGCGAAACCGTCTGACCTGCGCAAAGCGTGAACAATTGGGCGGTTACCTGTTGGGTACGCTGGACAAGGAGATGGCGGCCTATCTCAAATTTCATCTGGAAGTGATTGAATGCCGCGTCTGCCAGGCAAACCTAGAAGATCTAAAAGCACGCCGCAAGCAGACTGATGAAACGGTCCACCGCCAAAAGCGCTACTTCGAATCAAGCGTCGGTTACTTGCAGTCTGACCGGAAGTAGCAGCCGTCCATGTCGTGAAGGTGTGTCCTACGGGCCATCTTACTCGTACGAATGAACCGCTA
This sequence comes from Pirellulales bacterium, assembly GCA_028066245.1. GTDB lineage: Bacteria > Planctomycetota > Planctomycetia > Pirellulales > S012-138 > CALJLD01. The sequence goes on along the minus strand of JALCBR010000066.1, from coordinate 21,775 downwards.
CACACGCACAACAGAGTCCCAGCCATCGTCGAATGGCACTGTGGCGGCACGGGATTTCCAGTACAACTGGCTCCAAGCTGCGGAGAGCGAGAGTTCCGCTATGCCGACCTGGTGAATCTTGGAGATATCTTGCATGCCATCGGAGCCCATCATCACCGTTTCTGGTTTGCGTGGCATTGTGGGCGAGTCACTAACGCCTGCGGTTGCTGCTCGGTACGCGTTGGCATTCGCTGACGCGTTACCGCCGGGCTTGGTGGTGATTTCTCATGATGCCAGAGCGTCGGCGGCTGAGCTGGAAATCGCCATCGCGGGAGCGCTTTCTCAAGCCGGCTTTGAAGTTCGCCTAGCTGGTGCAGCGGCGACGCCCACCCTTGGTATTCTGGTTCGTACGTGTGGAGCGATCGGCGGGATTCAAATCTCTGCCAGCCACAACCCGCCACAATACAATGGGATGAAACTGTTCTCCGCCGCCGGGCGCGTGTTGCCGAGCGAAGAGGGAGCGACTGTGCTGGCACGCTACCGTGAACTTGGACAACCAGAATCTTCCGCAACTGGAAGTGGTGTGGCTCAAGAGGTCAAGAATGCCACTCGGCTGGATGATGTGCGCTCTGCACATTGCGAAGCTGTGTTGCAGGTTGTGGATGTTGAGCGAATTCGCGCGAAGAACTTCCGCGTTTTGGTTGACTCCAACCACGGCGCTGGCGGTCCGCTGGCCGTACAGCTACTCCAAGAACTTGGCTGTGACGTGATCGAATTCGGCACTCAGCCCGATGCTCAGTATGAGCATGGGTTGGAACCGACGGAAGAAAACCTCGAGTCAGTCATGCAGCTGGCTCGCGAGAAGAGTTGCGATGTGACGTTTTGCCAAGACCCGGACGCTGACCGGCTTGCAGTGATCGATCAGCACGGTAATTACCTGGGCGAAGAGCTGACGCTGGCGATGTGTGTTGAACGCCGGTTGCAACAACAGATTGGTCCGATCGTCGTCAACTGTTCTTCCAGCCGCGTGACCGCTGACTTAGCCCAGAAATACGGAGCACCATACGTTCGCACCAAGGTCGGGGAAGCCAACGTCGTCGACCAAATGTTGGCTGAGAATGCCTTGCTGGGTGGCGAGGGAAACGGTGGTGTGATCGATCCACGGGTGGGATTCGTTCGCGATAGTTTCGTTGGCATGGCGATGATCTTGGATGCCATGTCTGAACACGATGTTCGGGCGAGTGAATTGGCCGCAGGGCTTCCTAACTACTCGATCGTCAAGACGAAACTTGACATGGGGGCAGCTGATTTTCAGGCGTCAGTAGATCATCTCCAGGGCAAGTTTGCCGATGCAGAACCCAGCCAGTTGGACGGACTAAGGCTGGATTGGCCGGACCGGTGGCTGCTTGTACGAGCTTCCAACACCGAACCCATTGTGCGATTGATCGCCGAGGCGAAGTCGAGAACTCTCGCGGAGTCACTTTGCAAGGAAGCCGCCGAGGTGCTTCATTCCAATCGGTAGCCGGCCTGTTGATCTTCATCACAGCTGGAGGATTTGACCGTAGTCATTGAAAGCAATATAGTTACGTAATCGGCTTGTCGCCGAGTTCAACGCGGTCTCCGTGCGTTTGCGATCTGGTTCTTCCAAGCATGTGCAGTGCGTTGAATCCACCTAGACTGCCGGATGCTGCCATCTGATCCGGACAACGGAGTTGATGATCGATGAGTGTCGGCGACAGTAGCGGAATTGACTATGCAACAATGCGGGGCCGTGATTTTCCTACCCTGCGTCAATTCACGGTTTTCCTGGAAAACCGGGTTGGTCAGCTCCTTGAAGTGATCCGTCGATTTGAAGGGAGCAAGGTCCGGATTGTCGCTCTGACAATTTCTGAGGCTGTCGAGTGCGCCTTTGTGAGGTTTTTGCTGAGCCATCCCGAGCAAGGGCGAGAGATCTTGGAACGGGCTGGGCTGGCGATTGTTGAGTCCGACCTGATTGGTGTTGAATTGCCGCAAACCTCGCAGCCGTTGCTACGCGTTTGCACGGCTTTATTGCAGGCTGAGGTCAACATTTTGCAAACATATCCGATTCTCGCTCGGCCTCATGACAAGCCGGCCGTGGCACTGATGGTTGACAATATTGAGATGGCGATGGACACGCTTTCCACCAAAGGCTTCAACATGCTCAGCGAGGCGGATTTGACAACAGACGCGGATTAGTTTCTCGCGAGCTGGAAGCCTTACTGCGACGTAGAATACGTGTCGCCATTAGATCGTCTTTCATCGAGAAACTCTGTATCACGTCTTTGACACCCTCCAGGCCTGATCTCGAAGCAAGATGGATGCCCTTCGCGCTGCAATTGGACTAACGCCCCTTGCTGCGTACCTGTTCATTTTGGGCCTGATCAATCTCTCTCGTCGTCCGGTCCTGCACACCGGAGTGAGGGATCTGGCTGCCCTGGGCGTTGCCTTGGTGGGGCTTGTGTTCGTGGGCCCCATCGAATTATTGATGCCCACGATGTTGGTCGCCGAATTCGGTTGGCTGGCGTGGGCGTTGGCTTTGGTTGTGTACTCCTCCGGTTGGACACTGCTTGTCCTGTCCACCGCGCCGAGGTTGGTGGCCTACAACATCGACGCGGAGCGATTCCGATTATTGGTCGCCGAGGTTGCTCTGGCGATGGACGCAGACACTCATTGGGCAGGTGATTCCGTCGTGCTCCCCCGAAGAGGAGTTCAGGCCAGGATGGAAAGTTTTCCCGTACTGCGGAACTCATCTTTGGTGTCTAACGGTCCTCGACAAGATTTTGCGGCGTGGGCGGAGTTGGAAAAGAATCTCCGCCATGGCATGGAATCAATGCAGGTTCAACGCAATCCTCGTGGCGGATTGATGTTAGGGCTTTCTGTCGCAATCCTGGCTGCGTTGATTATCAAGTGGGCGCGTGACCCGCAGTTCGCGCAGTCATTTGTTGACCTGATGGGCCTTTGATCCGGCTGGCGACTTTTTTGCCGGAATTCTCACGTGACGGCTTGCGAAAATAGGGCTGCGCGGCGACCATGCTGACGCTGGCAAGCTTCCTCTAGGTTATGCGACAAGAAAAGCTTGCTCAGTCCATTTCTTTAACCCCAGCGCAGGGAATACATACAGAGCGCGGGGTTTCTCACCGTGGCGGCGGATTCTGCGCAGGATGCCAGCAGCGTGCCTTTTGGCCGTAACTTGATTCGTCGTTCCTGCAATTGGGCTCCATATGTACATCCCGCGAGCGCCCAGGAGGAATGGGGAACACGCCGCGGACACCACGTGACCCGAAGGAGACAAGGGGAACACCCATGATCCGAAAGTTCGGATTCCTTCTCGCGGTGGTCGGCACCGCACTTCTTGTGGAGGCGGCCATCGCCGGTCCGGATGATGATCCAGTTCGAGTTGGTCAGCCGGAAACTTTTCGTTTGATGACCGAGGAACGGGACGCGGCTTTTCGCCGGCTGCTTCCCAAAGTTGATGATCCAAACCTACAGGCGATTTTCGAAAACCCCCGATTGATTCTCTACACAGATCGCGAGATGCCGCAGGCTTATCAAGACTGGAGCACGATGCTGCCGGGTGTGCACTCACCCAGCTACAACATTTCCGCCAACGGCAGCGAACCATTTGGCAACGGGAACCGCGAGTTCCCCTGGTCAGCGCCGGCAGGAACACATCGTTCCACCAGCGTGACGTCATTTAAGTTCCTCTGGTTGCCCGAAGACGAAAGTGGCCGCACACGACCAGTCGTTTGGTATCGCAGTCGTTTACCCGGGGATTCCTCTGCAGGCTACGCCTGGTTGTTTCCCGTCGGCACGCTCGTGGGCGAAGTCCTGTATATGAAGGGTAGCGATGGTCGCGGCTATACATTTGAGGTTCGCGTCCGTAACCGCGAAGAAGGGGCATGGGGCGTTGATGTTTTCCGCCCATTTCCGGAAGCGTCTGATCTGGCGGAAGCAGTTAAGGAACGTCGTCCCGATTGGGCGGATGATGAGCAACTCGCAGAGTTGGTTGCCCATTTGGAATCCAAGAACGCCATGCCCAAGAGAACGCTTGCGGATGACCAACCGGGACGATCAGTCTTTCGCCAGCAGATGGGCGTTGACAAGCTGCCACCGATGAATGACACCCTGGTGGCGGAGTTGCTGACCGGGACGGTGTTCAAGTCGGCTCTGGCGGACTACTGGCGAATTGACGAAGCCGGGTTAGTGACTTTCGCACCCACAACTGATGACGAATTTCATGTCGTGCCCAAGAACTACGACGCCGGTTTTATCCAACTCGATCGAGACTCGTGTTTGCGATGTCATCAAACAGTAGCCCAAAGCGTACGACGCTTTGACGTCGGACGTGATTGGTACGGTAGGATCCGTGGATCTGACGGGATCTTCTCCTTTCACCCCTTTGCGCCTTCCTCCATCAGCAGTAACGGATACGGCAACACCGTCCGAATGCGAGATTCCATGGAGCGGGCTGGCGTCTTGGAACGCTTTGACCCTGAGATTCACACAAAAGAGATCTACCAGCGGGTGAAAGGGTTGGTGCAGTAATCCCTGCGATTGGTCATTGATTTCACGCCATAGCAAGGCAGGAAGCCTGCATTTCGCGGCGTTTCATATAGCGAGCCCTGGGTCGGCATTCGTCGACACAGGGCTTTTTGTTCCTTAAGCGCCACACCACCGGAATGGCCTCAGCGAACCTCGAAACATGGAATGCTAAACCTGAAGTTCTGTCTTCGAGGAAGCCTCCACAGCCAGCATCGTCTTAACTCGCGATTCTCATAGGACTTTCGTCCTGTTGACTATGAAGGGAATCGCTCGAGCAACTCCAAGAATCATTGGTTGATGACGAAAACTACGATAAGATACGGAGGTTAACGGTCCGCTGGTCTGGCTCGGTTGAGAAACTCACATCTGAGTTTTCAACAGGTGGGGGCAATCTCAATCGATCCAAGCTCGTCCTTGCCGATGAAAGTCTTGTTGGCAGGGAGTTCGTTTTGCACAGATAGCACATTCGCCGATGGAGCAAAGCATGGAGACCCTTCAAAAGCAGGTCGGCAAAGTTCATCGGCGGCTGCTCGTTCAACACTTCGTTCGCGTCGGCAGTTGGTCATGTTTTGCGGCGATGTGCTTAACAGTGTTTGCGGCGTTGGCCAATTGGTATTGGTCATGGGGGCTTGGCCCTTGGACGCTGTTGGGAAGCGGATTGGGGGCCGGGCTGATGGCAGGGGTGATCTGGGCAACGTTTACGCGCGGCAATCAGCTCCAGGCCGCCATCGAACTTGACAAACGCTTCGGTCTGAAGGAAAGAGTTTCCAGCGCGCTGGCTTTGGACGAGCGATCTTTGGACTCTCAAGCTGGGCGTGCCCTGAAGGATGACGCGATTCGCCGCGTCAAGAATCTACACGTCGCCGATCAGTTCAACGTTTCTCTCAATCGGTGGTCTGCCTTGCCCTTGGCTCCGGCGGTTGCAGTGCTACTGTTGGCGTTTTTGTTGCCAGACATCACAGCCAAGGACGCGGATGCCGAGACGACCGAACTCACGCCGGTCGAGCGGCGTGAACTGGACACCAAGCTCCGCGAACTCGACAAACAACTGCAGGAGAAGATCAAACAAGCCAATAAGAACCCTAACCTCAAGGATGCTGCGGATTTATTCCAGAAGTTGGAACAAGATCGCCAGCAGCTAGCAAAAAACAAGACGGCCGACAAAAAAGAGACAATGGTCAAACTAAACGAGATGACCAAGGGTCTTGAAGATCGCAAGCAGCAGCTCGAGGCGCAGGAGAAAGTCAAACAACAGCTCAGCCAGATTGAGGGGCTGAATCAAGGACCTGCCGATGAACTTGCCAAGAGCCTCAAGAAAGGCGACTTCAAGAGCGCTACGCAACAGCTTCAGCAGTTGGCGGATAAGATTCGCCAAGGCGATCTCTCAGAGAAGGACACCCAAGCCTTGCGAAAGCAGTTGGAGGAAATGCAGTCCAAAATTGATGACTTGATCAAAAATCAACAGCAGAAGGAGCAAAATCTTCAGCAACAGATTGATCAGGCCAGGAAATCCGGTGATCAACAGAAGGCGCAACAACTGCAAAAACAACTCGACCAGATGAAGGCTTCCCAGCAACGTCAGCAACAGATGATGCAGAAGATGGCGGAGAAGCTTGGCGAATGCGCGCAATGCATGGCGAGCGGAAAAGAGGGAAACGGACAAAAGGCTGCCGACGCCCTCGCTGAGATGGCCGGCGAACTTAGCCAGATGGAATACGATCCCGAGGAATTAGGGATGCTCTCCGAAATGTCACAACAGATGCGAAACCTCCGCAGTCAGCTAAGCGGCATGGGCATGAATGGCAACCGCCAGGGCGATGGCATGGGCCGAGGGCGGGGTTCTGGGGATCGGCCAGAGAAGGAAACCAGCACGGGGTTTCATGACTCGCAGGCAGCCACGAATCAGGAAGGCGCCACAGGAGTTGTCATCGGCGAAGTCGACGGCCCGAACCGTAAAGGCGAAGTCCGAGAAGCCATCAAAAACCTGGTGAATCAGGTGGAATCTTCTTCAACGGATCCGCTGAACAATCAGAAGCTCAACCGTGCCACGCAAGATCATGTTCGTGATTACTTTGATAAACGCAACGGGCGTGGCAACCGTCCGTGATAGTAACGTTGGGCCATCTCCCAAGGGAACCTGAGCTAGCTGGATTCGCATGGTCAGAGAACGACATGATTCTGGCGACTGGGTTTTCTGTTCGCCCGTTTTTCGTTAGCGGTCGCTATTCGCCAATCCGCTTCGGAATGGTAAATGAATAGAGCAGCGTAATAACCCCAAACGTGATCAGGCTCCAAGGGGCCCATTCTGGCGGGATGAACGCTTCTTGGGCAGGCGCGCTAAAGCTGGCGAAACCCCCGCCACCTCCGCTAGGGGCGCTGCGGGCACTATCATGCAGCACAGCGCGGTCAATGAGCATGAACTGCGACCCTAGCAGAACGGCATACAGCCCAATTGCCCAGAACAAGGCTCGCCACATGTCGACTACTCCTGGTCTGCGGTGATTCGTCGCAGGTCGCGCGCGCGGCCATCCGGTGTTCGTATCGGCATCTCCACCAGTCGAGCTGCACCTCACCGTCTCCACGGCATGCAGAACATAGGATGAGGACAGGGTCATGCCAGTTGCTCCGATTGTGGGGAGGGCATATAGCAACATGGCAGTTTGTGCCGGTGGGTTCATTTTTGCACTTCGTACGATGTGCGCGGTACGATCGATTGTCCGAGTAGGCCCACATGCTGCCCCCATCAGGAGTTGAGGATGATCTTGCAGATGAACGGATGCAGCGGAATGCGCAATGGCGAACCTTCGACAAAGCCAAGTTGGAAAGAGTGGTCTCTCTGCATGTTGGGTCGCGCGTTGTCGTTAGGATTGATTACCTTGTTGTCTTTCACTTGGCCTGCACTTGCGAGCGCGCAAAGAACACAAGCAGATGGCGCAACGAAAACACTGGAGCAGCGCGGATTGGTTCGTTTTGGGTTGGTCTGGGTTTCACCGGAGGAAGCGAAGTTGCGGGAACTGTTGACGGCGGTTCGCAAACAAGATGCGGAACTCCGCAAGGTTAAACGACAAGTAGATCAAGCGTTGGCAGAAAACAATCGCCAATTAGCGTTGGTCACACAAGCCCGCGTGGAAGCGGATGAGCTCGGCCGCCTCATTGATTCGGGCACACTGGATGTCAAGCAAATCAATCAGTTGACCGCTGAGCATAACCGCCGAGTTGACTACGTTAATTCAGTTGGGCCAGGGCTGTTTGACGCGGGGTCTGAGGTCAATAACCTGCCGCTTGCCCGGTTGCAGCAGACGCTCTTGGAACTGCGCAATTCGCTCGTAATAAAGTTGTTAGAGATTGACCGGGTTGCTGTGGAGATAGAAGGGAGCTACGCCCCATTCAGTGATGATGGAGCCATTGAGCAGGCCTTGGCAAAGTTAGGAAACAACAATCGCCTCGGCCCAGCAAAGGTCTACAACAACGAGTTGAAACGATTGGCGCGGGCCAGAACAAGCGCCCTCAATGGCGAATTGCCTGTCAATCGGGAGGATGAGGACTACCGGCTGTGGGGCGTTCTGGATGAGCAGAAAGGATTGCTGTTCACATTTCTTCCCGGATTTAAACACCGGTTGCTCTCTACCGGGGACGCGGAGAACCTGGGGATTGAAGTTACTGAAGACGCCGTGGAAAAGACAGTCGCATACTCTGAAGAGCGACAAGTAAAGGGCCGCTTGGTGACCATCTCTCGCTTACGGCTTGGCAGCCAGGTTTTTGATGACGTCGAATTCCTCGTTACCGGCGCCAAGGATGCGGATATTGGCTCCGTATTGGGCAGCAGTGCCTTTAACGGCGTTCGCACGAAGTTTGAACCGCAAAAGCTGACGCTTCAGATGGCCGGTGCCGAAGAATCAAAGTCACCTGCCGACGGCCAGCGGGATGACAGCGCCGCAAATAGCGGCGTCATCTTCTTCCCGCGGCAGTAAAACGGATATCCACCCCAGCAAGGTTGCCGTGACAAGGCCGTCATTGCATGCCACACTCCCTCCCCCCACATCGTTTTCTGACAACATCCTGTTTGTCCAGCCACCATGAGCGGAGAGTTGAACAAAGAGCTTTTCTGCAATGGCTGTGGCTGGTCTGCAATTTCGCTTGCCGCATTTGTCGAGCGATTGCAAGCTGCTGGGATGTTGAAACGAAACACAAACCCAAGACCGGCGGAAGTGTTGGAATTGTCGTTAAGTGCAGCTGACCGTCTTTCTTGTCCGGATTGTGGAGGTCGGCTGACGGTGGATGGCGTAGAAGATTGGCCCACGGCGCGGAACTGTGAGCAATGTGGAAAGCCGGTCCCACTTGAAAGGTTGGAGGTTTTCCCCTCGGCAACGGTGTGTGTGACATGCCAACACGCGGAAGAGACCGGTCAACGCTTGCCCGATGGACTGGAATTTTGCAACCGTTGCGGCTCACCGATGACGATGCGCTCCACGCGCAGCGGCGTCACTCGCTACGAGATGCGATGCACCTCTCCAGGTTGCCGTGGCCGAAGTTGAATCGAATAATCTGGGTAGCAAATTCAAGAGTCGTCGGAAGAACGACCAGTCTCCAATATCAAAATCGGTAGCTCTGGAGGGCAGTTCCAACGCAGCGGCAACTTGCCCGAGATGCCACGGCTGACATGCAACAGTGTTGGCGACTCAAAAAATGTTCCGCTGGCGTACTTGGTGCCATGGCGGCTAGGCGAAACCAACGGACCCCAGATGGGCAGCCGAATCTGCCCACCGTGCGTGTGCCCGGCGACCATCAAGTCAAACCCACGCCGTTTCGCCCAGGCAAGTTGGTCAGGGCTATGCGAAAGCAGGATTCGCAACGGTCGAAAGCCGTCAATCTCCTGAGGAGCGTCATCCATGTTGGCGGCTGGCGAGAACCAGGGAAGTTCGTTGCCGGCAAGAATGAGCGGAGCTCCGCTATGCTTTAGCGAGACCCAACGGTCGCTGATCAATTCAATTCCGGCTTCGACAATTGCCCTACGAAGACGGGGGACTTCCACGCGCAAATCATGATTTCCCAACACTGCGAAAACCCCCAGCGGCGCTGACAGCTTGCCGAGGACTTCCGGAATCCAATCGATACACGCATTGCGGTCGATCAAATCTCCCGCGATCACGATCAAGTCTGGGCGTGACTGCTGGGTGAAGGCGATGACACGCTCAAAGTACTCTTTCCGAATGCGCCCCGTGAAATGGAGATCTGAAAGGTGCGCAATCCGTAGTCCGTTGAGCCGATGATCTAGCTTATCGATTCGCAGCCGCTTCTCAGAGATTTGCAGTTGGACAGACTGATTACCAGGAAGCTTGACCAGTGAGCCAGCCAAAGTCGCGCCGGAGAATTCCACCTGCGAAAACGCAATGGATTCCGCGTGATTGGCCAGCAACTCATCAGGAGTACGAAACGTGAGTCGCCGCCAGGCCGCAGCAGCAACCGGGCCGAGCGTAACGGCCAGGCACAGCCAAAAGTATGCTATGTGCGGAGAAGACAGCATGCTTCTCCAGTGGAACATGCCAAAGAACGGGACTTCCGGAACCCTTCTCCATACCAGCCAGATCAGCATCGCGCTGGCGCCAACAATCATGATCAACCGCATGGCCAGCGAGATGGCTTTCACAACTCGATAGTGCAGCGACGTGGCATGGATCCAGTTGCCGACATGAATCCATATCGCCGCGTGCCCAATGAGTAAAGCCAGAAACATGAGCAGGTCAAGGAGTTCGCTCATTGAGATCCCGAATTCAATGCGGGAGGCAAGCGTTGACCTACTCTCAAGACGTAGAGGTCGAAGACTCGACGGCTTGGTCGTTTGTTGCGTGGTCCGTGACGATCATCTCGACTGAATCCAGCAACTGTTCCAGCCGGAAAGGTTTATACAGTACGGCCTTGAGGCCAGCCTTGCGCGCTTTGACAATTGAATGTCCTGGGTCATAGCCGAAGCCTGTCATCAACAGCAGCGGCAATGAATTGAGCAAATCTTTCAGGCGGAGCATCAAGTCATAACCGGACATGTCGGGCAGGCGAATATCCGCAATGATACAATCATAAGCCGTGTCTGGCCCAGTGGCGCGCAGCATACAGATTGCTTCAGCGCCGTTGTGAGCCGTCTCCACGACGCAGCCGTACCTTTCGAGCAGCTCGTGAGCGGCGCTTCTCACGGTCTCATCTTCATCCACGACAAGAACCCGCCGACCTTGCAACAAGGGACGCCCCGAGGCCTGCCACGGCTGCTCCTCGTCAGACGCGGTGAATTCTTCGCCCACCCGTTGAATACTGCGTTTGATGTCACGCGTGTTCTTGAGAATCCTTTGCAACCGTTCGGTTAACTCAGGCTCATGACCAATGAACCGCTCCAGCACGCTGACGGCATCATTGAGAATGTCATCGACCGGCAACGCCACGGCAGAATAGATGGCTTCAATGCTCTTGACGGCAGTTGTGACTTGTTCGGCAGCCAGCAGATCCAGCGTGTTGAGCGCCAAGGCGATCTCTCGACTAAAGATCTCTAGGAACTGCAGATCACTCTCACTGAACGCGGTCAGTTCCGTGCTTTCTGCGTTGAAAGTGCCGATGACCTCATCATGTAAGATCAACGGCACTGTCAACGAACTCTTGGCGCCCTCCGCCCCTTGCAAGTAGAGCGGGTCTTGCTGCGTGTCTTCGCAGAGATAGCTCTTGCCGGTGGCGGCGACAAACCCGGTAACTCCGTTGCTCTGCGGTCTGGCGAAGATATCCTGACCCGCGGCTTTGGGATCAATCCCCGCAGATAGCAGTGGCTCCAGACAGCCTGACTTGGGGTCGAGAAGCCGAATCTCAATCAGGTCGAAGTTCAGCAGGTCCTTGGTGTAATGCAGAATGTTGGATTTGAGCAATTCAATGCGATCCGCGACATCCATCTCACGGAGTTCGTCCAACTTGATATCGGCGAGCTCCATTCCAGCCTGGTGAATGGCCCCGAGTTTCTGATTCTGCAGCACTTCCGCAGACACGTCGCGCAACGTCACGATCAAATGAGACGGCGCAGGCAAGTGAGATGCTGTAAGCTCATCATCTTTGGTTCCAGCCAATTCCGTAAGTGGGCCACCACTCACTGGATGCTGGTCAATCGGCAGAGACGTCGAATCAGCGACTTCCGCTGGCGCGGCATGGACTTTGAAGTACTGATTGCTGCCTGTACGCAGGGTCGAACTACTGGCAGTTCGTGTTGAAAGCGCTGTGTGGAAAGGGCAGAAGTCCGGACCGATAATCTCCGGCTTGCCCATGACAAAATAGAAATCTTTGCCGACTACGTCCTCCTGTCCGGACCATTCAATCAGCTTTTCATTTGCCCATACGACGCGATTGCTTGAATCCAGTAACGCAACCGCATCAGGCATGCCAGCAAGAATCTGTTCACTCTGCAGTAATCGGGCGATCTTGCTGGCGCCGAGTTGCCCGTCAGTCAGCAGGAAAACAGCGGAAAACGGCTCTGCCGCCACGCTGCCCATCGAGGTAGTGGAAAAATCGGCGGAAACGACTTCAAATCGTTCCATCAGCAGACCGAGGACCGCCTCGTCCAGCGCCTTGCCGTCTGCTAGCACCAGGAGTCTCTGCTTTTCCGCCAAGCCGTTCTCCGTCACGAAATCGTCGACTTATGCCACGGTATTATACGCGCGCCTCTAATTGCAAACAACGCGTGCAGGAACGACGCGTTTGTCCGGTATCTCGTAGCATCGGTCGCGCGTTGGCTGACCTGTGCGTTCGTTTGGGAACATTCCGGTTTCGCCAACATTGACGGTCACATCAGGGGTGGTCAGGTGTTCGACGCCAGCGGACCGCGTCTTGTTGCCATGTTCGTGTGAGAATTCTCGAGCCTAGACACACGGGTGAGCTTTGCAGTCTCTGTCACTGGCCGTCTGTTGCGACTGGCTGCCGCAATACGGTCTCGATAGTATGAAAGGCATCAGCACTTACTTGTTCCGGCCCAGCACCTGTAAACTCAGATTTGCGCCTTTGTATTAACCACGGTTTGCTGCTTTTGTCCCAATGGTTTGCTGCCGTAATGCTTCGCCAGCTGCTTGAGTTAATCCGATTTAGCCACACCGTCTTCGCTTTGCCATTCGCATTGCTCGCCGCATTGTTAGCGTGGGCATATCGCTCGGCATCCGGCATCTCAGCGGGGTGGCGCTGGAGTGAACTGTTAGGCGTGCTGCTATGCATGGTCTTTGCCCGCAGCGCCGCGATGGCCTTCAACCGGGCCGTCGACCGTGAATTGGACGCAAGAAACCCGCGTACACAGGGCCGACATCTCCCTGCGAGGACGCTCACTCCAGCTATCGTTTGGGTTTTCTTTAGCGTTTGCGTTCTGGGATTTGTGGCCAGCACGCTCCTCTTTCTGCCAAATCCCTGGCCAGCGCTGCTTTCGGTCCCGGTCCTGTCGTTTATCTGCGGATATAGCTACGCCAAGCGATTCACGGCTGCTGCGCATTTCTGGCTGGGAGCCGCGCTATTTTTGGCGCCAGTTTGCACGTGGGTTGCGATCGTCGGATTCGACAATCCCCTACCGGCGGTCGTCTTGGGCGGAGCGGTGCTTTTCTGGGTTGCCGGGTTTGACATCATTTATGCCTGTCAGGATGAGCGGATTGACCGCCAAGAGGGCTTGCATAGCGTTCCGGTCGCCCTCGGAATCCCAAAAGCACTACGTTTGGCTGCCGGTTGTCACCTGACAACGGTTGTGCTGTTGTTTGTCTTGCCCTTGTGTTACACGCAGCCTGGCCTGGGCTGGGTCTATTTGGCTGGCGTGGCACTTGTCGCCGGGTTGCTGGCTTATGAGCATTTTATTGTTCGCCCGGATGACTTGACGCGCGTCAATGTGGCGTTTTTCCAAGTGAATGCTGTTGTAAGCATTGGTCTCTTTGCCATCGGGGCGCTCGACCTGAGCATGAAATAACGCCGACCTAACATGGGAACTCATGGAAACCTCCTATCTATGCGATTCTTGTGGTGAGGAGATCGTGATTCCCGTTGACGCTTCTGCGGGCGATCGGCAGTCGTTTGTAGAAGATTGTCCCGTGTGCTGTTGCCCCAATGTCATCACCTTAGAAATCTTGGATTCCACCAACGTTTCGGCCCAAGCACGGCGTGAATAGAGCGGGTCGCCGCTGTTGAACTCATGTCCAATCGCCGCGTAGTGAAAATATTCGGTGCCTGGCAACAAGCGATCAAGATGCAGTCTCATCCACCACCGCCAACGCAAATCTAGACACAGCATCCATTTGCACGCTTTGACATCAGAGCGTTGGAAAGTGATAATCCGCAAGTGATTTGGGGACTCTAGCTGCGATTTTGTCGAACTTGATGACGGCAATTGTCGCAAACTATTTTCCCAAAAAGGCTTGTGGCGAAAGTCGATTCAAGCATCAAGGCGAAGCAAGAAAGCATGAACGAACAATCATCGACCTTCCTTTCCAACAAGGACAAAGATAAAGAGCCTGAGTCTATCGGCTCAGCCAGTGTGCCAAGCTCCCAAGGGCCACCGCCAATGATCGAGGCGATTGGCCTGTCGAAGTACTACGGCAGTTTTGCGGCCACCAGGGATGTCAGCTTTAAGATCTTTGCCGGCGAAGTCGTTGCGTTTCTCGGCCCCAACGGAGCGGGTAAGAGCACTACGATGAAGCTCCTGACCGGCTATCTTTCCCCATCAGAAGGGAGTGCACAGATCGCTGGATATAATATGTCCAAGGACCGGATCGAAGGGAGCAAGCATCTGGGATACCTGCCGGAGAATGGGCCGCTGTATCCGGACATGAATCCTCGCAGTTTGCTGGAGTTCTTTGGCACGGCAAGGGGAATGGATCGCGCCCACCTGGCAAACCGGATTGAAGCGGTTGTCGACATGTGCGATTTGGGAGCAGTGATTGGAAAGCCAGTCGGTAAGTTGTCAAAAGGGTATCGGCAGCGCGTCGGCATGGCCCAGGCTCTGCTGCATGAGCCCGACGTGCTGATCATGGATGAGCCCACCGGCGGTTTGGATCCCAACCAAATTGCTGAAGTTCGCCGGATGATCACTAACCTGGGAAAAGACCACACCATCCTGCTTTCCACCCACATCATGCAGGAAGTGGATGCCATGTGCTCCCGGGTGTTGTTTATCAGTGAAGGTCGGCTGCGGATGGACAAATCCATCAAGGAACTCACTGATGAGGGCGAGCCATTAGACGTGGTGTTCCACAAGCTGTCCGGTGAAGCCCTCGAAGAATCTCTTCAGACAAAGAAGACCGCGGTAGCCATGTGATAGGCTCACTGGCACTCCTTTGTCACCGTTCCTTTGTCACCGTTAACCGACCGGCGCCATCCATCAGATCAATCTCGATTTCATCGCTCAACGCGCAATATAGTAGCGGCCATGAATAGCAAAGTTCTCTTCGCGATCTTCAATCGCAACTTCGTTGCTTATTTCACCAACCCCACAGGCTATGTGTTTGTTTGCGTTTTTGTACTGTTGAGTTCGATTGCCGCGTTTTGGCCGAACGAGTTCTTCAACGCCAACTTGGCTAACTTGGATCAGCTCAACGTCTATCTGCCGTTCATCATGTTGATCTTCATCCCGGCGATCACGATGAGCGTTTGGGCGGAAGAACGGCGATTGGGCACGGATGAGCTGTTGTTGACCATACCCGCTGCCGATTTTGATGTGGTCTTGGGCAAGTACCTAGCTGCGGTGGCGATCTTTAGCTCGGCCTTGCTGTATTCGTCTCTATGCAACTTGTGCGTACTGTGGTCCTTGGGCGGCGGATTTGGCGGGACCGATATCGGACTCTTTTTGGGCATGTACTTCGGCTACTGGTTGGTCGGCATCGCCATGCTGTCTATTGGTATGGTCGCGTCCTTCCTGACAAGCAACCTCACGGTAGGATTTGTTTTAGGCGTCCTCTTCAATGCGCCGCTGGTGTTCTTTGCATTCGCAGACGCCATCCCTGTACTGGGCCCCGTGGCGACAGCCGTGTCACGATTCAGTATTGCGAACCAGTTTGCAGATTTCGGCCGCGGTGTGGTCAGTCTCTCCAGCATTTTTTACTTCATCATGATCGCGGCGGTCATGTTGTACCTTTCGATGATCTTGATTGGGCGCCGCCATTGGCGCGGAGGTACAGACGGGCAGTCACTGTTAGGGCACTATGCAGTTCGAGCAGTCAGTTTGATTTTGATTGCTTGTGCAGTGACCATCATCCTCGAATGGTCAGCCGTGCGGATTGATGCGACCGCTGAGCAGATCAACACGCTCTTGCCCAAGACTCGGCAAATCGTTGATGAGATCGAGACCGAAGAGCCAATTCAGATCGAAGCTTTTATCTCGAAAGAGGTTCCGGAAACGTACGTTCAGCAGCGACTGAACATCTTAAGCGTGCTGCGTGAGTTTGACGCCATTGGCGGTAGCCAAATTCAACTTCAACTTCATGACATGGGGCCCACGACAGTTGAAGAAGAACTCAACGCCGAGCAGCTATATGGCATTATACCGCGGACGGTGATCGCGGAAGAACGGGGAGTTCAAAAAGCGGACGAGATCTTCATGGGCATCGTGTTCCGTCGCGGCGTCAACAAAGTCACCATCCCGTTCCTCGACCGGGGCCTTCCTGCCGAATACGAACTGGTGCGGTCGATCTCTGTCGTCGCCCGCGAACGCAGCAATTCCAAACCCAAGATTGGCGTTGTCACCACAGACGCGCCCGTGCTTACGCAAGGACAAGGCAACCAACTCTTGGTCTCTGAGTTGGAAAAAGTCTATGAGGTCGTATCCGTCGACCCAAGCTTCCCTATCGTGGGAGATTACAAAGCACTCATCGCTGTGCAGCCATCGACGCTTGGCCCTGATCCGATGAACAACTTCATCAATGCGGTGCAAAATGGCATTCCGACAGCGATCTTTGAAGATCCGTATCCGGCTCTCTGGCAGACACCCCAGCCTCCGGGAATGGTCCTCGGAACCGGCATGACGGGGGCTAACCCATTTGCTGGGACGCCGCCCAAACAAAAAGGTCCGATCGGAGACCTCTGGGAGTTGCTTAAGATTGAGTTTCCTTCAGATGAGATCGTTTGGCAGACCTACAATCCCAATCCGAAGCTTGCTCAGCTGGGTTTTCCGCAAGAATTTGTTTTTGTGGACAAGGGAATGCCGGCGGAATTCGCCTTGAGTTCAGATAGCGTCATCACTGATGGACTCGGCCGACTGCTTTTCCCATTCACCGGCCATCTTGATTTTCAAGAAAGCAGTTTGAGCTATCAGCGGCTGATTGGCACGACCGACACAAACTCAGGCGCTTTGACATATCTGGATTTCTTCGGCAACGCTTTTATGCAAACACAGCCTGATCCCAGACGAGTGGCCAAGTATGCTCCTACGCTCCAGCCTTACACCTTGGCAGCGCAGATTACTGGGACGCCCGAACCAGCAGAGAAAACGGCTGGAGTTCCAGACGATGCAACAACAGGCGGCATCGAAGCCAAAGAGCTCAATGTCATTGTCGTTGCGGACATTGATTTCCTGCACTCTCAACTCTTCTTGTTGCGTGAGCAAGACCCCAATGAAGAACTTGGCTTGAGGTTTGACAACGTCCCTTTGGTTCTCAACATGATTGATGTTCTGGCCGGCGAAGACTCGTTGATTGAGATCCGCAAGCACCAACGAACCTACCACACTCTGAAAGCGCTCGAACAGAGTATTGCTGATGCCAGCAAGCAAACAAATGAAGTGATTTCCGCTGAACAGCAGAATTTTGAACAAGACGTCGAAAAAGAGCGTTCCAAGGTCGATGGCGAAATTGAAGCGCTTGACAAAAAGTTTGATGCTGGCGAGATGGATCGGACAACCTACGACCGCGCCAAAGAAATGATCGTCAACCGCGCCAACAACCGGTTACAGGCTTATACCGTGGCGCGGCAGAAAGACGTGGACCGCGAGGTTCGGCTTATCAAACGAAAGCTGGATCAGAATATCCAGTCCATGCAAAGCACATACAAGTTATACGCAGTGGCCTTGCCGCCGTTGATCCCGTTGATCGTTGGCATCGCTGTGTTCTTCCATCGTCGTGGGCGCGAGAAGCTTGGCGTGGCCGTCACGCGAATGCGGTAGCTTGCCGAGAAAAGCTGGTAAAGGACATTTTGCGCCCCCAAAGTAGAATCTGAGGAATGGGTTCGCCATGAGCGAGATGAGCAAGAGTTCGATTTTTGTGGGTTTGGCCTTGGTGCTGATTGTCATCGCTGGGTACGTCCAGTTTTCTGATGCCTGGAGTACGGAACAAACATCAGCTCCAACGACACTCTTTCCAGAACTAACTGAGCCCACAGCGATCGCCGGGTTGAAGATTACCCGCTTCGATGAAACGACCGCGGAAGTCAACGAATTTGAAGTCAAGCAAGTCGACGGTGTCTGGTCGATCCCATCGCATGACAACTACCCGGCCGACGCTAGCAATACCCACTTAGCAGAAGCGGCCACGGCCCTGATCAACATGGAATTGAAGGGAGCTGCTGTTGCTGATTTGCCAACAAAGCATGCGGAATATGGAGTTGTCGAACCGCTCCGGTCGAACATCGCTTCCGGCGGATTGGGGACTAAAATCATTCTTTCAAACGGCAGCGGAAGTCAGCTCGCCGAATTGATCATTGGCAATCTGGAAGGGACATCTCCCAACCTTCGTTATGTACGTGTGCCTGGCCAAGACTTCGTTTACGTCGCTGAGATCGACACTTCGGCGCTGACCACCAATCTTGAAGATTGGGTGGAGGCTGACCTGCTCAAGATCAGCACATTTGACATCAAGTCGATAACTATTGATGACTACGCCGTGGACGAGCAGCGAGGAATCATTCGTAAAGATCATATGGAATTTGGATATGACAATTCCAAGCCATTTGAAGAACGCTGGGCGCTGCTGAACGCCGAACAAGGTGCGACGGCGGTGCAGTCGAGCGTAGGAGATTTGAGCAATGCACTCACTCGATTGCAGATTGTCGATGTTGAACGAAAACCGGCTGATCTAGTCGCTTTGCTCAAGGGAGAAGAAAGCGGAGTTTCACTCCAGACTCAACAAGGCTTGATGAGCCGGGGATACTTCATACTGCAAGGTCAGTTGTTTTCCAATGAAGGCGAAGTCGTCGTCCAGATGAACAACGGTGTCGCCTATCGTATTCAATTTGGCGAAGTCGCCGAGAATGCTAGCGGTGTCTCCAGTTTGGATGAATCTGTTGATGCTACTACGGAGCAAGCGCAACAACTCAATCGCTACGTGTTTATCAACGCAATCTTTAATCCAGCGGTCCTGGAAGAACCAGCCATGCCGGAGATTCTCAAGGACTCCAGCAACGGCGGAGACACCGCTGAGATTGGAAACACTAACGGCGTCTCTGCTCAAGGCGACGGAAATCAGGGTAACGTAGACCAGAGTGGCACAGGCAGAGACCCCAACAGCCAATCCGATGCTGGCCAAGATTCGACCGTGCAGGGAAGTCAGGATCAAAACCAAGGCGACAACAAGGCAGCAACTCAAGACGCTGACTTGGAAGCCCAGAAGCGCCAGGCACAGATTGACTACGACGCCAAGCTTGCCGAGTACCAGCGAAAGATTGCTGAAGGAAGAGAGAAAGCTGCGGAGGAGGCCGCCCGGTTTGCAAACTGGTACTACATCATCTCAGATAGCGTCTTCCGCGACATCAAGGTCAATCGGGAAGATGTTGTTGAGGTGGTTGAACAGAAGAACGAATTGGAGGAACTGCAAGACCTTGAACGGCAGGGCATTCAGGGCGGCGGAGGTGATGGGCAGTAGCCAATCATCAGTTCCCCACCAACTTCGCTAGCGCACGATCTCTCCAGGCCGTCCCGCAATTCCGCGGACATGTTCGTGAGCGCTGAACTCTGCCCACACTGGCAAGTGGTCTGAAACCTTGAGTGCTTGTTGCAGTGTCAGGCTGTATTCGCCCATCAAGTCCAGCACGCCCCAAGCACCAGTGAATTCCGTCGTACTCGCGCGGTCGAAAACGAGATTGTCATAGGTTGATTTGCCGCGCGTATTAGTGGGCACGCCCGAGACAACGTAGGTGATTCCCGAGATCTGGCCGAGTTGGCCAAGCTTACGTTCGTTGACGTTGAGATCGCCCAGCAGGATGACGTCGTCTTCCAGTGGAGCATCGTTCCGCACGCTTAGGTAAACGTCATCCAGGGCGTCAAGCTCCTGATCTGTTTCATCCGGGTCTGTATGAACATTGATCAACGTGCAACTAAACCCTTCCTGGCCAGCAGGCACTCGCGTCTGAAACCTGGCCACCAATGGTTCGCGGTGCAAGAGATCTGTTCGATCAGCGGGTGTGTAGACTGACCCAGGCGTGAGCTCCACGCGCTGTGTGTCAAAGATGTACGCGTACTGCTCCTTGCTCGATGTTCGCCCGAGCCGGGGGCCCAGGACGTGAGCGTAGTGACGGCCGGTAGCATTCACCGCATCAACAAATCTTGGCACAACGGTTTGATCCGCAGCACGAACTTCCTGGATGGCGACGATATCAAAACGTCGTACGACCTGTGCCAAGATATCAACGACCTCTGGCTTGTTCATTTTGGAAACACCGAAGACTTGAATATTGAAGCTGGCGATGCGGATTGTCTCACCGGACTGCACCGTCGGCGCAGGAGCAGGCGACGTTCGCTTGGCCTCGGCTTCCGCGTTGACTTCCTGCAAGATCTGGCGAGCATCAGCGCCGCAGCCAACCAAAACGACAAGCGATAAGACAGATAACCAAGCTGTTACGTTGCGTCGCATGAGTCCCTCCGTGGACTGATAGCGCATTCAAAATTGCCATTCTTGGTCGGACAGTGGTGAGCAACCAATATTGAGGCCTCATCGGCGCGCAGCAGGTTGCACATCCAGCCGGATTGCATTCACGCTCGCCAACAGGCGGACTTTTGAACAAAAGCCTGATCGACTACCATGGATGCACTGCTGGCAATCTGCCGCGATTCTAAAAGCCTGCAAGTTTGATTGTCCGTTCATGCCACGGCTGACCCATGTTTGATTCTCTCCAAGACAGCTTACAAGAGACGTTTCGCCGGCTGCGTGGCCAGGCCAAACTCACCGAATCCAACATGCGAGAAGGCCTACAGGAGGTCCGCAAGGCGTTGTTGGAGGCTGACGTCAGCTACTCAGTTGTCCAAGAATTCATCGAGCGCGTTTCGGAGAAGGCACTCGGCGAGCAGGTGCTCAAGGTCGTGCGGCCCACGGAACTCGTCATCAAGATCGTCTACGACGAGATGGTCGAGCTGATGGGCCCAGTCGATACCTCGCTGCACCTGCGAGATTTCACCAAGATCATGCTTTGCGGGTTGCAAGGCTCGGGAAAAACAACCACCTGCGCCAAGCTGGCGCGAATGCTCAAGAAGAATGGTAAGAGCCCGTTGTTGGTCGCTGCCGATTTACAGCGTCCGGCAGCCATCAAACAGTTGCAAGTACTAGGCGAACAGATTGAAGTTCCGGTCATTGCAGATCTCGGAGAGAAGGACCCCGTCGCGCTATGCCGCAGGGCCGTCAAAGAGGCCAAGGCGTCTGGAGCAGATGTTGCCATTTTTGACACCGCGGGAAGATTGCACATCGACGATGAGTTGATGAAGCAACTGCAGTCGATCGACAAGAAAGTTGAGCCGGATCAAGTCTATCTGGTTGTGGATGGCATGACCGGACAAGACGCCGTCAACAGTGCGAAATCCTTTAATGACGCGTTAGAGCTCAACGGCGTAATTCTCACCAAGCTGGATGGTGATCAACGTGGTGGCGCCGTGCTTTCCGTCAAGGAAGTTACCGGCGTTCCCGTTAAGTTTCTCGGTGTTGGTGAACACATTGAAGAGTTGGAGCCGTTTTCTCCCGAAGGAATGGCCGGGCGAATCCTTGGCCAAGGTGACCTGGCAGCGTTGGCGCAGCGCGTCGGAGATGTCATTGATGAGGATGAGCAGCGCCGACTTCAAGAAGAGCTCGAAAAAGGCGAGTTCACGTTGACCCAGTTCCGTTCCATGCTGGATCAAGTTGGCAAGCTCGGCCCCATTTCCAAAGTCATGGGCATGATGGGGGGCGGAAAAGAAATGCGCGACGCGATGAGCGGAACGGACTCGGATGTGCAGATGAAACGCATCCGCGGCATGATTGACAGCATGACGCCGGATGAACGTCGTAATCCCAAGAAG
>JALCBR010000065.1 GCA_028066245.1 Pirellulales bacterium | reverse complement strand
GTAGTATCCCAATTCAGCAGCGATGAAGTCCCCCGAGGAGTACGTTTCCTGCATCATGACGATATCGATGTTTTCTCGTTTGATCATTTCCACGATAGCCCTTCGAGAATCCCAGCCATCTTCCTCAATAGTCTCGTGCTTTCCTCCGTGATGAATATTCCACGATGCAACTGTCAACGATGAACGGTTCTCCGGCAGACCAACAGGCGTTGGCTGAAAGTACGCAGAGTACGAATCCAGAACTTCCTGTGAGGACAAGGCGCGGGCCCAGATTGCCAGATTATCGATGTCGAAATTCGGCCGATGTAATCGCGCGCGCTTCGCAAATGCACTGGCGACATCACGGTTGATATGCACGCTACCATCAACCACGCTGTATAGTTTGAGCAACGGTGCGACCTGCATGAAATCAGCAGATTGATGGATTGTGAATGGATTGCGTTGCAGCTGGCGAGACAAGGTTTCGCACGTTTCCAAGTTAGCGGCGTTCAATGCTTGAATTAAGCCAGCGTTGCCAGGGTCGTTTAGTTCTTGGAGTTCTCGCACCTTCTGACGAAAAAGTCGTTCTGGATCGGTGGCCAGCCGCATGAAATCGTCATTATTGACCGGTGCTTTCAAGCCCAAAGCATTGAATGCACTGACGAGTTTCTGCAACTGTTCCGCGCCTTGGGCGATTAGCGGCAAGATGTTTGGAACCGTGCCCGATGCACTCTCCTTCCACCCGACAACTACCGGCTCCATATTTGAGAAATCGAATCCATTGGAATCGTCAACGTTATAAAGAACCTGGTTTTTCCCGTCATAGTACAGTCGCACAGTCGACTCTTCATGACTGTAGGTCATGGTCAATTGATGCCACCGGCCATCGTTCAAAGGCATGTGGACGCCATTGTCACGCTCATAGGCAATCCGCCGATCACCAGAACCCATAATACAAGCCCACGTGCAGTTGTAGTAACAGAAGACCCAGCCAGCGTGCTTTTGTGATGCAAGGCTGTTATCAAGAAAATCCTTCTGTGAAACCAATACGAATCGTTCTCTGTCACTGCTGTCAGTTCTGACCCAAAACTGCACGGAAAAACCCTGCGCTTTCTCGATGTCTAGGGTTTCGGCAGGAATGTGCACGGCTTGCTCAGCGAGTCTAGTCACACTAAGCGCTTTGCCAGTCAACCCTTTTACAAACTCAAGATCACTACGCTCTTCGACATCGACCACAGAACTTCCGCTGTTGCGCAGGTTGGCGTCAAACGCAAAACTCACCAACGGCCCAGCCGCAGTTGCGCTAGACATTTTCTCTGAAGACTGGATAGAAAGCACTGGGGCTACAGCATGCGCATTCGAGTGCAATGAACTGCAGATGACGATAACAGTGGCGAAACGGGATGGACTCATATCGGTACCTCCGGTTGCTTGAATTCAGAGGGGTGCTTTGCCTAGAGCAATACGGAAATGCAGAGCGGGATGGGAGAGTAACAAGCGTCGATACTTCGACTACAAGCTCGCTACTGAATGATCGTTTTGCATTCTTGACCATTTGGTGGGAAAACGACGCGATTTTTGCATCGGCAGCGCCAAGACACAATGACATTATGCGCAGACAAGTTGACTAAATGCGCAAGCGTGTCCTGAGCGCTCGATTCAACAATGTCTCAGGTCGACACTAGAGCGTCTTTCATGTTGACGTTCCGTCGCCAACATTGACGAATTCGGTATTGCTGAGTGTTGGACGACACCTGACTTGTGAGCAGAACAAGAATCGACAAGTGCTCGAGAACATCTCCTTGATTGGTGTTCTGTTCGTCGGCAGGCCCTATCGTTTTGTGGATGCTGACCGGCTTGTGGCGTTCTGATGCGCGCCCGCGCGCGGCGTCAACAGCGACGAATTTGACCAATAGACAATTTCGCTCATACGCCTCAAGGAGGCCAGCGCAAACGCGTTACATCCATGAAGTATATCAGTGACTTTGGCGGGTTTGTCACCGGCAAGTTTGAGTTCTAATTCGGGCGGATGTACACAGGCAATTCCCCTATGACGTTCGGTAGCTTGCGAATTGGCCGGAAACACCCGCCACTTGACCAATGTTAAATTTCGCCCGTACGCATGAGAGCCTAGTTTGTGGCCTTCTGGCGCGGGATGACTTGACAGCATCCGTCCGGCGAGCAGAACAACAATCGGACATGGTCCTCTAAGAAGCTAGGTGCAGCAGGGAGTTGGCATCGCTCTTCCGCACAACTCCGAGCCAATTCCTATTTCTGAGGCATATAGAGCTCGAGCAATACGGGACGATGGTCGGAAATCAACGGCTCTTCAAGGACATCGATCTTCTTGAGCTCCCAACCCTCGAGGCCACGGAAAATGATGAAATCGATCTCGCTACGGGGCTTGTCGGATGGGATCGTAAGACGGTCTTCGCCTTTGTCCGGTATTGTCCAACCATCCGCGAATAACTTCATGACGTCGCTACCTGGACGCGAATTAAAATCTCCCGCGAGGATTACAGGACGTGTTTCCGACTTCAAAATCTCAAGCAACTTCTCGGCTTGGGCCAAACGCTCTTCTGCGGTCGCGTAAAAATGAATCCCCACAAAGACAATCTCCGGCCCGTTCTCAACGGGGATGACAGTGATTGCAAGGGACGTGCGAGGTTCTCGTCCATCCGGTAGTCGATGATTCCTAGCATCGCTCGGCTTGTTCTTGGAAAGGATTGCCATGCCGTATTCTCCGCCTTGAAAATCGAAGAAACGACCGAAGTTTGCGTGCATTCTCGTCATGTGACCAAGCGCTTTCGCCTGATCTACTCTCTTCGTTCTCTCAGTTGCCTTGTCGATTTCTTGCAGTGCAACTAGGTCTGGGTTGAGCCGTTTGATCAGCGCCGCTGACCGGCTCAAATCGACTCGACCATCCATGCCATAGCCATGCTTGATGTTGTAAGACAGGACCGTCAATGTCGCTCGAGATTCCGCCTTGTGTCTCTGAGCAAGAACTCCTGAGGACACAGCGACTACAAAGAACAAAAACAAATGAGTAGTGCTGAGTTTTGCGCTGAAGGACATTGCAATCTCTGGTCAAGGAATCGAAAGGGTGTAGCTCGCGATAGCTTCACTTGCAACGACAAGTGGTCAGTTGAAGTCACTAAAGGGCGCTGGCCAGGCAATCATTAGGGAGTCCATGATTCTGGCCACCTACAGATCGAGACGCAATGACGATTTGCGCAGGACAACTGACCGATCGCGCAAACTTCACTCAATTCCTCGCACCTCGCCAGGTGTACGTCCATATTCGCGCTTGAATGCACGAATCATGACCTCTGGATGGGAAAACCCGCATAGCGCTGCAATTTTCGTTGTCGATAATACGGTTT
This sequence comes from Pirellulales bacterium, assembly GCA_028066245.1. Classification (GTDB taxonomy): domain Bacteria; phylum Planctomycetota; class Planctomycetia; order Pirellulales; family S012-138; genus CALJLD01. The sequence continues at coordinate 24,476 of JALCBR010000065.1, read as the reverse complement.
CGCTCAGTAGGCGACTTGCGTATTCGAGCCGGGCGCGCCGCAGGAATGATCCAGGAGGTTCGCCCACTGCGGATTTGAAACGAACTTCCAATTGCCGGCGCGAGACCGAGAATTGTCTTTGGACATCCGCGACCTGAAGCGGCTGCGCAAGATTCTCTCGAATGAAAGCGATGGACTTTGCCACAAGTTCGTCTTGAACGAACTGTATGTCTGTCGATTGTCTTGCGACAACTCCTAACGGAGGTACGATTCTCGGTGCATTGGAAATCTCCTTTCCGTCCATCAATTCGGCCAAAACTTTTGCAGATTCGAATCCCACTCGAAGTGGATTTTGATCCACGCAAGACAAAGGTTGGGGAGACAAGGATGTTGTTAGGTTGTCGTGTTCGATACACACCACTGCAACGTCCTCCGGGATCCTTAGATCCAACAAGCTGCAAGCGACAGAAAGTTCGTATCCCGCAAACGAGTCCCAGGCGACGATGCCCATGGGAGTCGGTTGTTTGCGCAACCAATCCGCCAATTCTCGTCTGAGTCTGGCTATCCTTTCCGCATTACTACCGTTCGGTGGAACAAATGCCTCCAAGTGCAAGTTGTTTGCGATTGCAAACTCATTGAGCGCATTTATTGTTGTTTCCCCGTAGCCGAGTTCAACGGCAGGGCCGAAAAAGGCAAGACGCGTTAGCCCCCTACTCGATAGATGCCGAGCTGCCAATTCCGCGCATGCTTGCTGATCAGAATTCACTTTGACAATCTGCGCACTGTGTTGGCCTAACCACGAAACGTTGACCACCGGAACACCTTTCGCCAGCAATGCGCTTTCGATGCTTGAGTGCGTCAGGCGAGTGATGACGCCATCAAAATCCCAATTGGAAGGAATTGGCACTTTTTCGTAATAACCCCGAGGTTCCAGATGGAACTCCCATCCACCAACTTCGTGCGCAAATGTGGCGACGCCGCGCAAAATCTGCCTCGTCCATGCGCTCGCTGTGTGCATCAACAGGGCAACCTTACGGCGAGGGCATTGCATCTTGTTCAAGCTTTCTCTGAACCTTGGGTTTGATTAGGCCACTTCACCGGGCTCGCGTTGCGAAGGAATCTAGCAATCGTTGCACGGATTCGAAAGCCATCTGCGGTTCAAATCCGAAACGCCTCAACCGGAGAAGGCAACGTTATCGAGTAGTTGTCGGTGCGTTTGGCGCACTGGACATTATTGCGCAGGCATTCATGGCCAGGAGGGGAATGGCGGGCGGGCAAGCCGCCGACACAGAGCACCCATTCCCACGGACAATGCGTCATGAAGTCGTTCACAACGATAGTCGCTTGCGGCAAGTATGCCTGAATCAACTCCTGGTTCCTGCCATTGGCGGACGCGAAAAGTGTCCTCGACGCTTGGAGAACAGACTACAACGAGACGCGATTGCACAGTTCGTTAGAGAAACAAACACTATCACAATTCTCGCGTCAACGTAGCCTCGGCCAGCTCGACAAAGAGGGCTCCTGAAGAGTCTTGATTATGAGAAAAACTCGCATTCCAAGTGGACTAAACTTGTGGGCAAGGTCATTTTTGTCCAACACCTCAGCAATCCCCGAATTCGCCAGTGTTGGCGACGGAACGTCACAGAAGGGCGATCTAGCTTTGCGACCGAAGCCAGAGTTACGCCGCGACCGAATATTGATCCTTGCGAGCCTGTCGTTTCTTGGCAGCGTTCATACGAGCATCATGCCACAGTTCGCGCAGTGCGGCCCAAAAGCTCGCGCGAATTGTGCTGTGGTACGGCGAATCCGCTGGCAGGTTTTTCACCAGAATGCGATGTGCCGTTCCGAGCGAATGGTAGGGAATACCAGCAAAGAAGTGGTGCAATGCGTGGTAGCGCAAACCCAGTGGGAAAAGTAGTTCCGTAATGTAAGGCCTGCCGGTGATGTTGATGGAATCTGTCAACTGGCTCACATGGCTCATCGGCCCGTCTTCGTTTCCATAATGATGTGCAACCAGATTGCGGAGCCAGTTTAACCCGATGACACAGACTGCCAGCACGTAGATGCCAACCAAATGGGTGAACGGCAGCGTCCCCAGGACAAACACGGAGCCGAGCATCAGGGAAATCCTGGCGAAGCAAAGGATGTCCAACAGCGCCCAGTACTTCCGCGGCGCATTCTCTGGCAGTGTTCGGCGATAAAACGGATGCATTGTGTAGTTCGAGCAGCGTTCCAACACCCAAGTGCGAAGCTTGGGGTGTAGGAAGGAGATCGGCGTCAATATTTGAAAGCGAATGACGACTGCCAGCGGCAAGACCAAGATTTGAGACAAGTACCAAAAGATTTTACTGACGGGCCCCTGGCCGAGCGTGATGTACTCGCCGTCGCGTTCCGTTCCGTAATGAGGAATGGCATGGTGATCGATGTGGCAATCGTACAAGAACGCCGGCATCAGCATCGGCACGCCACAGCAGATATCCCAAAACGCTCGGAAGCCGCGCATCGTGCTCCGGCCCATGTGAGAGATTTCGTGAATGAACGTGCCGGCACGGAATAAAGCAAACGCAGCCACAATCAATGCTGGAATTTTGAACTCCCAGACCGTGGTCGCCAGATACAAAGAGGCTGCGCTGTAACCAATCACCAGCGTCACAATTAAGTCCACCCAATACAGCCAGACCTTGCGTTGAAACTGGTCTTTGAGCAGCAGACGCGCGTGGCGCACGAATGCGGCCTCTGCCGCCGAAGCAAAGGATTGCGTGCCACTCAATGCCTGCGGATGCGCAGGTAATGACCCTTGATCAAGTGAAATCGTGGACATGCTGTCGCCGTGCCAGGACAGTTAACGATTGCGCCATGCAGGGCACGCCCGTCAAATCTCGGGCGTGGACTGATCAGCGCCAGGCGTCCCCGTCAGAACGTCTCACGCTGAGCTTTGGGGGCAATGGGCAATCTGGACAGCGCCCCTCAATGGCTATCGTCACGAGTTCGAGCTCAAATTCAGCCGACCTGATGGGATTCTCCGGTCATTCCAGCTTGGGCCAGAGACTTTGCCGGCCAGGTGATCTGTGCGTGCCAACTTTCTGGCTGGCTCAGCACGTCCTGACGCGGTGTCCACGCATCGCATCAATTGGATGTTTGGTATGCTGACCGCTCTTGAATCGCTTACAATTGCGTCCAGGTCAAGACGTAGAGTTCTGAGAGCAGAATCCGTGGCGAATGAGCGAAGCCGTCTCAAACTCAGCTGCGTTTCAGATTGCCTCCGCGATGTGTCTCACTTCGTCAGTCGCCGGAACCAAAGTTTCCGAAAATGGAGATATATCATGTTCCGATTTCCGGTCGTCCTCGCTGTTTGCACTTTGGCCCTGTTCGCCACGCTTGCATGTTCATCTGATAGTTCCCACTACGCCACTGAGTATGAGGCTCCTGAGGATCTCAACGGGCCGGGCCCCTGGTCAGGCTTTCGTGGACCGGGAGGAAACGCCGTTGCTGAAGCTAATTTGCCTACCAAGTGGTCAGCCACGGAAAACTTAGTTTGGAAGACAGACCTCCCCGGTTTTGGAACCTCCAGTCCTATCGTTCTCGGGGATCGCCTTTATCTGACGTGCTACAGCGGGTATGGCGACGGGGGGCAGGGAAACAAGAGCGACCTGATGCGGCACGTCGTCTGCATCAACCGGGAAAATGGTCAGATCGCCTGGCAGAAACCAATTCAGTCGCAAGGCGATGATGAAAACTACGGCGGGTTCATGGCGTTGCATGGATATGCTTCAAACACACCTGCGACAGATGGCGAAAACCTGTTTGTGTTCTTCGGTAGCTCAGGATTGTATTGTTTTGACCTCAATGGTGAACAGCGCTGGCGCGCCACCGCCGGTTCCGGCACGCATGGCTGGGGTTCGGCAGCCTCACCCGTGGTTTATGGCGATTTGGTGATCGTCAACGCCAGCGTCGAGAGCGGCGCGCTGATTGCCTTCGACAAGAAAACTGGCGAGGAAGCCTGGCGCGTAGACAAAGTGCGCAGCAGTTGGGGAACGCCCATTCTGTATGAAGTCGACGGCAGGCATGAGCTGGTACTCAGCATGCAGAACAAAATCTTTGCAGTTGACCCAGCCACGGGGCGAGGGCTTTGGGAAGTGCCTGGCATTAGAGATTACATCTGCTCTTCAGTCGTTTTTCATGACGGTGTTGTGTATGCCATTGGCGCCCGCGCGGGAACAGCCCTGGCCGTGCGCGGTGGGAAAGTCGATGGTGAGCGAGTTCTATGGAAGAAATCCATGGGCAGCAACGTCACGTCTCCAGTCTGTTACGAAGGGCATTTGTACTGGGTCCGCGAAAACGGGATTGCACACTGTTTGGACGCGAAAACTGGTGAGCAAGTTTACCGGCAGCGGATTCCGGACACGGGACGTGTGTATGCCTCTGTTGTTGCTGCGAGCGGGAAATTGTTTGTAGTCTCGCGAGAAAATGGTGCGTTTGTGATCCCGGCATCGCCCGAGTTTGAAGTCCTGGCTCATAACGAACTCGGTGACGACAGCGTCTTCAACGCCAGTCCTGCCGTGGCCGACAATCAGATGTACCTTCGCAGTGACCGAGCTTTGTACTGCATTGCTGATCGCACCATTTCCATCAACGTCTTAAAAGACGGCCAGTACCAGCTTGCTCATCAGGAGTATGAGAAAGAAAGCTTGTTGGAATATTTGAAAAGTCATAGCAGCCAGCCTGTGATGATCCGGGCGGCTCCCAACGTCAATTATGACGACGTCATCAAGGTCTACGAGATGTGCCGTGAGGCCGGTATTCACAAGATCAAATTGACCGCAGGCATCCCGCATGGCGAGGCGGCCGGGAATGAGCAAGAAGTTCAAGACGAGCCAGCATCCTCCGCAGGCTGTTGAACTCCGGCTAGTTCGACTTGCTCGCCGTCAGCACGATTTGCTTAGCGAAATCAATTCCAGCCAGGCGGAATACCCATCCCAACAAAAACCGCCGGGCTAGGTAGCGATGCGCCGCGTCATTGTAAATGCGAGAGATGCTCTCCGGGCGGAAACCTGCCCCGGCGACAAAGCCGGCTAGTTCGTCATAGCACCAAGGCGTCTTGTGTGTGACATCGCGAAGGTATGCCGGCGGATAAAACGTGTTGGGTGTGCTGAGCAGCAGCGTGCCGCCCGGTTTCGTGATACGGAATAGTTCTCGCAGCCACTGGCCCGCTTCTTCCAGCGTCAAGTGTTCAACAACTTCGAAGGCAAACACACAATCGTAGCAGTCGGTAATCTCTTCCAGCGTGCGGAAATCATGCTCACCTGACGGGTCCGGGTCCATGGACCAATAGCGAATTTCGCTTTGGCTGTTTCGCAGCAAGCTTTCCATCTGACGATCGCCTGCTCCAACTTCCAATATCGACCAGCCATCGCGCACCGTGTTCACAAGGAGGTCAGATGCGCGTTTAGCAAGCGGAAGCTTGAACACGCTCTTGCCGAAACGACGTTCTGCGTCCTTGCGTCGCCGGTACTGATCTGACCATGATTCTTGCTGTGCCATGGCTGGCAGATGCGGTAAATCAGAGAGCCGTGAGAATCAACTCGGCGATGACATCGCCGCGTGAGGAGAGGCAAAGTCAATCCAAATCATACGGCGGATTGTCTCCACGGAGTTGTGCCAGTGCGTTCTGTGCCGCCCGTTGTTCCGCATCTTTCTTGTTACGCCCCCAAGCGGGCGCAAAGGTTTTCTTGCCGACAGCAGCAGCAATTTTGAAGCACTTGTCGTGATCAGGCCCTTTTTCATCCAGTAGTTCATACCGCGGTGTAGCGTCGAAATCGCGTTGGGCGATCTGCTGGAGCTCGGATTTGAAGTTGCCGCCATGATCTCCAACGATGGCGCGATCAATATCTGAGCCCAGGAATTCAACAATGAATTTCTGGGCCGCCGGACCGCCGCCATCCAGATAGATCGCCGCCACGAGCGACTCGAACACGCCCGCCATCAGTGACCTGGGGAGGACTGCATTCCCGGCCATCCCCTTTCCCAAAATCAGGAACTCATCAAGGCTCAAGTTCCGGCTCACTCGAGCACATGTCGCGCGGCTAACGACGACTGACTTAATCTTGGTCAGGTCGCCCTCAAGCAGTTGATCATACCGACGATAGAGCTCCTCACAGACGATGGAACCCAAAATGGCATCGCCCAGAAACTCCAATCGCTCATTGGAAACCAGACGGTGGCTAGCTCCGGATGCATGCGTCAACGCTTGAACCAGCAATCCACGATCGGCGAAGTGATGGCCGATCCGCTCTTCACACCTCTGCAATTCCGGATCAGAGCCGGGAACGCCAGCCCGCTTTTCCTCTGCCCCGCGTTCGCCTTGTCCATCAGCTTGGTTTTCGGGCAGATCGCCATCCGCGTCAGGCGATTCATCCGGGAAAGGTTCCATAAGAAAAGACGGTAAACGCAAAAGTCAACGCTGCCGGCACAAGTCTGAGATAAGAACAGACAATCAATCCGAATTGGGGAATGTAACGTTGCCAACACAGAAGCTACGGCTAAGTTGGTCCGTTGTCAATCTTGGCATCCATCAAACGCGAGCCGACATTGTCCGTGAACACTACTGGGGTGATTCAAGTGAGTACCTTGCATGTGAACCAATAAGCTTGGTCCTGTTCAGAGTTCTATGCAGCAGTCTCGGAGTTCAAAAAATCTCGCGTCATCGTGACTATTGAACAATAGAAAGGCGTTTCCGCACGATCTTCCGCCGCTGCCAACAACTTGCTCGGCCATATTAAGTGCCGTGAAGAAAACAAATTGACAACCGCCAGCAATTCACCGATCTCTGTGGCGCGGCGGGCAATTTGGTCCAGTGCATATGCCATGACGTCAAGTTGCACTCCTAGATGATCCAGCATCATCCCGCCGGGCAGTTCGTCTGTCGGGTAGCGCAGGATATCAATGAAATGTTGCATCGACGACGTCAGGCTTGATTGGAATTGCCCGGCTTGCCAAACGGACTGCACGGGAGGCAGGTGCCCCATAGGGCCGACAAACAGTTGACAATAGTCGACGGCCAACTGCTGAATATCTGGGGCGCCGTCTTTGGTAGGAAGAACACCGCCTGCTTGTAGAAAGCAATCACACAGGGGCGGCGCGCGCAACTCACCCAACAGCTCAGTGTCAGCCTCGCGCAGCCAGAGCCGTGCGAGTAGCCGATACATTCCGCTCCGCGCGACCGCGTCCTCTTGGCTCTGCGTTGAAGCTTGCATCAGGAGCCGCTAGCTGACTTTGCTGATTTTCACCACGGTATCATGGAACGCTTGTTGCCCGGTGACCGGGTCAGGAGCGATGGGCATGAGTTTGTTCTGATTCCAACCGTTGCCTGTGTTGGGCTTCCAACTTGCGGGATCACCACCGGAATGATCTTCCCACCACATGTTGCGTTCCCAATCGGCATCGCGATATGTCTCACCATCCGTTCCGGCCAGATGCCCTGATTCAACGGGCGACTTCCGCGCCTGGGCGACGCTGGTGTATTGCCAATGCCCGCAACTGTTGCTCATGGCGATGACGCTAGGATGAATCCCCTCCATGGTAACGATGGGGACGCGCATGCTGGCGACGACGCGCTTACCGCCTTCTTGGGGCAGATCAGCTCGCTGCAAGTGTGGAGACTGTTGTTCTAGTTCTGCTGAGTAGAACGAGGTGATTTCGATCCAATCTCCGTCTTGCAAGCCGTGGGCTTTCGCTGTCTTGGGATTCAACCAGGCCGGATTTGAGTGGACGATCTCAGCGAGCCACTTCAAGTTCATCGTGCGTCCATGGTTGTGGACGTTCCACTTGAAGCTGGTCATGATCAACTCATCGTCAGCCAATTGTTGATGTTCCTTCGGCTGAAACCAGCTCGGCATCGGATCGATGTCGAGCTCATTTCCTTGATGGCTGGCGGGGCGGTTCTTAGTTTTGGTGACGCCACTGTGTGCGATCAACTCCGAGCAGTCCTCATTCTTGCCAATCCGCTCAACAAACAGGCTGCGGATCTCAAACTTACGGCTGGGCGTGGCGAACCCTCGGACCGGCTTGCCATCTTGCATGATGCCGATGCCGACATCGTAGCTCTTGATGATCCCGGTTGAGCTGTCGATCTCTGCTCCCGTCATGTCCGCTTCAGAGAGCGGCATGTTATACGGTTCGTAGAACGGTGCGCGTTCACCTTCCCACGCGCCCTCTTCCATGAGTCGGTCGAGACCCTTTTTGCCGGTCTGTGGATTCTCCGGCACGTTGGATGCCCACTTCTCCATGTACTCTTCGACTGGTTCTTGATACCAGTCTTCCATCCCACCGCCGATGCGTCGAGCAAGCTCGGGAAAGAACTCACGCACATCTTTGGATTCACCCAGCGGCTCGACCATAGGCGTCCGCAACCCAACATACGGCTGGAGGTTGTATGAGCCGCGGGCGTCCAAATCCCATCGTTCCAAATACGTTGCCCACGGCAACACGATATCCGCGTAGTGCGCAGTTTCGTTGTAGAAGCAATTGATGCAGACGTGGAACTCAATGAGCTTCTCGTCCGTGAGCACCTGCTGCGTCAGGCTCTCCTCCGGCCAGGTCAAGGGTGAATCCAGGTTATAGGTCATGTACGCCTGGAGTTTGGCTCTCCCTTGCAGCAAATAGAGATAGATAATTTCGCCGACGCGCATCCGCCGCCACACATTGGCCAGCGGATATTCTGGGGGATCTTCCAGCACGCTCCACGTCTTCGCTCCCGGAGGCATGGGTGGAGTTTGCACGATTGGGTCCAGCCCACCCCAGGGAGACCAGCACCAACCGCCTTTCTTGCCGACACTGCCGACAACAGCATTGAGCAACTGGATGGCGCGATCGTTGTAGTAGCCATTGATATGCGCCGAACTGCCGCGGTTGCACATTGTAGTCGCTGCGGGCGCGGCTTTGGCAAACTCCACAGCGATGCGGCGAATCTCCGCTTGGGGAACACCGCTGACCGTTTCCGCCCACTCCGGCGTATAAGACTTCAAGTGCTCACGGAGTTCATCGACTGTGACATTGGTCCAGTTGTTGATGAACGCTTCATCGTGAAGATTTTCCGCCAGGATGGCGTGGCACATCGCGAGCGCGACTGCGCCATCAGTCCCAGGAAAGGGTGCAAACCACTCGTCGCTGGCGCCTGCGGTATTGGACAACCGGACATCAAACGTGACGAGTTTGGCGCCGTTTTTGAATCGCCCATTTTGAATTCGTGTGGCAAACGGCACGTGACCTTGGTGGGCTTCAAACGCATTGCTGCCGAAGTTGAGAATGTACTTGGAGTTCTCAACGTCATTGAGGTCCCAATCGCTCTCCCATAGGTAGGTCAAATTGGCAGCGCGGCGGTTTCCCGAGCAAAGTGAGCGATGGCTGAGTTGCGTCTTTGTTCCATACGAATCCAAGAAACGCTTGAGGGCGTCCTTGCTTCGCTGCCGTCCCTGGTGGAATGCGAATTCTTCCGGTGAGCCGCTTTCGCGCACGGCCTTGAGTTTGGCGGCGATTTCGTCGAGAGCTTCGTCCCAAGAGATGCGTTTCCATTTGCCCTCGCCACGCTTACCCACTCGCTTCAAGGGATAAAGGAGCCGTTCCGGGTGGTAAAGATGGTTGAGCCCCGCATGGCCTCGCGCGCAAAGATGACCGCGACTGTTGGGATCGTTCGGGTTGCCTTCCAACTTGATGACACGTCCGTCCTTAACATGGCCGATGATGCCGCAGACGGTGCTGCACAGTTGGCACATACCGGGGATTTGCTGAGTGTCTTTGTATTTCTCACGGTCTGGCCAGTTCTGCTTCTTTTGCGGTCCCGGCAGTTGGCAGACGCCGGGCATCGTACCGAAAGAACCAAGCTGGTAGGGTTCTCCCTTGATGCGATTCCACATCTCAAGGTCCATGCCAGGCGAATCACTCTTACTTGATTGACCTTGCTGGGAATCGGTTGATTGTTTCTGGCTTTGCCCTCCACATCCACTCAGTGAGGCGATGCTGGCTCCACTGGCAGCCAGGCCCAACTTCAGAAACGCGCGACGTGATGTCTGTTTATTGGTCATGGTTGCCCCTCCAGTTGTAAATGTTGTACGCCTCGGGGCTGTATGATTTTCCCTCCTGGGGAATCTCGTTTTCGATTTCCGCCGGCGCGGGTCCAGCGAACCACATTCGCGGTTTGGTTCCCTTCTCCGTGCGAAGCTGTTTCAATTCTCCGTCTGCCGCTTCCGCAGCGGCCATCGCTTTACTGACTTTCGATTCCGGATCGTTTAAGTCCCCAAAGTGCAGTGCTTCGGCCGGGCATGTCGGTACACATGCCGGTTCCATATCTTGTTCTGCACGGTGATAGCAGTTGTGGCACTTGACCGCCTGCTTGGCCACCGGATCCAGATAAATGGCTCCGTATGGGCAAACGTCCACACACGTGCCATGACCGCAACAGGTTTCATAGTTAATTGCCACGGTCCCGCCCGATTGCTTATGCAAAGCGCCGCAGGGACAGGCTTTGATGCACGGCGCATCTTCGCAGTGTTGACACGCCATGGGCAGGAACATTCGCGCGACCTTGGGGTATTCGCCAACGTCTTTGTAGATCGTTTGACGAATGTAATTGCCCAACGGGACGTCGTTTTCCGCTTTGCAGCTAACTTCGCATGAATGGCAACCAAAACAACGCCGCGTATCGATAAACCAGCCAAACTTCTTCCCATCGTCCGGAGCTTTCATGCGCTCGCGCCAGAATTCCTCCGGCTGAAACGAATTGCTGGACGCATCGACAGTCTGAGTCGCTTCGCTCTTTGCTGCGGCAAGTGGGATGATGGGGAGTGCTGCGGCGCTTCCCAGGAATTCTCGCCGGCTCGATTTTTCTTCGCTCAAGAACTCACCTCTCTGATCCGTTGCAAGTTTCCTCGCACATCGCCAAGGTCGGATTCTCGCCGTCCGGTATCGCGAAACGGTTCCGCCGAATTTGTCCTCACGGGCGATGCCCATGACAAACCTTGATCGGCTTACCATTATGGCTCGGTGGAGAAGAAATGTACTAGTCAGGTTTGCGTTGTTCCAGAACTTCCTGACCAGGGCCGTAATACACACTACAAAGCCGACGAGACAGCGGTCACTGAACGCTATTCGCGAGCGTTTGACTGACGCTCGCTCACGCCACAACTGCTCTGTGCTGGCTGGCCTACCAACCCTTGATCCCGCAGTTCTCTTGAGCGCGTTTCAGCACTTCCTGTGCTTTGCTGCGTGCTTGAGCTGCCCCATCGCCGAGAATCTCACTTATTTTTTTCGGGTGTGCCGCTAACTCTTCTCGCTTGGCGCGCGGCTCTTCCAGGAACCGGTCAGCCACATCGGCTAGCGCCTTTTTGACTTCACCGTAGCCAAATCCGCCTCGGCGATACAGCGCCGCCATCTCTTCTCGCTCCGCTGGCGTGGCGAACAAATAGTAGAGCTGGTACAGGTGATCCCCTTCAGGCTCCTTCGGTTCCTCCATCGGACGGGAGTCTGTTTGGATCCGCATGATCTTCTTCCGCATCGATTTGGTCGGCTCAAAGAGTTCAATCGTATTGTTGTAGCTCTTGGACATCTTTTCACCGTCGGTGCCTGGCACCTTAGCGGAATCATCCAGCACCTTGGCTTTTGGCAGCACGAATGTCTCGCCAAACAGATGATTGAACTTACCGGCGATATCGCGGCAAACTTCAATGTGCTGCACCTGGTCGCCCCCCACCGGCACGATGTCGGAATCGTAGAGGATAATGTCCGCTGACATCAGCACCGGATACGTGAACAGCCCGGTGTCCGCGGAGACGCCGCGGTCCTTCTTGTCTTTGTACGAGACACAACGTTCCAACAACCCCATCGGTGTGATGGTCATCAGCAGCCAACAGAGTTCAGAAACTTCCGGCACATCACTTTGGGCGAAAAGGACTGCCCGATCGGGATCAAGCCCTAACGCGATCAGATCGATGGCAGCATCCAAGGTCAGCTCGCGGAGCAAGTCTCGATCGCGGATAGTCGTCAGCGCGTGCAGATTGGCCAGGAAGTAAAGCGATGCCTCTTCGTCCTGCAAGTCGATGTATTGTCGGATTGCGCCAAAGTAGTTGCCCCAGTGAAAGCGTCCGGTAGGCTGAATGCCGGAAAGAACACGCATGGGATTTGTTGTTCAAAATCGGAAAGGAACGGCTAACTTCATCGAGTGCCGTGTTACAACGAATACCGCATCGCGATGATAACTTAACGCCACGATTCTCCCCAGGGGCTCGTAGATGCCACCAATGAGAGATGCTTTGACAGCCGGAGGCGGGAATCTCGTGGCAGCCGTTTGATTCCTCCCGGCAGACGCATCACAATTTGGACGCTTCCACACTACACGCGACAGCCAATCTCCGTTCGCGCGGGTCATCGATGCACACGAGAGGCACTTCCGATGTTAATCTCGCGATTTGAGTCAGAGCGGACCGCTGGTAAGGTCCGGCACACGGCGCTGGTGGAATGGGAGCATGCAGACCGCCCTGCCCAAGAGATCTTCTTCGAGACTGACGCGGAAAACCTCTACGATCAGACGACTGTACGAGCTGATCCGTTTCTCGTCGCCGCGATCTTTCCAGCTCTGGAGTGTGGCGAATCTCGCGTGCACGCTCGCGGCGTCGCCTGCCCAGAATTGCTCAGCAATCTACGCGTGGCGACCATGATGATGGCTGCCTGGCGGAAGGGTGTCGGAGCAGACTCGCCCACGATATCCGCGAGCAATCTCTCGTGCGCTCCCGTCCAAGGCGACGCTGTCGCTGGGTGCATGCTTTCGGGCGGCATCGATTCCCTGGCGACTCTGGCCGAGAATATTCGCACCATTCCCCATGATCATCCGCTGGCCATCAAACGCGGGATTTTGGTCAACGGTTTTGATATCGGCGGCTATCACGAAGATCCCACCGGCGAGATCTTCGCCCGGGCAGAAAGCCATCTGACCAACGTTGCGGGACCGCATGGCGTGCAGTTGTGTGTGATACGCACGAACTTGATCGAATTGTTCAAGGACGTGAATTTCTGGGCGTCCGCCCATCACGGTGCCGGCTGTGCTGCGACGGGTCATTTCCTGGGCTCAGCGTTGAATGGGCTGACGATCAGTTCCGCTTTCACCGCCAACCGGCTTGAGCCTTGGGGGAGCGTCGCCTGGCTGGACCCGTATTTCAGTTCCGCATCTTTGCGCGTGATTCATGAAGGCGCGGAATTCAATCGGCTGGAAAAAACCAAGCAGGTGTGCTCGGTCGATGAGTTTCGCCGTGGCGCTATTGTCTGCTATTACCCGGAACGGGCGTTCACGAGCGGCGCGCTTAATTGTGGCGAATGCGCCAAGTGCGTCCGTACCAAGCTGGCCTACCTCGCGTGCGGATGCCTGGATGATACGTCGCCGTTTGCCAATCGCGAACTCAGCCCGGAATTGGTTGGGCGAATCCGGCTTAAGAACACGTATTCTGTTTCCGCCTACGAGGAACTCTTGGAGTCCATGGCGGAATCCGGAAACGACGAAGTCCTAGCTGCTATGCAACGAGCCGTCTTTGACTACCACGTCCGCCAGCGACAGGAAAAACGCGATCACAACCCTCTGTTGCGGTACTCTGGCAAAGTTTGGCGAAAATTGGTGCGAGCGGCGAAAGTCAGCTCGGGAAGGCCTTAGCGTCAATGCCATTCTGACAAGACTTATCGCCAATCGTTTCCAGACCACAGGGTTAGGCTCAAACTTCAAAACGCATTGGCAAGGCTTCGCTCATTGCAGCCGATAAAATCGCATTTTCTCTTGCTCAGCCTGCCGAACACCGATATAGTATCCACGTGTTCAGTATACATAAGGCCACTGCACCTGATCAGATTTCTGCTCCACAGGCCAATTTCCTGCCATAAGATAGGGGGTTTCCTATGGTCACAGCCGTCAAGACAACAGCAAACAACCGTATGGCCAAAAAGGACGCAAAACCCGCCAAATCCAAAACGGCCAAGAGCAAGTCCACCTCGGGAAAAACCAAGGTCGGCCAGCTGCTTAACACCAACCCAGACCTCAAGAACACCGTTGCCCAAATTGAGAAGCAGTTTGGCGAAGGCGCCATCATGCCGTTGGGCACGGAGAAGAACGGCCAAATCAAAGGCATTCGCACCGGCAGCCTGTCATTGGATCTGGCTTTGGGTGGTCAAGGCTTACCGGTCGGGCGCATTATTGAAGTCTTTGGTCCGGAATCCAGCGGAAAGACCACGCTGGCACTGCACGCGGTCGCCAACTCGCAAAAAGAGGGCGGAATTGCCGCGTTTATCGATGCCGAGCACGCGTTGGACCCATCCTGGGCTAAGAAACTGGGCGTGGAACTGGAGACCCTGCTGGTCAGTCAGCCTTCCAGCGGCGAAGAAGCCATGAACATCGCCGAGATGCTCATCAAGAGTAACGCGGTGGACATCATTGTGGTGGATTCCGTGGCTGCGTTGATTCCCAAGCAAGAGCTTCAAGGCGAAATCGGCGATACGCACGTGGGCTTACAAGCTCGGCTGATGAGCCAGTCCATGCGAAAGCTGACGGGTGCCATCGCTCGCAGTAAGACCTGCGTGATCTTTATCAATCAGATTCGCGAGAAGATTGGCGTCATGTTCGGCAGTCCGGAAACCACACCGGGGGGGCGCGCCCTCAAATTCTACTCATCTTGCCGGATTGATGTCCGCCGCATTGGCCAAGTGAAAGATGGTGAAGATGTGGTGGGACAACGGGTGCGGACCAAGGTCGTCAAAAATAAAGTCGCTCCACCATTTCGGGTTGCCGAGTTTGATATGATGCATGACCGCGGGATCAGCTATGAAGGCGATCTCCTTGACTTGGCTTTGAGCCATAGAATCGTCATGCGTTCTGGTGCCTGGTTCCGCTATGACGATCAGCATATCGGCCAAGGGCGAGAACGCGCCAAAGAGTTTCTCCAAGAAAACCCCGATGTGGCCGAAGAAGTTTGCAACAAGGTCCTTGTTGCCCTAGGGCAGAACGCTCCGCCGGAACTTGGTGGAAATAGCACTCCAAACGGCTCCACGGAGCAAGAAAATTAACACGATTGGCAGGCTGTGACTCGTATGCTTCGATTCGCCGCACCGTTTCGCTCACGAGCTTCGCATGCGAGCCCCTTGCTTAGGGGATTTGTGCCAGCAGCCGCTTGGTTGGTGCTGGCAGGATTGTTGACATCCACAGTCCATGCGCAGGTTGATGAGCTGCAAGTGCTGCAATCGTTCGAGCAAGTGCTCGTCGGTGTTATCGGCAAGTGTGAAGACTCCGTTGTCGCCATCGCTCGCGTGCGCAAGGATGATGTGGACGCTGGCGTCGACCCCACCAGTCACGACTTTGTTCCCAACGAGTATGCAACAGGTGTAGTGGTTGATTCGGCGGGTTTGGTGCTGACAAATTTTCACTTGATGCGAGAGGATAGCGACTATTGGGTCACGACCTCTCAGCGACGTATTTACAAAGTCACAGATTGGTGGGGCGATGAGCGGCTTGACTTGGCTGTGCTTAAGACGGAGGCCACCAACCTAAGCCCGATGAAATTCGGTGACGCGGAAAATCTCCGCAAAGGCAAGATCGTAATCGCGCTTGGGAACCCATACGCAATCGCCCGTGACGGCCAGGTGTGTGCAAGTTGGGGAATTATTTCAAACCTCAAACGCAAACCCGCCACAGAAGCGCGTATCAAACGAGAGTTGCTGGCCCCGCCCGCCCAAGGCCAATCCGGACCTAGGCGAATTTCGAGACCGGAGAAAATCAGTGTTCACCAGTACGGAACGTTGATCTATAGCGATGTTCGTCTTGAACGGGGGACCAGCGGTGGAGCTCTCTTGGATTTGAAAGGCCGATTGATTGGACTCACGACCTCACTCGCCGGCCACGTTGGTTATGAGAAGTCGGCGGGATACGCCATCGCGATGGATGGGCAGATGCAGGAACACGTCGAATCGCTCAAGAAGGGACAGGAAATCGAGCTTGGATTTCTCGGCATTCATGTTGAAGACCGCCCGGAGTTAATGCGGCAGGGCGTCCCCGGGGTTCGCATAACCGGAACTGTATTTGGCACCAGCGCTGATCAAGCTGGGCTGCAATCTGGCGATGTCATTTCCGCAATTGACGGTCTCAATGTCTACAACTCGGATGAGCTGTTTCTGCAATTCCGCAAGCGTTTGGTTGATGACCGTCTCCGGCTGCTGATCGAGCGCGACGGCGGCCGTCAGGACGTCGTCGTGAAGTTGGACAAGGCGCCTCCAGCAGGCCGGCAGAAGTTTATCCCAAGCCCAACTTGGCGAGGATTGCGAGTTGACCACTCATCCGTCTTGATTCAGTCCGGCTTTGGTCGAGGCCCAGAATCCAGTCGAGGAGTTGCGATCATTTTTGTAGAGCGGGAAAGTTCCGCCTGGCAAGCGGGACTACGAGCAGGGATGATCATTACCGCTGTTGACGGGGAACCGGTTTCTCATCCCCGTATTTGCCGTCGCCAATGCGAGCGAGCCAGCGGAGAAGTGGCACTCACGGTTGATGCCCCCGCTGGAGATGAAGATGGTCTCGTTGTGATCATGCCGTGACCTCCGCGCTCCGGATACTCTTGCGATCGGCTGGCTAGGGAACCACTCTCCTCCTGCCTGCTGGCATGTTTCCTTGGGTCGACGGTTTCTCAGGCTGATGGCAGCGTTATCCGTCTGTTCTGGTCCAAATGCATCAAGGCCGATAAGATTGGCGTTTCTCCCAGTTCTGAACCTTTCGCTTCCACCGCGCCTCCTCATAGTACCTTGTGCAGCGGTTGGATACTTCGATAGGGCGCAATCGCGAACCTGACTCGCGTTTTCAACTTTTCACTCATCATGAAGACTGACGAACTCCGCGAACGATATCTTTCTTTCTTTGAATCCAAGGGTTGCACACGCCGAGACAGTGATGTGCTGGTGCCCAAGTGGGATCCTTCCGTCTTGTTCACGCCCGCAGGCATGAACCAATTCAAAGACCACTTCTTGGGCCGGTGCGAGTTGGAGTTCACTCGCGCCACCACTTGTCAGAAATGCCTGCGAACGGGCGATATCGAGAACGTTGGCCGCACGGCCTATCACCACACGTTCTTTGAGATGCTGGGCAACTTCAGCTTTGGCGATTACTTCAAGCGGGAAGCCATTCACTGGGCTTGGGAATTTCTGACAAGCAAAGAATGGCTCAACCTGCCGCCAGAGCAACTCTCCGTCACCGTCTACCTGGATGATGACGAGGCGTACAATATTTGGGCTGACGAGATCAAAGTGCCGCACGAGCGAATCGAGCGGATGGGCGAAGACGATAACTTCTGGCCTGCCAGCGCTCCCACGCAAGGGCCGGACGGCGTGTGTGGACCATGCAGTGAGATTTTCTTCCACCCGCCTGGCAGTTCTTCCGTTGAAATCTGGAACCTTGTCTTCACGCAGTTCAATCGTGAGGGTGCTCCACCGGACAATCTCAAGCCGCTGCCGATGCAGAACATCGATACCGGCATGGGGTTGGAACGCACCGCCGCCACGTTGCAGGGTGTCGAGACGAACTTCCACATCGACATTTTGAAGCCGATCGTACTAGCCGCGGCCGAAGTTTGCGGAGTCAAGTACGACCCGGATCACGAAAACGGTCGCCGGCTACGGCGAATCACCGACCACGTCCGAGCCTGTGCTTTTGCCGTCCATGAAAATGTCTACCCCGGCTCACAAAAGGAAAAGTACGTCATTAAGCGGCTACTCCGCCGTGCGGTCCTTGACGGACATCAAATGGGGATGCGAGATCCGTTCCTCCACAAACTGGTGCCAGCGGTAGTGGAGATGATGCGCACTCCGTATCCGGAACTCAGTGAGACCGTGGAACGTGTCGGCCAAGTGATCGCGAAGGAAGAAACGGACTTCTTGTCCAAGCTTGACGATGCGCTCGTCAAGATTGATCTGCTCTTTGAAAAAATGCGCACGGAAAACCGCGAACAGATTGCGGGCGGAGAAGCAGGGGATCTCTACACAACGTATGGCGTTCCACCCGAACTTCTTCAATCACTGTCTTCCGAGCACAATCTTACGATTGACTGGGATGCGTATCGAAAATGGATGGACGAACACGGCAAGGCATCCGGCGCCGGCCAGAAAAACCTCTTCTCCACAGGCGGCATCGCCGCGCTCAAGGAAACTCTGCACAACACGGAGTTCCTCGGCTACGAATCGACGAGTGAGAGCGCGAGCATTAAGGGCATTGTCGTCAATGAACAACTCGTTGATGCAATTGACGAAATCAGCCACGAACACAGCTTGATCCTCGTTCTTGATCGTTCGCCATTCTACGGAGAGTCTGGCGGCCAAGTGGGCGATGTCGGCGAGATCGTGGCTGACGGAGTTCGCTTTGAAGTGACCGATACCCAAAAGGATGGTGGGCTGATCCTGCACATGGGGCACCTCAAGGAAGGAAAACTGGAACTTAACCAGCCGATCACGGCCACTGTCGATGCGACTCGACGGCAGGGCATTCGCCGCGCGCACTCGGCCACACACATTCTGCATTACGCTTTGCAAAAGCACCTGGGCGAGCACGCGCAGCAGCAAGGCTCCAAGGTCGATGATGATTGGCTGCGGTTTGACTTTACAAACCTGGAGCCGGTCTCCACCTCTCAATTGACCGCCATTGAGCAAGAAATCCGCACACACATTGGTGGAAAGTCAGCGATCCGCTGGGAAACCCTTCCGTTGACCGACGCCCGGAAACAAGGTGCCATGATGCTGTTTGGCGAGAAGTACCCTGACCCGGTGCGCATGGTCTCGATCGGGGAGTTCAGCAAGGAGCTCTGCGGCGGCACCCATTTGGACAATTCTACGGAGGTTGGCGAGTTTGAATTGCTCTCCGAAGAAGGCATCTCCAGCGGCGTGCGTCGAATTGTCGCGCTGACAGGCGACAAGGCTAAGCAACACGCAAAGATTGTTGATGACGCTCTTACGAGGACAGCCGGACTACTCGCGTGCGATGAGGCAGGAGTGCCCAGTGCTGTTGAAGCAGTCATTGACCGTGTGCGCGCGCTCAAGAAGCAACTCACAACCGGTGTAAAAGGGGAAGTCCTCGGCAACGGGAAATCGAAATCATCAAACAGCGGTAAGCTGGACCACCGTGGTCGGCGAGAAGTCATGACGGCTGCGGCGCACACGCTCAACGTGGCCGTGGCGGATGTGCCGGGGCGGGTTGAACAACTGCTGGCTGAGGTCAACAAGTTGCAAACTCAGGCCAGCGCCGCGGCAGACTCGCCTCAGCTGTCGGCGGATGACCTCATTGCCGGGGCCGAGGATATTTCCGGTGCACGGATGATTGTCGCAGACGCGGGTACGGCTCATCCCAACCAGATGCGGCAATGGATTGACCAGGTTCGCAAGAAAGTCAGCCCGGTTGCCGTCATGCTGGTGGGCAAACAGGGAGAAAAGGCAATGCTCGTGGCGGGCGTGACCGATGACTTGATCGAACGTGGCGCCAACGCAGGCCAGTGGGTGGGCGAAACGGCCAAAATCGTCGGCGGCGGGGGAGGGGGACGCCCCAACATGGCCCAGGCCGGTGGAAAAGATCCAGCCAAGATTCCCGAAGCTTTGGAGAAAGCGCGCGAAGTGATGCGAGCCGTATTGGGAGCCTAGGCGAAGTGGGAATCCTTCGCATGGCTGCGGTGGGCACAAAGCATACCATTACGCGATGCACTGCTTGCGGAAAGGTGGGGCATGCGGTTATTGCGCAAGATCTCGATCCGGTGGATTCATCCCAAGAATCACAATGCACCGAAGCGCTGGCACAGCAATTCGGTCAACCATCCAGATATCACCCCATTGACTTGTCGTCTTAATGAACAGCACCGCGCGCGATCACTGGGTTGGGTTTGACCTGGGCGGCACAAAGATGCTGGCCGTGGCTCTCAATAGCGCTGACCAGCCGGTTGGCAGGGCGAGAACCAAGACGCGCGGTGCGGAAGGGTCGGCCGCCGGAATAAAGCGGATTGTTGGGACAATCCACGAAGCACTGCAATCGGCCAATGTGGACGTGTCACGGCTCGCCGGGATTGGTGTCGGCTGCCCAGGCCCGCTCGATCTCGACCGCGGCATTCTTCTCAATGCTCCCAATCTTGGCTGGAAAGACGTACCGCTCAAACAAGAGCTGGAAAATGCGTTTGGGTGCCCAGCAGTGATTGCCAATGACGTGGACATCGGCGTCTATGGTGAATATCGTTTCGGCGCAGCCAGGGGCGCGTTTTGTGCTTTGGGCATTTTCCCAGGAACAGGAATTGGCGGCGGCTGCGTGTATCGCGGTGAAATCCTGCGGGGGAAGATCGGCTCATGCATGGAGGTAGGCCATATGCGGGTGGCTCCGGAGGGACCACGTTGTGGCTGTGGACAACGCGGGTGCCTGGAAGCAGTCGCCAGTCGGTTGGCAATTTGCGGGGCCGCCGTGCAAGCCGTGTATCGAGGTGAAGCACCGGCGTTGGCGGAGGCCTGCGGCACGGATCTCTCCAATATTCGCAGCAAGGCATTGGCTCGCTCTGTTGCCGCTGGCGATGTTGCCATCGAGCGCATTCTCCGCGATGCCGCACGAACAATTGGAGTTGGGTTGGCGAGCGTGGTCGCGCTGCTTTCGCCCGATTGCGTCGTCCTGGGCGGCGGGCTGGTTGAGGCGATGCCGGAATTATTTGTTGATGAAGTGGAGAGCGCTGCCCGTGACGCCGTCCTGCCATCGTTTCGTGACGTCTTTGAAGTCCGCGCTGCCGAACTAGGCGATGACGCTGCCGTGCGGGGGGCGGCCGCTCTGGCACGACAGCACGTTGAACAAATCACATCATGAACGACGCTTCGTATGTGGTGAATCGTCCAGATTTGCCTCAACAACTTGCGGCGGCGCTGGAAAGGGGCGTGCGGTTTTCGGACGCGTCTCTGCGCCGATTGGAACCTGAGTTGAGTTACGGCCGTCACCTGGACCCGCCGCCGCGCGACGTACGTCCGGCAGCTGTGGCGATGTTGATCTACCGCGTGGATGATGCTTGGCACATACCATTTGTCATGCGGCCGAGCAAGATGCGGCACCATGCTGGCCAGGTTGCCTTTCCCGGCGGGCAGGTCGACCGGGGTGAATCAACGGCTGAAGCGGCACTACGCGAACTTGAAGAGGAATTGGGCTTACTGCGCAGCAAACCATCACTGATCGGCCCGCTTTCGCCGATCAACTTGTTCGTGACGAACTTCCTGGTACACCCTTGGGTGATCATGCTTGATCACCGCCCGGAATTCAGCCCGTGTGCTGACGAAGTGGCCGAAGTCCTGGATCCACCACTTGCCCATCTGGTGAATCCTCGCAACGTGGAAGCGATGAAGCAAAGCCGAAACGGCGTCGAAGTGACTGCGCCGTGTATTCGCTGGCGCGATCACAGAATTTGGGGTGCCACGGCCATTCTGCTCGGGCAGTTGTTGGATGTGCTGAATTCACTCGGCGAAGGTCCCTGAGATGATCAGCCGCAGCAAGCTCACTATCCGGCAAAACCTAGATCGCTTTCTTGTTGATGTTCCGTCATCCGAATTAACGAGTTTCGGATGTTGCTGAGGTGTTGAGCGACACCCGACTGCGAGCAG
The DNA here is from genome assembly GCA_028066245.1 of Pirellulales bacterium. Classification (GTDB taxonomy): domain Bacteria; phylum Planctomycetota; class Planctomycetia; order Pirellulales; family S012-138; genus CALJLD01. The sequence goes on along the minus strand of JALCBR010000065.1, from coordinate 2,837 downwards.
AACGGGAATCAACAAAGCGCTTGAGAGCATGTTGTGGATTGTCGTTCTGTTCGTTGGTGGTTCCCATCGCTTCGCGGACGCGTGATTCAATTGCCGCAGCGTCCCGCGCGCGCCCTGATCTCACGCGTACGGGCGAAATTGACATTGGTCAAATTTTTCCCGCCGCCACGGGGGTGGCTCAAACGCTTCACGCCCATGCAATGGAATAGCAACGGGACCGACAACACCACCGGCAACCCTGACGTTAAGTTCAGCAGCATGCTAACCGTCAACCCCTTATGGCGCTCGGCAGCGCGCAGGGAGGCCGAAAACAACCCAAAATTTGACCAATGTCAATTTCGCCCGTACGCGTGAGAGGCTGGCGTGTGGCCCCTCGGGGAATGGACTCAACAGCGTCCGTCCCGGCGAGCGGAACAGCAATCAGGTGGGCGCTCTCGCTCCCCCTTGAGCAGGAACTATTGCCTGAGATCACTGCGTACCATTTCTTGGTCGCTACCGGGATTTGGACCAAACAAAACGGGCCCTTCCGTTTCACTGCTCTCAGCATCAGCGGAATCTCCCAAGGCTGCTTGCAGCGATTGGCCATCCGTTGGCGTAGGAGTGGGCGTGATCGGCGGCAGTTGGTTCGGGTTGTAATAGCTGTCGCCGGGATTGACCGGTTCACCCAAGGTCTCGTACGGCGATACCTCATAGGTATGCGACGGGGAAAAGGCCGTCCCTACGCGATGAAACTCTCCACAATCACCGCAATAGGGATCGTGAGCACCGCCAAACAGCGGACCGCAATAGTCATACGGAGCAGCGCAATACCGGCAGCCGCCAGTCGCCAAACATGCAAGCGCCAAGACCAGCGCGGTTCGCGGGAGTGTGAGTCTCATAGGCCACCGGTTTCCTTGATCGCAGCGGTCCAAGCGCGTGGGCGCAACCGCTTCCGCGTTGCTGACTGTGAAGAAATTCCTGTCAGAGGTATATTCGGCCCGAGAGTTGACGTAACCCGCAAACATTCTCAGAAAAACTTGTCGATGGCAGCATTGCAGGCAAGCTCTGCTGAATTTGAAACAAAGTCACCGGCTGCGGCGCAAGGCACTTCCTGGCGACTGGTGCTCTTGGTTTTTCTTGTGGCGTTGGGAGTGCGCAGCGTTCATCTCACACGGCCTCTGCTGGGAAATTTCGCCACGAAAAACGCCGCGTACGGGATGATCGCGCGCAACTTCGCTCGGGGGAATGCGCCTGTCTGGCGACCGACCCTTGATGTCATGGTGAACGGGCAACGGGGCGCGCACCTGCTTGAGGTACCGCTTTCCGCATATGCGGCAGGCCTGGGCTGGAAGATCTGCGGCGGATCACTTGATACTTGGGGGCGAGCGGTGTCCGCAATATTGAGCGCTTTGACCGCCGCCCTGTTAACGGTGTTGGGAGGTCGGTGGTTCGGGACAAGGGTTGGCCTAGCTGCTGGGTTAGCGTTGGCGTTTGCGCCTGTCTCGATCATCTACGGACAGAGCTTCATGTTGGAAGCTTCCGTTGCGTTCTTTGTCGTGGCGGCCATGCTGAGTTTGGACGTCTGGGCATCACAGCAACGGAGATTTTTTTGGCTGGTTGTTTGTGGGCTTTCGCTGGCAGCTTTGTTTCTCACCAAAATCTTTATGCTGGTGATACTCTGGCCGATTGTGGGGCTAGGCATGTTCAGACGTTCTAAGCGAGCAGTTTCGAGCACGCCAGTTGGTGATCAACGCTATCGAGAAGATCACAAAGCAGGGCGTATTGCTCTTAGTGTGGTGCTTTTGCTCGCCTGCTTGCCAGCACTGGCTTGGGTTGGATACGTGTTCACCACATCTGACCCAGACGTTGAATCTGTGCCCGTTTTCTATTCGTTGCGTAACAGTGCCACGGCTCATGCTTGGCCGCCACCGATACTGCGTTCGCCCGAGTTTTACCAGCAATTCCTGGATGACCTGATGAGCGTGTTTATTACGCCGATCGGGTTTGTGCTCGCGCTCCTGGGAATAGCCAATCGGTCCTGGTTTTGCCTAATCCCTTGGCTAGGGAGTTGTGTCGCTCTGGTGCTGGCGTTGCCGCTCAAATTTCACGAGATGAACTACTATTGGGTTCCTTTACTGCCGCCGGTGTGTCTCTTGATCGGAGTAGGCTGGCGGAACCTCACGGAGAATCTACGGTTTAGGGGAGGTTGGTGGCGAACGCTTTTCTTGGGTGTCGTCGTGATTCTGACTGCGCGGTACTCTCTTCGCCCCGCGTTTGTGACGCCTGCAGAAGACCGTTCAGTGGTTGCCGCCGCGGAAGCTGCTCAAGAATTCACCTCGGAAGATGACCTTGTTGTCACCATTCACGGCACAAGCATTGACCTCTTGTACTATTGCGATCGCCGTGGCTGGGCACTCTCCGTGAACGATCCCAAGCTGGGGGAGCGAATCTCGGAGCTGGCAAACGCTGGAGCACGAGTCCTGGTTGTCGCCAACAAGGATGCTGTGCCTGCGAGTGTTCGCCGTGAATGGGAATCAAGCTACACCGTCCTGCGCGAGGGTACGGAGTTTATCGTGTTTCGGTTACCGGCCCAGAATCAGGCGAAGTGACACCGCCGCATGGCCGATGCTGATCAGCCAGACTTGACGACTGCGGTCCTTGCGAAACACACAAACATATAGAGATGTAGGAGATCGGGTTGCCGCTCGTAGGGAAGCGCACCTTCGGTGAATTGTCATGCAAATGAGCAGGATGCAACCGGTAAACGTCGGTAGTTGACTGTGGCGAATCTGGCATCTTAGAATCGTCGGCAGCGTCTCTGTGATTCTCACTTTGCGTTGCTGGCAATGCTCGAGAGC
>JALCBR010000064.1 GCA_028066245.1 Pirellulales bacterium | reverse complement strand
ACAGTTGAACCGATACGCCACGTCTTGTCTAATTCCTTACGCATGGATCAATAGAGCTTTCTTACAGTTGCCGTGCTGACTTTCTTATTGACTGCTGCGCGGCAAATGGCTTTCATGGTACTCCGATTGTCTCGCGAAATGCGGGCAGTGTAAGCACGATGTCAGAGCCATTGGCCGCGCAGGGATCAATAACGGGTGGCTGGCGGTCGAGCCTAGCGAGCCCCAGAGTATCGGCATTGGTGGCGAACTTCGTCCGACCGCGCCAGTCACCTGTCATCGGGACGCTAATCGATAATGTGCTCTTAAACATCCCTGACGGCGGCGAGGATATCCACCATGGCAACCTTGCCGTCCGACTTGAGCATCAGCGTGTTGTCCATGGCGAACAGGGGATTGGCAATCCCCGCATAGCCCGGGCTTAGGCTTCGTTTGATGACAACAACCGTCCGAGCTTTGTCGACATCCAAAATCGGCATGCCAGCAATGGGACTTTGTGGATCCGTACGAGCTAAGGGATTGACGACGTCATTGGCGCCAATCACTAGGACGACATCGGTTTCCGGAAACGTGGGATTGATTTCGTCCAGATCCTTGAGCTTGTCGTACTCGACATCCGCCTCCGCGAGCAGCACATTCATGTGTCCCGGCATGCGCCCCGCGACAGGGTGGATGCCATACTCGACTTCCGCGCCGCGGCGTTTCAGTTCTTGCGCCAGTTCTCGCACTGCATGCTGTGCTTGGGCAACAGCCAAGCCATAGCCAGGGACAATGACGACGCGTTGGGCTGACTCAAACAGGATGCCAACTTCTTCAGGCGAGGTCCACTTGACTTTGCCTTCATATATGTCGTCGGAAGGACCTTCTCCATCGGCCGCCATCACCCCAAACAAGACATTGAACAAAGAACGGTTCATTGCCTTGCACATGATGGTGGTCAGGATCACTCCCGAGGCTCCCACGAGCGAACCGGAAATGATCAACACGCTGTTTTGCAGCACAAATCCGGTCGCCGCTGCGGCCAGCCCGGAATACGAATTCAACAGCGCGATCACAACCGGCATGTCTGCTCCGCCAATTGGAGCGACAAGCAACACTCCCAAGGCTCCGGCAGCGATGATGATTCCCCAGAAGCACAGGTTACCTACGCCGCCGAGCGGATTCATGGCCAGGGCGATTCCCAGCAGGATCACCACCAAGGTCAGGCCCAGGTTAATCACGTAGTGAAACTTGAGTTTGAAAGGCTTTTTGAACCAAATCTCCTGAAGCTTGCTGAACGCGATGAAACTCCCCGTCAACGTCAATGCCCCGATCAAGCCAGAAACACCAATGGCGATCGACTTGGGTGCGAGATCAGCAACGGTCAAACTTTGAACGGCACTGCCTTCGGGGGCCATGCTGTCTCGGAGCAGCTCTGCGCCAGCAACCAAAGCGGAAGCAGCTCCGCCGAGACCATTGAACAGCGCTACCATCTGCGGCATCGCGGTCATCTGTACCCATCTCGCCAAAAACGCGCCCACTCCGGCACCAATCACCATGCCAACAATGATCAGCGTGTAGCTGAGAACTTGCGTGTGGCACAGCGTGGCGACGACGGCGACAAGCATACCCGTAGCGCCCAGCAGGTTTCCCCGCCGCGCGGTTTTGGGATGAGTCAACCCTTTGAGACCGAAGATGAACAGTACTCCGGCCACAAGGTAGGCCAAGTTGATCCAAATCTCTGGGGTGTTCACTGACCGTCCTTTCGTCGAAACATGTGCAGCATGCGGTCAGTGACCAAAAACCCGCCAACGACATTCACCATTGCTAGGACCAAAGCGAGCATGCCCAGTACGGCGGCAAACGTGGTTTTTTCGGCTCCCGCGGCCAACACGGCCCCGACCACGGCAATTCCACTGATGGCGTTGGAACCGGACATCAGCGGGGTATGCAAAGTGGGCGGAATCTTGGTGATGATTTCAAAGCCCACAAATACGGCCAACACGAAAATTGTCAGTCCAGTGATGAAATCCATCAGACATTCCCCTTCTCAGTTTGAGAATCGGACTCAGTCGCGGACGCTTCAACGGCTGCGGCCGTCTGCTCGACCGCTGGCAAGCCCAATGCATCACGCACAACGGGGTGAACGACTTCGCCGCTGCGGACGATCAGAGTCTCGCGTGTGATTTCGTCGTCCATGTCCAACTGAAACGCGCCGTCTGCCGTCAAATGCAGGAGAAGCGTACTGATGTTCTTCGCGTACATCGTACTGGCGTCAAACGGCACCTCGGCAGGAAGGTTGACAGGGCAGAGCACCGTCACCCCGTTATGCATCACCGTTTCGCCAGGGCAGGTGAGTTCGCAATTGCCGCCGCGCTCGGCCGCCAAGTCAACAATGACGGAACCAGGCTGCATCCGTTCGACCATTTCCTTGGTCACGAGGATAGGCGCTTTGCGGCCCGGTACGGCCGCCGTGGTGATGACAACGTCATGGTCGGCCATGGCGTTGAGCATCATTTCGCGTTGTTTAGCGTAGAATTCCTCCTTGGCTTCCTTGGCATAACCTCCGCTGCCTTGGGCTTGCTCGGTGTCCAGATCGAACTCCAGGAACTTGGCGCCCAAGCTCTCGACTTCTTCCTTCACGGCGGGACGAATGTCGTACGCAGAGACAACAGCCCCGAGCTTGCGGCAACTGGCGATCGATTGCAGTCCGGCAACGCCTGCCCCAACGACAAAAACTTTGGCCGGAGCAATTGTTCCGGCAGCCGTCATCATCATGGGAAACATCTTGGGAAGCGCCGACGCGGCCAGCAGGGCGGCCTTGTATCCGGCCACGGTCGCCATCGAACTCAAGGCATCCATGGACTGAGCCCGCGTGATGCGGGGGATGGTCTCCATGGAAAACAGTGTGGCTCCGTGCTTGGCGAACTCTGAAATTGTTTGCGGTTCTGAAAGTGGCTCGCAAAAACCGATCACGGTTTGATCGCCGGTGAGCTGAGGCATATCGCTGGCCCCGGCTTCCGGGTTCGCTCCGGCGGATCGGACTTGCAAGATCACATCAGCTGAAAAGACTTCCGAGCGATCAGCTACGAGTTGAGCGCCACGACGCTCATATTCAGCATCAGAAAACCCGGCCGCCGTGCCAGCTCCCTGCTCAACAATGACCTTGAAGCCCTGCTTGTTAAGCGCGAGCAACGAGTTAGGAACCAGGGCAACTCTGTTTTCGCCCGGAAACGTTTCTTTGGGGATACCGATTCTCATGGTGCAACCGATGGCTGGGATGGCGACAGGTGCGGGAGCAGACCGGCGTGGGTGCTGCGAAGGCCATTCGCTCGCCCAGAGGTCCGATTCCCCAGAAACTGACACACATCGACGGCAAGATAGGGAAACATAGCCTGAAAAATCTGCTGTGCTTGGCAATCCCTCGGGGTTCACGCTGGAGCGTTCACCCGGCTAGCAAAGAAGCTGGAGGGAAGTTGCGAAGCATACGCCGACAGAGATCGGCACTGCCGTTACGCATGGTTGAGTTGAATGGATTCTTCCGGCTGCAATCAAATGGCCAGGGCGATGGCGCTCAACATGAGCACTTGGCCCGATTAAATTACGCCCGAGAATCCGCCCATCCGGTTTGCGCTAAGGACTTTCAAGGGTTCAAGCTACGACCGTAAATCCTGTTGAGCAAGGGCCTTGATGGATGTGAGAGATTGCGGTAAGTTGCTTGTTTTTCACGATCTACGGCGAATTGGCACACCCTGGGGGAGATGCCAAGCCGCCCTCGCGACGCACACAATCATGACGACGTATCAAGCAAAACCGGGTGAGATTGAAGCCCATTGGTGGTTCATCGACGCTGACGATCGTGTGGTAGGCCGTCTTGCGTCGGAAATCGCCATGATCTTGATGGGCAAACACCGCCCTACTTACACGGCACATGTCGATACTGGCGACTTCGTTGTTGTGACCAATGTCGAGAAGATCAAGTTCACGGGCGATAAGTGGAAGAACAAGCGTTACACCTGGTACACCGGATATCCTGGACTCCGGGAAGAAACGGCTGAGGACCGCAGGGCCAAGAAGCCAGAAACGATCCTCACTGAAGCTGTTCGCCGCATGCTCCCCAAGAACAAGCTCGCGCGCAAGATGCTTTCCAAGTTGAAAGTCTACGCGGGGCCAGAACACCCTCATCAAGCACAAAATCCCCAACCTTGGGCGATTGGAAGAATCAAGAACGGAGTGACGGCGTAAACAGCAAAGCGGTCAATCTCCGAACGTACCGGCTAAAGAACAACACTCTGGGTTTCTAACTCATGGCGACAGCACAACAAGATTCTCTCGGCACAGGGCGACGGAAGACCTCCGTGGCGCGAGTTCGCATTCGCCCTGGCACTGGCAAGATTCTCATCAACAAGCGTGAACTCGACGAGTTCTTTCCAATCCAGCAGCACCAAAACGCTGTCATGGCCGCTCTAAAGGCCTCTGAAGAGGAAGGCAAAGTGGACGTGGTCATCCGCGTGCACGGTGGTGGAATGACCGGTCAGGCAGATGCCATCAAGCTTGGCATCGCCCGCGCGTTGCGGAAGTTCAATGAAGAACACTACGAAGTGCTCAAAGAGAACCAACTACTGACCCGTGACGCTCGCAAGAAAGAGCGGAAGAAGTACGGCTTGCACGGTGCTCGTCGCGGCACGCAGTTCTCCAAGCGTTGATTCGGGCGCCGGCCTTATCCAACGATATCTTTTGGATAAGAGCGCCCTATGAAATCACACGCCGTTACCCTCAATGGGTAGCGGCGTGTTTGTTATGCTCGCGTTTGAGACGATGTCACTCCGTAGCTCCTGTGCTCTACTACGATGTCCGCTCATCGTCCGTGAAAATGCTCTTGAGCGCCTCTGGGCATTCAGAGTGCTGAAATGCAAAATCAAGCTCCTCAAGCTTTCGTGGCAGCACCTTCTGGCTTGCCAAAATGATTGCCGCCGATTCTCCGTACAGTAGCTTTAGCATAAACGGTGGCACAGGGAACAGGCACGGTCGATGCAAAGCCTTGGCCAACGACTTGGAGAAATCTTTGTTGCGAACCGGATTGGGGGAGACAACGTTGATTGGGCCCGAGATCTCGTCATCGTCGATGACTTTGAGGAAAACGCCAGCCACGTCCGCGACGTGAACCCAGCTCATCCACATGGCCCCGCGACCAATCGGGCCCCCCAGGCCAAGCTTAAAGGGCGTCTGCATTGTCGCGAGCGCGCCATCGAATTCGTCAAGCACGATGCCAATCCGGAGCTTTGCCACGCGTACTCCATGAGCTGAGGCGGCATCCGCTGCAGCTTCCCAATCGACACAGATTTTGCCGAGGTCATCATTTGCAGCCGGCGAGTCCTCGGTGATTTCGGCTTCCCCCGTGTTCCCATAAAACCCAATGGCCGAGGCGCTGGCCAGGACAGTCGGCCGGTTGGAGGCACCCGAGATTGCCGCAACGAGATGGTTAGTCGAATCAACTCGACTATCGTAAAGCCGCTGTTTCTTCTGCTTGGACCAACGCTTGGCAAACACCGGCTCACCAGCGAGATTGATCGCGGCGTCACAACCATCGACAAACTTCTGCCATTTCCCTGCCCGGCTCGGGTCGCCCTGCACAAGTTCAATGTTGTCGTGGTCCGGGTATTTCGCGAATCGATCGGCAGCCTGCTCTTTATTGCGAGTGAGTACGACCGCTGAATCACCGCGTTCGCAGAGGTTCCAAATGATCTCACGGCCGACAAGCCCCGTCCCACCTGTCAAGAAAACTCGCATCAATTCCTCTCAACCGTTACTCCAGCAGGCCATTCGCCAGCTTGGAAATCGAATCGCGGGCTACATGTACACGCGCCCGATTAGTAATTCGTGAAAACCCAGCTTTGGTTTCGCCACATACTCGGCACGCTGGGCCTACCACTCAATCGGGTGCAAGGGCGCAAAGTACTATCCGCATCACACAGAAAACACAAAAAACGGTGAATCCTGCGTTATCTTGCTATAGCATCCGCCGATCGCGATTGGAATAGCTGCGAACCAGCAGCTTAGCAGTGCCGTTACCGCTCGGAAATCGGCAACCAAGTCCGTTCGCTCTTCCCGTTATAACGGGCTCGTGGGCGAATTAACCGGTTGTTGTCATGCTGCTCAATCACGTGGGCACTCCAGCCAACAACACGGCTGACAACAAACAGCGGCGTGTACAGATCAACAGGTATGTCCATGTAGTGATAGAGCCGGGCTGAAGGCCAATCGAGGTTGGGAGGAAGGCCTTTCTCTGAAGTTACAGCCTGCTCGATTGTCTCTGCAATTTGCTCCATGTCCTCGAATTCACTACGACCGACAGCAAGTTCAGCACACAGTGTCTTGAGGTACACAGCCCGCGGGTCACCGGTCTTATAGACGCGGTGTCCGAATCCCATGATCCGTCGCTTGTTGTCCAACGCCTCTCGAACCCACTTGGCGGCTCGTTCACTCGATCCGACTTCCTGCAACACTTCCAAGACGCGTTCATTAGCACCGCCATGCAATGGGCCTTTGAGCGCTCCAATCGCAGCGGCGATCGCGGAATGCAGGTCCGAGAGCGTAGAAGCCACGACGCGCGATGTGAAAGTCGAGGCGTTGTATTCATGCTCGGCATAGAGGATCAGCGAAACATCCATTGCCCGTGCGAAAGATTCCGTCGGTTTTTCACCAAATAGCTGCCAAAGGACATTGCCAGCTAAAGACAACTCCGCGTCCGGCTCGATGGGTTTTTTCCCCTTCCGCAACCGTTCGCGCGCCGCCATGACCACGGGCAACTGCGCCAGCAGGCGAATGCTCTTGCGGAGGTTGGCCTCGTGGCTGTTATCGCCAGTTTCCGGATCCCAGTGAGCCAGCATGCTCACGCCCGTTCGCATGACATCCATCATCGAACTGCTCTCGGGCAACTTCCCCAGCGTTTCAACGATTTCACTATTGATGAACATGGCATCGTTGAGCTGATCTCGGAAAGCAGCCAGCTGATTGGCTTGCGGCAGCTCTCCTTCAAGTACCAGAAAGGCGACTTCTTCGAAACTACAATGGTCCGCGAGCGACTCGACGGAATAGCCACGGTATTGCAGACCACCGGCGATCGTGCTGATGGCCGTTTCACCCGCGATCACGCCTTCCAAGCCAGGGCTATAGATTTCTTCCGCCATGACATCCCGTTTGCGTTGTGGAGTTGTGGAATTGAGACGTTGTGGAACTAAGAAACTACTCGACCAATGCGGCCAGGAGTAATTGGAAGCTTTCTAACCGCCCAGGGTAAGAAAGTAAATTCCCGGCGAGATTATGATGTTTCTTCGCTAGGAGGCTGCTGAAAATGGGCGTGATCCCGTTGCTCGTACCCCTCGTAATCCAGCAAGTCATACAACTCTTGCCGGGTCTGCATTTGGCCAAGCAGAGATTCCTGCGTGCCGGCTGACTTGAGTATGCCAAGTCCTGCTTCAACCTGCTTCATGGCCAAACGCAGCAATGTCACCGGATATAAAACGGCGGCATACCCGAGCGTGGCCAGATCATGGTGTGTCAGAAGCGGCGATTTGCCGAACTCCGTCATGTTCGCCACAAGCGGGACGTTCACAGCCTGAGCAAAGGCCGCAAACTCCTCTTTGTTTTGCAAAGCTTCCGGAAACACCCAGTCTGCGCCTGCTTGCACGAAAGCCTTGGCACGTTCAATAGCATCTTCCAGGTCGTTAACCCCGCGAGCATCGGTCCGGGCGAGAATCACGAGATCTGAGTCTTTTCGGGCGCTCACGGCAGCGCGAATTTTCGCGCACATTTCCTGGGTCGAAACGAGTGTTTTTCCGGAAAGATGGCCACAGCGCTTGGGCAACACCTGGTCTTCCAACTGAATCGCCGCGGCGCCAGCATGCTCCAATTCGCATACCGCACGTTCCAGGTTCAACGCTTCACCAAAGCCGGTATCGGCATCGACAATTAACGGAATATCAACTGCCGCGGTCAATTGGCGTGTCTCCGCAACAAGTTCTGTGAGCGTGAAGAGCCCGATATCCGGCAGAGCGAAGTCTCCCGCGGAAAACGCAGCGCCGGAAAGATAGGCTGCGGCAAATCCGGTTCGCTCAATCTGCCGTGCAGCCAGCGCGTTGAAAGCTCCGGGAACTTGGATTGTGCCATCTTTGGCAGCGTCACGGAGTCTCTTTCCTGGGGATGCGGACACGTGTTTCTCGGCGGGGTGATTCGTTTTTGAGCCGGTGCGTTTGGGACAACCAAGCCTGAAAGCAACAGAACATTGGCATTCTGCGCTGTGATCACTCGCGTGTGTGTTAAACCGCAACGGCGAAATCGGGATTCCGGAGCCGAATATAGGAACCACATGAGTAGCTCGCAAGCAACGGGGTGACGAGACACCTGTGGTGCACAATTGCGCGAGGGTTCACGTCTCGCGCAGGTTTTGGAGATGACGCTCGTTTTTGAGAATCCGCGCGATCCAACTGTTGTCTGCACACAAGGACGACGATAGAAATTCATCGGGCGTATTCTTAATCGACACGATGTCGAAGAAGCCAGCTTCGCGGGTGCCAATTCCTGACACAATTCGCCCGGTTTCGCGTCCGACTCCGATCATCATCGGCGTCGAATTCCGATCGGCGAATACACGTCCATGTCACCTCAACAAGCCCAATTGAATGGTCTTGCGCTCAAGTCGCGGCATGCCGTTAACGGTGCTGCGCCGCTAAAGCCGCGGCAATTGCTAGGGAAATACAAGATCGAACGTCGCTTGGCCGAAGGTGGGTTCGCACACGTTTATCGGGCCATGGACACCGTGGAGGGCATCCGCGTCGCGCTGAAGATCCCTCATTCGCGCTATGTGGACAAGGAATCGCTTGATTACTTCCGTCGCGAAGCACGACTGGCCGCCAAGCTTGACCATCCACATATTTTACAGTTGAAAGATGCGTCGTTTATTGACGGCCGGTTTGTGATTGCGTTTCCGCTAGGCTCACAGACGCTGGATGACCGTTTGGGCAAGCGAATGGCGATTTCCGTTGCCATAACGCTCGTCGAGCAAATTTTGGAAGCAGTGGCTTTCGCCCATGAGCGAAAGATCATCCATTGCGACCTTAAGCCAGAGAATATGATCCTGTTTCCCGACAATTCCCTGCGGTTGACAGACTTCGGGATCGCCAAGGTTGCCCAGCGAACTGTGCGTGCCTCGGGCTCGGGTACATTAGGTTACATGGCTCCAGAACAGGCGATGGGGAAGCCCTCGTTTCGTTCCGATGTGTTCTCCTTGGGACTCATTCTTTATCGCATGCTTAGCGGTGAACTGCCGGAATGGCCGTTTCATCAACCGCTGCCGGGGGCGGAAAAGTTACAGCGACGCGTCCATCCGGAATTTGTCAAACTGCTCAACAAAGCGCTTGAGGTTGACCCTAATCGGCGATTCCGAGACGCCGGGCAGATGCTGGCGGCATTCAATCGGATCAAAGCCAAGGTTCTACGATATTGTGGCAAAAAGCCACGGTCTTCTGCGTCCAAACCCACAAACCGCAAAAGCGACTGGCAGACGATTCGTCGCCGGCAATTTCAGCGAGAGTTTGCCAAGGTCCTGGAAACACGCCATGAGTGCTCCGCGTGTGGCGGGCCCGTCAGTGAAGCCATGATTGCATGCCCATGGTGCGGAAAGGGCCGAGAAAAGCATGAGGGCGACACTCGGTTCTCACACCAATGCCCCCGCTGCCATCGCGGTATGAAAGCGGATTGGAGCTACTGTGCCTGGTGTTTCGGGCCTGGCTTTGAACCAGCAAGCTCAAGGTCCCTCAGTGATACCCGCTACGTGGCCCGGTGTACGCACTCCGGATGCGCTGGCAAGGAACTTATGCCTTGGATGCGTTACTGTCCGTGGTGCCGACGGAAAGTTCGCCAGAAATGGCAGATTGCCGGCAGCAGCGGACGCTGCCGGCGATGCGGGTGGGGCATCGTCCGCGACTATTGGAACCATTGCCCGTGGTGCGCGAAGAGCGTGTAGGTGGTACTCTCTGCCTTGGCTTGATTATACGCATTCGAGCATGCCGCGCTTTGCGCTCATGTCGGTCAGCGCCATGTGCAGGCTGGCCAGATCAAATGGCTTACTCAGCAGCCGCGCAGTCCGCCAGCCTGTGCTTCGGTCGATAAAGGTCACATCCTCTGGCCGCACTGCTCCCACAAATGCCAGTAAAGCGGGAGCACATCCCACGGGCTGCCTAGGAGCCGGCAGATCCTCACCCGAGTCGCAATCCCAGAGAAGCATATCGGCTCCGTGCATCGCCTGGAGTGTTTGAGTCGGCCTCTCCATACCACGGACATTAATCGGCAGCGGTCGCCAGCCGAAATCATGGATGGCGTCAGCCAGCAGGTCTGAGAAATCCGCATCAGCAGAGCAAATCACCGCAACTCTGGCATCGGTCGGTGTAGGAATCGTTGCGAAGATGTCACAAATTCCTCTGGTTTGCGCGGCGGCTAGGCGTGATCGCTCTGGTTCAGCGCTCCACCAGGCCGCTCGCCCGGCGGCCCGCTGTTTGAGCCCGATTTCCAACAACGCCGACGCTTGGTGCCAGTAGATACGCCAGAGTCCGGTGTGGAGATCGCTGCTCCGGCCTTCTCCTTCGCAACATGAGCCTTCGATGAGGATTTGCCGAGAGGCTGGCGAGGCTGCCCGCAAGGAATTCAACTGGCTTGGCGTCCATTGAGCTGGATAGGCCTGATGAACGATAAACAACTCTGGCGACCAGGTTCTCAGCCGCTCAGAAACATCCAAAGGAGATTTCACCATGGCCACCAGAGCCTGCCGATGCAGGACGTTCAACGCAGGTTGAATCTCTGTGTCCAGGGTGTTTCCGACAACCAACACTTCGGTGGGGTCCCTAAACGCCACAAGCTTGGAATGCTCATGCCGCTTGGCTTGGAAGGGATTCTTGGTTTCGCGGAGCTGAGACATGTTTCGCAACGTTGTTAGATATCTCGCGGGGAACGCGACAACTTGCCATGCGGCGACTACGGGTCAGCTAACTCAACCTCTTTGTCCGCAAAAATCTCCCTTGTTGTTGTGGCGTCTGTGGCTGCTCGAATCTGATCTAAGAAGTCCGCGTCGGTGATCATCCGGCTCAGTCTGGCCAACGTATGCAGGTGCTCACGGTCGTCAGTCGCCAGGATTAGAAAGAAGATGTCCGTCAACACACCGCGCGAACCACCAAAGGGAATCCCACCTGGCGTACAGCCAAGCGCCAGGAATGCCTCGCCCAAAATGCCCGGCATCGGCCGCCGGGGATGTAAAAGCGCAACGCCGTTTTCGAGAGCTGTGGGATGCATTTCCTCGCGAGCCCGGACGGCATCGGCCATTTTTCCAGCATCCCAGAGTAAGCCTGTCTGAGCCGCCTGGTCGCACATGGACGAGATCACAGAGTTTCGCGTCCGCGCCGCTAGCGGAATCGCGATTGACTCCAACGGCAACATCTCTGCGAGGAAGCGAGGTTGAGCCCCGCTGACTTTGGAACGCAGGACACCCTCAACCTCAACCAGTTCCTGGTCGTCAGAAACGCCGATCCGTTCCTCCAACCAGTGATGGATCTCAGGGCCGGAAAAGATCCAACTACCACCGACCTTGCGCCCCGGAATCTTGCCGCGCATGGCCAGTCGAGCCACCTTCTGTGGGTCAAGATGGAGATACGCAGCGAGCGAATCGACGTCAAAGTCTTCTTGCGACATCGGAGAGACGACCAAAGAACAACAGACAAGAAAAGCGGGGACGGAGGCGGAACTTCCGCGGCAAGAAATCCAGGATTGTACTCATCACACCAGCCGCTGAGGCCATCGTAGATTACCAAACGTGCCTCAGACCGGGCAGGCCAGCAATGGAGTTACCGTGGCGGACATTAGGGCAGACGGCGCCTTCGTGAGAGGTCTGATCTGGGCGGACGGTGCGAAACAGGGGAGTTTGGTTAACGCGAAGGGTATCTTCCTCTCCAGCCAATGCGGCATAATCAGCCTCCGACCATTTTTGGTTTGGTCTTTTTCCTGGCGGAAGTCGCAAACGGCCCCATTTTTTCTATGGGCGTCTGCGGGTACGATGGCGTACTTTGGAAAATTTCTCCCCGAGACCATCCGTCGTTGCCGGCTGTGAGTTGGCACGTAACTGGGAACTTCCGTGGCCAACAGCTTCACAGAAAACGACCTCTCCAGCATTGAAGAGGCAACACAGCAGATCGGTCGAGAGATTCTCGGCCAGGTTCGCAACAACCGTCCCGGCATCTTCAAGCGTGCCTGGTGGGATGACCGCATCATGGCCAAGGCCATGGATGAGCCTTCGGTCAAAGTTCAGGCATTCCGATTTGTAGACGTGCTCCCGGTACTGCACACGCCTGAGGCGGTGACAGAACACATCCAGGAGTATTTTGAGGATGTTCGTCCCAAATTGCCAGCGGTTGCGCGGATGGGGCTTTCCATGGCGCCGGCGGGATCGTGGCGTGGCAACATGGCGGCAAAGTTCGCCAAATCGATGGCTCGCGCCCAAGCGCAACGCTTCATCGCCGGGTCGACCAAGAACGAAGTGCTCAAAGCAGCTGGCCAAGCGCGGAAGGAGAAGATGGCCTTCACGCTGGACCTGTTGGGCGAAGCTGTGCTCACTGAGGTCGAGGCCGACCGTTATTTCCAGGCATATCTGGATCTGGTGCGGAATCTGTCTCCGTCTCTGAATGCAGAGTCAGAGATCCCGCAGATTGACCGTGACCCTGCAGGTCCCCTTCCACGTGTTAACGTCTCCATCAAACCCACGGCGTTGGATAGCCAGTTTGATCCTGTCGATTATGACGGAACCAAACGCCGTGTTTCGGCCCGCGTTCGTGAATTGTTCCGCGCCGCGCGGGAATGCAAGGCGTTTATCAACGTCGATATGGAATCGTATTCCACCAAGGATCTCACGCTGGACATCTTCAAGAGCGTGTTAATGGAAGACGAGTTCCGTGACTTCTCCGATGTCGGCATTGTCATCCAGTGCTACCTACGAGACTCGGGCAACGACCTGCACGGCTTGCGAGATTGGGCTCGCCAGCGGGGAACACCGGTCTGGACGCGGCTAGTCAAAGGCGCCTACTGGGACTATGAGACCATTCATGCTCGCTATGAAGGCTGGCCCATTCCCGTCTATCAACAAAAATGGGAATCGGATCTCAACTTTGAAGAGCAAACCCGTTTCTTGTTGGCCAACTATGAGTACCTTCGCCCGGCGCTGGGCAGCCACAACGTGCGATCCATCGCGCACGGTTTGGCAGCAGCCAAACACCTGGGATTGCCGGATAACGCGTTGGAGTTACAGATGCTGTATGGCATGGCCAATACAGAGAAGCGCGTCCTGGTTGACCGCGGCCATCGCCTGCGTGTTTATATGCCGTATGGCGAGTTGATTCCCGGCATGGCTTATCTGGTGCGCCGGTTGTTGGAAAATACTTCGGACGATTCATTTCTCAAAGCCAGCTACGTAAGCAACACGCCTGTTGAGAAACTGTTGCAGAACCCCGCCAATCACAAGAACTCCCAACCCTCTAACAATTCCCCGAGTGGGAACGGAAGCGATATGTCGACCGCGACCGCTGCAGATTTTCCCGTGACGAAGCGTTCTCCGCTGTCTTTTTCAAATGAACCGTTGGCGGACTTCGCCGAAGCTGAATGCCGGCAAAAGATGCAAGACGCGTTGGCTCAAGTCGCGCCTTCGATGGATGGCCACTACCCCATCGTCATCGGAGGTCAAAAGATTGAAACCCAGGAGCGGCTCCCGTCTTTCAATCCTTCACACAAGGCCAAGGTGGTGGGGTCCACGTCGTCCGCAACCGTGGATCATGCGAACCAGGCCGTTGAGGTAGCGCTGGCAGCGTTTGAATCGTGGGGGCGAACCAACGTCAAAACCCGTGCAGAATTCCTCCGCAAGACGGCCGCAGAGATGCGCCGACGACGCTATGAGCTGGCCGCGTGGCAAATCAACGAGTGCGGTAAAAACTGGAAAGAAGCCGATGGCGACGTCTGCGAAGCAATCGACTTTTGCGAGTACTACGCCACCGCGGCCATCGCCTTGCAAGGCGATGAATCCGAGGCCGACGTCCCCGGTGAGGAAAATCGCATGCATTACATCCCGCGGGGTGTCACCGGGATCATCTCTCCCTGGAACTTCCCGCTGGCGATTCTCACCGGAATGACCGTCGCTGCGCTGGCTACCGGCAACACCGTGATCATGAAACCGGCTCAGCAGTCTTCCGTGATTGCCGCCAAGTTGATGGAGATCTTCGAGGCTGTCGGACTCCCACCGGGCGTTGCCAACTACCTGCCCGGTCGCGGATCGGTGGCCGGAGCGCGGCTTGTCGACCACCCGCAGGTGGCCCTGATCGCCTTCACTGGGTCACGTTCGGTTGGCTTGGACATCAACATCAAGGCCGCCCAGGTTTCGGCCGAAGGGACGACCCGTGACGTCAAACGAGTGATCGCGGAGATGGGCGGCAAAAACGCCGTCATCATCGATGCTGATGCCGACCTGGATGAAGCCGTGGCTGGCGTCGTCTATAGCGCTTTTGGCTACCAAGGCCAGAAGTGTTCCGCTTGCAGCCGCGTGATCGTGCTGGAAGGCAATTATGACAACTTCGTTGAGCGGCTGATCGAGGCCACACGCAGCATGAAGGTCGGCCCTGCCGAAGATCCCGAGAACCGCGTGGGCCCGGTGATTGATGCCGGCGCTTTCAAGTCCATTCATGAGTACATCAAGGCTGGACAGGCGGAATGCACGGAAGCGTTGGGGGCCGATCTCAGCGGCTTGGAAGACGAAGGCTTTTACATCGCTCCGCGAATCTTCACCAATGTTTCTCCCAACGCCAAAATCGCCCAGGAAGAGATCTTTGGACCGGTGCTGGCTGTGATCAAGGCCAAAGACTTGGACGAGGCGTTCAAAATCGCCAATGACACCGACTATGCTCTCACCGGCGGCATGTTCTCCCGCAGCCCTGCCAACCTGGAACGGGCCGCGCGGGAGTTGATGGTGGGTAACATCTACCTCAATCGTTCTATCACGGGCGCTCTGGTGTGCCGGCAACCGTTTGGTGGCTTCCGCATGTCCGGAATCGGCAGCAAGGCCGGCGGACCGGATTATCTACTGCAGTTCGTACTGCCGCGGACCGTCACAGAGAACACCATGCGGCGCGGATTTGCTCCTATGGAAGATTGATTGGTGCCTGGTCTGCGATCGACATCTCCCGGCTCGCAAAGTTCCAGCGCAATAACTCAACAAGGTCGGGCGGTGTACGATGTCGCAATCCCATCTCCTTCGACAATTGCCCGCCGTCAACGATCTGCTGGAAACACCACAGCTCCAGCAACTTGCCGAGCGCTCCAGCCACGCGGCCGTAGTCCACTCCGCTCGCGTAACGCTCGATCAACTCCGCAATGAGTTGCGCTCGTCGACGGATGAAATCGACACATTGAAGCTTTCCGTGGAAGCTGTCGCGGCAAGAGTGGCTTGTCTTGTGGAACAGGAAGAAAAGCCAGCGCTTCGTCCGGTGATCAACGCGACTGGGATTCTGCTGCACACTGGACTCGGTCGGGCGCCACTCCCACAAGCGGCCATTAACGCGATGAGCGAGATCAGTCGCTCTTATGCTAGCGTCGAGCTCGACCTGGTCAGCGGCAAACGCTCCCAACGCGCCGTTGCGGTTGAGCGGCTATTGACCGAGTTGACTGGCGCGGAGGCGGCGCTGGTTGTCAACAATAACGCCGGAGCAACACTGCTCACGCTTGCGGCCATGGCATCCGGGCGAGAAGTTCCTGTCTCGCGTGGCGAACTAATCGAAATCGGCGGGAGCTTCCGCTTGCCCGACGTGATGTCTGTCAGTCGGGCCAAACTGCACGAAGTTGGCACAACCAATAAGACACGTTTGTCAGACTATGAGCAAGCGATCAACGAATCGACTGCGGCGTTGTTGCTGGTTCATCCCAGCAACTTTGCGGTTGTTGGCTTTTCTTCCAGCGTGACGTTGGAAGAACTCGTTGCGCTCGGTCGTGAACGCGGCGTGCCCGTGATTCACGACATTGGGTCTGGAGCACTGATCAACTTCTCCGAGTACGGTTTTGCGGATGAACCGGTGGCCACGGATAGTGTTGCTGCCGGCGCGGATGTTGTGCTTTTTTCCGGAGACAAGCTGCTGGGCGGACCACAAGCCGGCGTCATCATCGGCAAGCGAGAGCATGTTTCTCGCATCGCCTCGCATCCGCTGGCACGAGCTTTTCGTGTGGACAAGCTGACGCTGGCCGCCCTGCGTGAGACATTGCAACTTTACCGGCACACAAAGAAAGCCAAGCGGGAGATTCCCTTGTTGCAACTATTGGGTGCATCGGTCGATTCGCTCCGGACGCGAGCCGGTGAGTTGGCCGGCAAGCTGATCGAGAGCTGCCCAGGCTTGGTCACGGAAGTGGTTGACGAGACGACATTTCTGGGTGGCGGATCGCTTCCCGCACAGCAGTTGTCAACCGTTGCGTTGGCGTTCCAGCCTCGCGATGCGCACTCGTCGCTTTCCGTGGAGGAACTTGCCGCTTCACTGCGATCCGGCACTCCGGCGATAGTCGGCCGAATCAATCAAGGTCGCCTGCTGCTGGACTTGCGGAGCGTCTTCCCAGGCGAAGACTCCGCGCTAGCGGACGCTGTGCAAACGGCCGCGACCGGCAAATAGCGGACACAGATTCTGCCAAGCTGTACGCCAATCCACTGCAAAGAGAGCTTCGCTGGGGTAGGATGGATTCGCGATTGTCGGCTATGCAGTAAACTAACGATTCGACCGACGCCGTCCGCAACTGACTTTGATCTCGTGCGCGTCACGTGAATTCCAGGAGCCCAACGCCATGTCACTCAACAAGTGCTTTTCCAAACTTTTGTTTGCCGTTCTTGCAAGTTCGCTCTGTGCAGCACAGCCAAATGTTGCCTGGGGACAAGATCGTGCGGTTTATCAGGATGGTTCCGCCAACCAGACCAAGCAGGAAGAGCTGGAAAAGAAATTTCAGGAGTTGCTTTCCGGCAGCAAGTTCGTCGGCCGTTACACGGTCAGTGAAGATTTGAATGAGAAACCCAAAGCGGATGAGTACCACATTCAAAGCGTGACTAAAGTTGAGGTCGACAAATGGCGTTTCGTCGCCCGAGTGAAGTACGGCAACGTGGACCTGAACGTGCCGATGGTGTTGTCTGTCAAATGGGCCGGTGACTCGCCTGTGATCACCTTGGATGAGCTTTCCATCCCTGGCTTGGGAACGTTTTCCGCTCGCGTGGTGATTCACGGAAATAAGTACGCCGCCAGTTGGGACGGCGGCGATCACGGTGGCTTCATGTGGGGCAAGATTGAAAAGACAGAGGGGGGAGCGAAAGCTACCAGCAACGGAAACTGAACCATCTTCAACTTTCACGCGCACCTCCTAACGGGACGAATCTGACAACGCCGCGATTAATCCGCTTTCCGCACGATGCCGCTGCCTCAACATCCGAAAACAGTTGACGTGCGGGGCGAGTTGGTCTTTCTTGGCACGGGAACATCGATTGGCGTTCCGGTTGTCGGCTGTGACTGCAAGACGTGTTCAAGTGACAACCCGCGCAACTGGCGAACGCGCTGCGGGCTGGTGTTGGGTCTTGCGGAAGGAAATCTACTGATCGATACGCCAACCGATCTGCGGTCACAATTATTGCGTGAAGGAATTGGCGTCATCCACGCGGTTGCCTATACGCACTCACACGCGGACCATATTTTTGGCTTGGATGATGTCCGTGCGTTTCCGTTCTATCTGGGACACGACCTGCCAATCTATTGCGAAGAATCCGTTAAATCGCGGATCCACAAATCGTTTGATTATGCGTTTGACCCACAGACGGCCAACTGGCCCCGGGGTGCATTGCCCAAGCTAGAAATCCGGACCATCGATGAAACGCCTTTTACGGTTTTGGGGGCTGAAATCACCCCCATCCGCCTGCACCATGGGCGTATGCTCGTGCTGGGTTTTCGTGTGGGCAATATCGCCTATTGCACGGATACCAACCGGATTCCGGATCAGAGTTGGCCGCTTTTGGAGGATCTGGACGTGCTGATCCTAGATTGCCTGCGAGACAAGCCTCATCCCACACATTTTACTCTCACCGAAGCAATCGAGACTGCCGAGCGTGTGAACGCCAAGCAAACTCTATTTACGCACATTGCCCATGAATTGGAGCACGAGGAGACCAACGCAGCTCTGCCCAAAGGCATGGAAATGGCCTACGATGGTTTGAAAATCCCGCTCACGTAGGTTCCTGGCATCAAGCGTTCTCCAGGTGCCCGTCAGATATCACATGCCGGCAGGAACCACTGGCGTCGCTCCATTCTTCGGAACCATGCAACAGGACGTTCTCCGTCAACAACTCAGCCAGTTCGGGCAGGAACACCTGATTCGCTATTGGCCAGATCTGCGGACCGATGAGCAGTTTGCGCTTTCCCGCGATTTATTGGCGATCGACTTTCGGCAGATTCAGCAGCTGTTTGCCGCAGGAGAAGATCACACGAATTGGTCTGAGCTCGCCGAGCGAGCCCTTCCGCCGCCTGCTGTGCGCGAGCGAACCGCTGAGCAGAACCAACACGCGCGAGCCTTGGGTCAACAAACGCTCGCTGCGGGAGAGGTCGGCGTGATTCTTACGGCCGGTGGCCAGGGAACGCGTTTGGGGTTTGATCAACCCAAGGGCCTGTTTCCGATCGGGCCGCTCAGCGGAGCCTCGCTGTTCCAGATCTTGTTCGAAAAGGTTGTTGCAGCGCGAACGCGATTCAACGTGGCAATCCCGCTGTATGTCATGACCAGCCAGGCCACGCACCATGCAACCGAACAATATCTACAGAGGAACCAGTTCTTCGGATTGCCTCCTGAGGATGTTGTCATCTTCCAGCAAGGACGAATGCCAGCGGTTGATTGCTCGACCGGTCAGGTGCTGCTGGAGGATCGCCACCGAGTCGCATTCAGTCCGGATGGGCATGGGGGGCTGCTGGAAGCGCTTGTGCGCTCGAAGGCGATGGCCGATATGCAACGCCGGAATCTGGCCAGGCTGTTTTACCTGCAAGTGGACAACCCGCTGACCCCTGTTTGCGACCCTGAGTTGCTTGGCTGCCATGTCGCTGCCGGTTCGGAAATGACAACGCTCGCAATCGCCAAGCAATCCAGCCGCGACAAACTCGGCAATATTGTCAACATTGACGGCCGCGTCCAAATCATCGAGTACAGTGAGCTTAATCCGTTGGCTGATGACATCGTCGAACGGCAAGACATGCATGGTCAACCGGTCTTTTGGGCCGGCAACACGGCCATCCACATTTTCGAGTTCGCATTTCTCCAGCGAATGACGGAAGTTGCGGAAGGATTACCGTTTCACATTGCGAGGAAACCTGTTTCATCTTTGAACGACGCGGGAATTCTCGTCGCGCCCAAAGAGCCCAACGCTCTCAAGTTCGAGCGGTTTATTTTTGACCTGCTGCCCCACGCGGAGCACGCTTTGGTTGTGGAAGGAAAACGCGAGGCCGTGTTCGCGCCGTTGAAGAACGCCAGTGGCGAACCATTTGACAGCCCTGAGTCGGTTCGCGCGCAGATGACAGACTTCCATCGTGACTGGTTGCGATCCGCCGGAGTCGAGATCTCGGATGAAACCGCCGTGGAGATCAGCCCTAGGTTCGCTTTTGACGAAGATGAACTTAGAGTCCGCAAAGATCTGCCCAAGCGTGTTACGCACGAGACGTATTTACGTTGATGGGTGATTGGTGAATTCCGCCTGCCGACAAGAGATCTATGAGCATCGGCGAATGCCTCAAATTTTGACCGCAGTCATGTCTAAGCTCTCGGCTAAGATACGCCGAGGCAAACAAACGCAAGCACGGCTGGCGCGAACCTAATCGTCAAACAGACTGTCGAATGGACCAAGTGCTACCTGTTCTCTTGATCTCCCTCCGGCGTTGCCCCCACACTCCTGTACGAATCCTCATGAATCAAGAAGCCCCTGCTGAAATCAACGGGCAGGCTACGCCACCAGCGGAAGGGAAATCCGGCCAATCCGCCACCGGTAAATTACAAACGGACTCATATGCCGCCGAGCATTCGACGTCGTGGTGGGGGAGACCCTGCGGTGGCCGTGAGGTCTTGGCGCTCTCTGTCCCTCTGGTGATCTCATCGCTCAGTTGGACGGTGATGACGTTCATTGACCGGATGCTGCTGAACTGGGTCTCGGAAACGGCCATGAATGCGGCGTTCTCAGCAGGCACGACTTGGTTTGCGTTCATCTGCCTGCCAATGGGTATCTGCGCTTATGCCAGCACATTTGTGTCGCAGTACTTCGGCGATAAACAATACGGCAAGATCGGCCCGTCCGTTGGCCAGGGTGTTTGGGCAGCGATGATCGCAACGCCATTGCTCTTGGCCGGCATTCCTCTGGCGCCTTGGATCTTTGACTTGGCCGGACATGAATCCGCATTGCGCGCTGCCGAAGTCACATACCTGCAAATCTTGCTGTGGGGCGCTCCGGCGATGCTTGCCTCACAGGCGTTGGCTGCGTTCTTTAGCGGTCGCAGCAGAACAAACGTTGTGATGATTGTTGATGGCGGGTCCGCGGTCATCAATCTGGCGTTGGACTACATCATGATCTTCGGCAAATTTGGTTTGCCTGCCATGGGAATTGTGGGAGCCGGCTGGGCAACGGTTATTGCGTTGTGGCTCAAGTTCTTGATCTATTTTGCATTGATCGCGCGCAAGCCCAACCGCGTCAGGTTCAACACGATCTCGGGCCTGCGGTTTCACCGGAAGCTGTTTGGACGCCTGATCGTTTTCGGAGGCCCCAGCGGAGTGCAATTCCTGCTCGATGTCTTGGGATTCACGGTGTTCATTTTGCTGGTCGGCCGACTTGGCAAATTGGAACACGCGGCCACGACGATGGCTTTCAGTATCAGCACACTGGCGTTCATGCCGATCTACGGACTTTCCATCGCCGCGTCAATTCTCGTCGGCCAACGTCTTGTGGAAGACAAACCGGAACTTGCGGCTCGCGCCACCTGGACGACGCTGACAATCGGCATCAGCTACATGGCCTGCATGTCGCTGCTGTATATCTTTGCGCCCGAGCTGTTCCTGAGTGGTTTCCTGGCGAATTCGACGTTCCTTGACAAAGAGACGCTAGCCACGACTGCGGCGACACTATTACTGTTTGTGGCGGCCTACAATCTGTTCGACGCAATGTTGATGATCTTCTCGGCTGCCATCAAAGGCGCCGGCGACACGCGATTCGTACTGTATGTCAGCCTGCTCATGGCAGCCATCCTAGCGAGTGCGAGTTGGGTGGCCGTCGAGCGGCTGTCCTTTGGCGTGTATGGCTGCTGGAACATTATCACAGCGTGGGTTTGCATTGGGGGCGTTATCTATCTACTGCGATTCTTGCAGGGCCGGTGGAAGAGCATGCGCGTCATTGAACCGCGTGTGGAAGATGTCATTGAACATCCCCTCGGCGGTGAAGAACTCGATCAGATCCGTGCAGGAGAAAGCATCGATGCCATCGCGCAGGACAAGAGCTCAACGGCTGACCACCGCGAGATTGAACACGATGATACGGTTCATAGTGACGTCGCCGCCGGCGCAACGTACACAGAGTGACGTTGCGAAACAGCGCTGACGACAACAACTGCCAGCTATCAAACGTCAATCAAAGAGGGTTCAAGTTCAGTAGAATGTCCACCGGCAAGTCCCTATGGTGTCCGGTAGCACGCCGGCGGTCCGAAACATCCCCCGCATTTGACCAGTGACAATTTCGCCCGTGCGCATGAAAGCATGGTGTGTGGCGTCCCGGCATGTGCCAGAGTGTCGAGATCATGGATCTGTGTGACCTTGAAGGCAAGGCAAAAATCAATCCCGCCAAATCGATGTTTGGTTCGGCAAAGTGAATAATCGCGTTTCTGGCGTCTCTAACTTCACGGAAAAGATCGGGCTCCGGATGCGATAGCCAGTTGTCGCTCACAGAGTATCATAGGGTTCAGAGTACTGAATTGACCGACCAGGCTATCGATGGCAGGCGACTGCTCGCAGCACCTGGCGGATAAATCGACTAAGCTAAGCCGCACGTCTTGAGAATTGAAAGTGCGCCACAAACCATTCCTCACCAGCCTGAAAGCGAAACAACTCTGCACATGCCATAAAGAACATCCGCCACCTTTGAATAATTCTCTTGGCCTCGCTCGGATGTCCAGGCTCTAGGATCGCGATGATCTTCTCGTAGTTGGTGTCGAGGTTCTTCAGCCAGGCTTCGCACGTTCGCCAATAGTGGCTGCCATTCATTTGCCATTGTCGAGTGACAGTCAGGTCCCGGTTGAACTCGTGAAACAAGTCGATTGCGGGCATAATTCCCCCTGTGAAGAAATGCCTTCCCATCCAATTATCGGCGCCTTCGGTTTGGAAAGCATAGGGGAATTCGCGATGGCAAAACACGTGGGCGAACAGCTTGCCCTCTGGCTTCAGCCATCTGGCAATGCGGCGAAACAGCAGCTCATAGTTCCTCATGTGTTCAAACATCTCTACGGAGATGACGCGATCATACTGAAGGTCTGTGTCAAATGTTCGCATGTCTGCCGTGATGACACACACGTTCTTCAATCCGAGGTCCCGAGCTCGCGATTCAATGAACTTCCGCTGGCTACTTGAGTTGGAAACGGCTGTGATATGGCAATCTGGATAGTTCTGCGCAATCCAAATCGTCAATGATCCCCACCCGCACCCCAATTCCAGCGTGCGCATGCCATTTGAAAGTTCCGCTCTTTCACACGTCAACCTCAGCATGGTTTTCTCGGCGTCGGCCAAGGTTGATCCCGGCTCTTCAAACAGGCAACAACTGTACTTAAGACGGGGACCGAGTACATTTTCAAAGAAGGCTGCCGGCACTTCATAGTGCTGGTCATTCGCAGCTTGAGTGTCGATGGCGACCGGGTCTTGCCTCAAAGTTTCAGCAAATCGCCGGACGGCAAACTGTTTTTCCATTGTGCTATCGGATGAGATTTTTTTGAGTCGCCTAGCCAACAGCCGCCGAATGCCATATCGGATCAGTAAATCAGGCACCAAGCGTGCCTCCGCAAGCTGGATCAGCGTCATCACGCATTTTCTCTTTCTTGCAAGGTCGCCCCGTGAATTTAGGGCAACTACTCTTAGCGAATCTAGCGGTAATCACCGCACTGTTCACTTCGGCGTGGATGCTCAGCCTGATTCGCCGCGACGCCGGAATTGCCGATTTATTCTGGGGACTGGGCTTCGTCGCCATCGCTGGGGTTTCGCTGGGCTTTGGAACAGAAACTCATCCACGCCAGCTTATCCTGGCGCTCTGCGTAAGCATCTGGGGGTTGCGGCTCAGCGGATATCTCGCTTGGCGAAACCTCTGCAAGCCCGAAGATTATCGCTATGCGACGATGAGAAAAAAGCACGGAGATCACTTCGCCTGGAGAAGCTTATTCATGGTCTTCTGGCTCCAAGGCTTGTTGATGTGGGTGATTTCTTTCCCCATTCAAGTTGGTGGATTTCGCGGCGAAGGCTGGCCACCAACGATACTCCCCGGAACCGGGTTGTGGATGGTGGGCATTGTGTTTGAATCCGTCGGCGACTTTCAACTGGCGAGATTTAAGTCTAACCCTGCCAACAAGGGGAAAGTCATGCGGTCCGGGCTTTGGCGATACACCCGGCATCCCAACTATTTCGGCGATTTCCTTGTGTGGTGGGGACTGTTTCTCCTGGCGGTGGAGCCCCAATCTTGGTGGTGGACGATTCTTGGGCCTGTCCTGATGTCATTTCTACTCATTCGCGTTTCTGGCGTGCATCTGCTTGAGACCTCACTGCGAACACGATTGGATGACTATGAGGAGTACGTCCGAACGACGAGTGCGTTCTTTCCCCTTCCTCCAAGATCCTGCGAAAGAACAGTGCGCGGCGAAATCAAGAATCATTGATTTCTGCTTGAAATTACTCGGCCCGTAGAATTGAAATCCGCGAGATTTTCAAGCCAGCCAACATTGAGGTTTACTGCAAATGCCCTGTAAAGGCCGAGTTGAATGGCTCCGAATTACTCCGTTTTTGCTGCTGCACGCTACGTGTTTGTTTGTTTTTGTGGTGGGTTGGAGTTGGGCAGCAATTGCCGTAGCCATCGTTGTGTACTTCGCCCGAGTGTTCGGGCTCACGGCTTTTTATCATCGCTACTTCTCCCACCGCGCTTTTAAGACTGGGCGGATTATACAGTTCTTGGGAGCTCTGTTGGGCAATTCGGCCGCCCAGCGTGGGCCAATCTGGTGGGCCGCACATCATAGACGGCACCATCGATCTGCGGATCAACCGGACGACATTCATTCGCCTGAGCAGCACGGCTTCTGGTGGAGCCACATGCTCTGGTTCACGACACGGGAGGCCTACACCACGGATCGCCACATCGTCAAGGACTGGCTTAAGTATCCGGAGCTACGGTTTCTGGACCGCTTTGATCTGTTGGCACCCGCACTGCTGGCTGCGTCGATGTTCGGTCTGGGGGAGTTACTGCGCCTCGTTTGGCCAGCGTCAAACTGCAACGGTTGGCAAATGATTATTTGGGGATTCGTGATCTCGACAGTCCTGCTTTACCACGTGACGTTCGCCATCAACTCTTTGGCGCACAAATACGGCACGCGCCCCTATGAAACGCCCGATAACAGTCGCAACAATGCGTGGCTGGCGCTCATTACCTTTGGCGAAGGCTGGCACAACAATCACCACTTCTTCCCCAAGTCGGCCAGACAAGGATTCCGCTGGTGGCAGGTCGATGTCTCGTATTACTTACTCGTGCTCATGTCCTGGCTGGGCTTGGTGTGGGACTTAAAGCCAGTTCCCGCGCGCGTGATTGCCACTGACGTATCCCTCCCGGAAAGGTCGGCGTAATGCGGATCGCCGTCATCGGAACGGGGATCAGCGGAAGCCTTGTGGCGCGGCTGTTGGCCACGAGGTATGAAGTGACCGTGTTCGAAGCAAGCTCAACGCCGGGCGGTCACGCCAACACGGTCGCAATAGAGGCTTTTGGGCATTCATTTGCCGTTGATACCGGCTTCATGGTCTTCAACCGGCGGACATATCCCAACTTTTGTCAACTGCTTGACATCCTGGGCATCGACTCACGCCCCAGCGATATGAGTTTTAGCGTGCACTGCTCCCGAACCGGATTGGAATACCAAGGGAGTTCGCTTAGCGGTCTCTTTGCGCAGCGGCGAAACATCATACGACCATCCTTTTTGCGGATGATCGCCGATATCGTTCGCTTCAACCGTGCTGGTTACCGAGCCGCGAAGCAGAACGCAATTCCACAAGAGCAAACGGTCGATACCTTCCTGAAGACCTGCCGCACGGGCAAACGATTCTTCGAGAACTATTTGCAACCCATGGCGGCGGCCATCTGGTCGAGTGATCCAGCGGCTATCCGAGACTTTCCCGCGGATTTTCTCATCGGCTTCTTCGCCAATCATGGTCTCTTGCAGATACGTGACCGCCCTCAATGGCGAACGGTCGAAGGTGGGTCGCGGAACTACGTGAACGCGTTGTTGAAGCCGATCACCGACCGGATCCGTCTGGAGTGCCCTGTCGAAGCAGTTTTTCGCGTGGGAGACAGCGTCCTAGTCAGAACTCGGCAAGGCCAAAGCGAGCAATTCGATCAGGTCGTCTTTGCGACGCACGCTGATCAGACGTTAAACCTGTTGCAGCCTGCAACGGAATTGGAACAGCTTATCCTTTCGGCGTTTCCGTATCAGAGAAACGAATGCGTCTTGCATACGGACACGCGTCTGTTACCCAAACGTCAACGCGCCTGGGCGAGTTGGAATTATCACATCCCGCTTGAAGAAACGCGCGCCCCTGCGGTGACGTATGACCTATCCCGCCTGCAGGGGCATGATTCCCCCAGGCCGATATTGTTGACGCTGAATGCTTCTGCAGAGATCGATACGACCAAAGTCATTCATCGTATGACGTATTGCCACCCCGCATTCGGTCAGCAATCTCTAAGTGCGCAGAGGCGGTGGTCACAGATCAGCGGGCGAAACCGGGCGCACTTCTGCGGAGCTTATTGGGGGTACGGATTTCACGAGGATGGCGTTAATAGCGCGCTAGCCGTCACGGGGCAATTTGAGATTGGACTGAAAGCATGCACAGCTGCCTGTACGAAGGAAGCATCTCGCACCGTCGCCATCAACCAGTGAAGCACGAGTTCCGGTACCGGCTGTTCATGGCCTACCTGGATCTCGCAGAACTTCCCGAGTTGATTGCCAAGCAAAGGTTGTTTGGAGCCAGCCGTCACAGCGCGAGTGCTTTCTATCGGAACGATCACCTGTTTGACGATCGACGACCGATTGAAGATGAAGCCCGAGATATTATTGCACAGCAACTGGGACACCGACCCACCGGTCCGATTCGACTGCTGACCCAATTGCGCCATTTCCGCTTCTACTTCAGTCCGCTCAATCTGTTCTTTGTGTTCGACAGGTTCGATCAGGAAGTTGAAGCAGTTCTGGCGGAGGTGAACAACACACCCTGGAGGCAACGGCATTGCTACGTCCTGTGGAGCGGCAATCGCAAACGACACGGCAACTCCCGATTGTCATTCGTACATGCCAAAGACTTCCACGTCTCTCCGTTCATGGGGATGGATCAAACCTACCGCTGGGATCTGTCACAACCTAATGACTTCTTGCACGTGCATCTGGCGAGCGGGGAGCAGACGGATCGCATGTTTGACGCGCGGATGTCCTTGCAGCGACGTGAGTTGAGTCGTGAGCAATTGTCGCGCATGCAGTGGCGATACCCCTTGATAACAGCAAAGATCAGTGCAGCGATTTACTACCAAGCCTTCAAACTATGGTGGAAGCGATGCCCCTTCTTTCCGCACCCACAGAGAATCAAATATCCAGCGATGATCCGAAACTGAACGGGAATCCGATTGGAATCAGAACTGACCAAACCGCCAACTCAGATGTAGAACTGAGTCCGGTCAAACCGCTTGATCGCTTCTTCCGTTCTCAAGTGTTTGGTCATCTGCGGCAGATTCGCGAAGCCAGCCTTGAGGTGCTGGATGCCCGTGGAAACGCGCACTTCGGCGACGGTAAGTCGGATGTCAAAGGAATGATCGAAGTCCGCGATCCCAGATTCTACCGCGCGGCGGCGCTGGGCGGCGGGCTTGGAGTTGCAGAGGGCTACCTCCGCGGCGATTGGGAAACCCCTGACCTCACCTCGACGCTGCGCGTGCTCGCTCGCAATTTGGGCCGCCTAGAGGAGGTCGAGCGGGGCCAGGCGCGATTGCTCAAATCACTGCAAAGATTCACCAGCGTCCTGCGGCGCAACACGCTGTCTGGCAGTCGACGGAACATTGCTGCGCATTATGATCTGAGCAACGAGTTCTTTGCGCTTATGCTCGACCCAACAATGACTTATTCGTCAGGAATCTTCTCCACGCCTCGGGCCAGCCTCGAAGATGCGTCGCGCAAAAAGTACGACAGGATCTGCCGTGAACTTGACCTGCGTCCCGCTGACCGTGTAATCGAAATCGGAACAGGCTGGGGCGGATTCGCAGAACACGCTGCCCGTCACTATGGCTGCCGAATTGACACGACCACAATATCGAATGCGCAGTTTCAGTATGCAAAACAGCGAATTACCGCTGCTGGACTTGAAGATCGTATCACGATCATGAACAAGGATTATCGTGAACTACGCGGCAAATATGACAAGCTCGTATCCATCGAGATGATTGAGGCCGTGGGCGAGAAATATCTGCCTACTTTTTTTGAATGCTGTTCCGCTCTGTTAAGGTCCGGGGGCCAAAT
>JALCBR010000186.1 GCA_028066245.1 Pirellulales bacterium | reverse complement strand
CCTCCGGTGTGTCCAAGACTCCAACAAGAAAAAAACCAAAGTTGATGCTCTTGCCGCTTGTGAAATATCTTCCTGCAAAGTAGATGCCTGTTTCGTCCTCGCGGACATGAAGATTAATAACGCCCAGATAGAAATCTGCGAAGTTCGGGAAACACTTCATCAGATCGGCAACAGTCTTATGAGCAGCTTTCTCCTTGACCGCAATGAAGCCATTCTCATCGACAGCCTCGAGAAATGACTGCCGAGCAACTGCTGTCGGGCGAAATTTCGCAAGATAAAGATAGGCGATCAAAATGATGCAAGCCAGTGTCAGGCACAGCACGCCCAGGAACGGAATGTTGCCTTGAGTTAACCAATACCAACCCGCGTACCCCAGGCACAGGTTGACGATTAACAGCACAAATTCATAAGGCTTCATGAGTTTCTAACGTCGTATGACATACTTCCAACGAGAGAATGCCGGTTAGATATCCACAATCAGTTCAGCCTCCCAGCCCTTGTCTGTTTCTTTCAGACTCAAACCGTGGTAGGTGACGGCTTTGACTTCGTGTTCCAATTGGTGCCGCAAGGGGTCGTAGACTTCTCCCTGTGCGAGAGCGGAAAGGCCGTTCTCATCCAGCGTGACCTCAAAGCCAGCCAGTAGCAGCCGCTGCGCGTCAAAGCGGTACAGCAACTCGTTTAGCCAATCGAAAAGCAAATAGTCAGATTGGTCCGCCTTCAGCGTGACGGGCACGGTCTGGCGAAGTTCCACGGAGGTCAACTCCGGGACGATCATCGCAAACATCCCTCGTGCTGCGTCCACAAACAGCCCTTCCAGGGTCTCGCTGGAAACGCGCAAGCCAAGGTCGGCAGTATGCTCGAAAGTCTCGTACATCGTTTGCAGACGTGCGGGCAACGGTTTGAGATATGCCCCAGCGAGAGAACAAACTAACTCGCCGGACCAGCTTTGTTGCAGAGGAGCCGGCCGCCCTGATAGTCAACGGCCGCGACAGCCATCAGGCGGCCGCAATCGGACGCTTCGCCTGGCACACTTGCCGGAGCGTAACGGCAGGTTGTGCCTTCAAGCATTGTTTCGCCTTGAGTTTCGTGGACCGCCTCGCCGGCGTTCCATGCCGAGGATTCCGCCAGTAACTCCAACTCACGCCCAATCAAGCCGCGAAAATACCGCTCTCGCAACTTGGCTTCCAATTCGGCCAACTGTGACATCCGTTGCGATTTTACGTCTCCGTGGATTTGTTCCGGCATATCCGCCGCAGGAGTTCCCTTGCGAGGACTGAAGGGGAAAGCGTGAATCTTGGAGAAACCGACATCTTCCGCCACGCGACAAGTGGCGGCGAAGTCCTCGTCCGTCTCTCCGGGAAAGCCGACCATGATGTCAGTGGTTATCGCAGGTTGGTCCAGGCGTTCCTGCACAAGAGAGCAGCGGTCAACAAACCGTTTGGCTCCCCAGCGTCGACGCATCCGCCGCAACACGGGGTCAGAACCACTTTGCAGGCAGATGTGTAAATGGGAGCAGACACGGTCGGAAAACTCGCCCATCACGTCAATCAGCTCTCGCGTGACCTCGGTCGCTTCAATGCTTGACAGCCGGACACGAAACGCGCCCGGGATGTTCACAACCTCTTTCAGCAGTCGCGAAAGCCGCCACCAGGCCGATTTTGGCTCGCCGGCATTAAAGTCCACGCCATAGTGTCCCAAGTGAACGCCCGTCAGGACGATTTCCCGATGCCCGTGATCGACCAATCGGCGAATTTCATCCAGGATGGACGGGGCAGGGCGGCTGTACATCTGCGGACGGACCGACGGAATAATACAGAAGCTGCATCGCAGCAGGCACCCATCCTGAACCTTCACATAAGCACGCTGCCGGCGGCCGAACGTGGAAATCCCGTCAGGAAGATCAACCACGCCGAAACGTCCCAACAGGTCAGGTAGTTCACGTTTGTCCGTGACAACTTCGGCAACGTTGGGCAGCGTGGCCAGTTCGTCCTTCGCTCGCGTGGCGTAGCAACCCATCACCACAATCCGGGTGCCGGGGTTTTTTCTCGCCAGCCTACGAATGGTTTGTCGGCTCTTGGCGTCTCCTTCGCCGGTGACCGTGCACGTGTTGACCACGCACAGATCAGCCACTTCGTCAGCCACAGCGTCACGATAGCCGATCGTGTGCAATCCTTGCCGCACATATTCGGTCTCGTACTGGTTGACCTTGCAGCCGAGCGTGACGGTTTTGAGCGTGGCGGCCATGAATGACACAAGGGAGATAAATATGCAGACAACTTTACGGAACGCGACGCTTCGATAGCCATCTCGCGATTCCAAGTTGCCGAATGGCCAATATATCAACTCGTGAATATCTGCGTCAGAGTTCCTTTCTCCCCCGAGCCGACGCTTTGCCTCTCATACCGTGTTTGAGCTGACGATTAGCCCAAGGCGTCTGTTGCTTCAGTCGTGATTGTCGATGTTGGCAATTGGCGGAAGCTGGACTTTGCCAGGTGATGGCGCG
>JALCBR010000004.1 GCA_028066245.1 Pirellulales bacterium | reverse complement strand
GCTGGGCCAAGCTCAAACTCTAGCGAGTCCAGTTACTTATGCATGAAGCAATAAGTCACTAAAGAATGACTTTGACCTCTTTGTTTGTCTCCAGGAAACTCGATAGAGCCGGAGAGAATCCATTCCGTACCCTGCAGGAATCGCAAGTGCGAACAAGGCAGCGCCGTTAGACCACTCTGTGCTGGCGAAAGCTCCCGCACACAATAGAAAGACAACGCCTATCGCAATAGAATTGACTCCTGTAATGACATACCAAAGGAATTGAGGAAGAGTGAAATTGTTGGTACTGAAGTTTGACATCGTTCTCGGGGCCTCCGATTCTCCTTGTGAGTGTTCGCAAGAGCGGTGTTCTAACCTTTGAACTAAAACAACTCTTCCTCCGAACAGTGCTCTCGTAAAAACATGCGTGTTCGTAAATGCCGATAATGACTGCGCTTGAGTTGTGGAGCACGAGGTTCAACCCTTCAGCCGGATGGTCAATCGTAAAGGCAGGTTCAAAACCCTACCAGGAACAGTGCCAGCGGTGATTTCGCCCTAAAAACGATGACCAGTTGGCCCAATTACCCAGTTTCATAGCAGCCTCTAACTCTGTCATTTCAAAAAGCACACCAGTCACGGTGTGGAGCTATTTATTGAGGACTGCCCTGTCGTTGGACCTGACAACAAATTCGGAAATGCCGCGTTTTACGGAATTTGCTAACACGAGAGCAGGTTCACGTTCCGGGCAGTCGTCAATAGGCCTCTATTGTGCTCCACTGACATGTCATTCATCCTCATAAGGATTCCCCTTTTTGACTTGTACCCACCTCAAGCAGAAAAACTGCCACATTAGCCTAACAGCAAGGCATCACAGTTTATCCAACACCGTTGGCTGGCATCCCGCCTGCAGGTCTTCATACATTCGACTGACCTTGGGCCGTTGGCCCTGGATGTGGCGAGTGAGGGATTCCCTGGCTTGACGGCGGTCGTTGGAGAGGATCGCTTGCAAGATGTCGCGATGTTCGGCGGCCGCCTGAGCAATGACGTTGGTTGGGATCGCGGCGCGATCGAATAATGCGTCGTAATAACCACCGTGCCCGGCGAAGAAATCGATGATGTAGCGGTTGCTGGAACGCTCAATCCAATACTGGTGCAGGCGATTGTCAATTTGCTGACGACCGTCCTTGTTGGGCGAGTTGCCTGCCAGGAACACCGCGATGCGGTCACGTTCCAACCGCGGCCAGGCGAGGTCGAGTGCCTTGAGTTCGAGCGATTCGCGGACATCCAGATATTGAAGCATGTCCGCTTCTCTGTAGGGACGAATCCGCCAGCCGCGGCGTGGGACGTGCTCGATCAGACCTCGACCGGCCAGTGTGCTGAAGATGGCGCGAATCACGCTACGGCCCACTCCGTGTTCCTCGCTGGCGGCCTCCTCTCGCAAAAAGCCGGTTGCTCCCGACAGGCTGCGACGAATGATCTCCGCCGTGATGGCTTCCGCTTGCTCGGACTTTGCCGGAAGCACGCCAGAAGCGGCTGGAACGGATTCGGACGGTGCAGGGAGAGCGCCGGACGCAGGCGGGACGCGATTTGCTGAATCAGGGGCCGTTTCGTCTGATGCCAAACCGGATTTGGCTGAAATCTCCCAGTTTCCCGGACCTCTCCAGCGTTCATCAAAGACTAGCCGGCCGTTAGAGCGTTTTTGCAGATATCGCTCCGCGATCAACTCACTCACAGCACGGCGAACCGGTGTCGCACTAACCGAATAATGTTCGGAAAGCGCCGTAAGCGTGAGTTTTGCCGGGAGGAACCTGCCAGAGACGATGCGAGTCTTGAGATCAGCTTTGATGAACTCGGTGATGTTCATTGGTGGCAATGACTGCGGCAAAAAAAACGCGGGCAACTCTCGAAAAGATAATTGACATTGCGCACAATGTCAAAAACAATGATGCTCAGAAAGACCAGCAGAGACGGTGCGCAGGTGCATCTCGCTCTGCGTCATGCAGTCTCCTGATTGCGTCCGGACATCTTCCGACCGCCTTCCGACATTGCCCGATACCCACAGGAAAAGACAGATGAGCTCCAACTGGCACGGCGTTTACCCCGCCGCCATCACGCACTTTCATGCTGACTGCTCCCTCGATCTTGAGTCCACACTCAAGCACATCGATGCCATGCTCGATGCCGGCATTCATGGGCTGATCATGCTGGGCACAGTCGGTGAGAATTGCTCGCTGGAGTACGCGGAAAAGTTAGAAGTATTGAAGGCGACCGTTGAACATGTTGGTGGACGTGTGCCTGTGCTTTCCGGCGTGGCAGAATACACCACGCAATTAGCCTGTCGCTTTGCTGCGGACGCACAAGACTGCGGCGTGGATGGGCTGATGGTGTTGCCGGCCATGGTCTACAAGTCAGATCCGCGGGAAACCATCGCTCACTTCCGGGAAGTTGCCGGAGCCAGCGATCTGCCAATCATGGTCTACAACAACCCGGTCTCCTATGGTGTGGACATTTCGCCGGAGATGTTCCGGGACTTGGGCGATGAACCCAAGCTGACCACCATCAAAGAATCGTCAGAAGACGTTCGCCGGGTCACGGATATCAAGAACGTCTGCGGTGATCGCTATGACATCTTCTGTGGCGTGGATGACCTCGCGTTGGAAAGCGTTCTGCTCGGCGCTGTCGGTTGGGTTTCGGGGTTGGTGAATGCGTTCCCCGCAGAGAATGCTGCGTTGTGGCATCTCGCGACGAGCGGGCAATGGGAGGAAGCTCGATCGATCTATCGCTGGTATACGCCGCTGTTGCATCTGGACACAGATGTCAAACTGGTTCAGTACATTAAGTTGGCCGTCGCCGAATGCGGTCTCGGCTCGGAATTGACGCGTCCGCCTCGGCTGACCTTGGTGGGCGAGGAGCGCGAACGAGTAACCAAGATCATTCGTGACGCGTTGGAGACTCGGCCCACTTTGCCGCAACTGGCCAAGGTTTAGTGTGTCTGAGCGCGATACGTCACAAAGTCAGTTGCTTTAAGAATCTTTGCGCCAGCGTGGTTGCCAGCGCATTTGACAGTTAAGCGCACGGATGTCTTGGGATGCGTCGATGTCCTGCTCGTCGGTTCCATGAATCGGAACACCGTCTCCGCCAGCGGTGCCTTTTACTCTCCCTGATACTCAGTTCAGCAAAGAGGAAATCCATGTCGCGGAAGATCCTTCGAGCAGCCGGACTACGGCTGGCCGGCGTTGGCGTGATATTGATGGCCGTTGTGGCGGTGGGCGTGAGCGGATTGGTGACCGCGGAGCAGACTTCTCGTCAAAACAAAACGGAACGACGCGTCCTGCAATCTCATCGCGAGTGTCAACTGTGTCCCGCGTCCCAGATGGCGGAAACCATCGACGAACATTCGCCAGCGGCGATCGATCCGGTTTCCGAGCAACGCTCCCCCCAGCAGCGCCGACGCCGCCGGCAGTCAGACGGTGTGTACAAGCTGCGGATTGAACCCCATTGGTTCAGTGAAGGCGAGAAATTTTGGTATCGCAATGATCTGGCCGGAGGCAAGAAGGAGTTCATCCTCGTGGATGCCAAGGCGGCACAGCGGGGACCGGCGTTCGATCACGCCAAGCTGGCCGCGGCGCTCACCCAAGCGTTGGAGAAAGAACAGGCGCTCGA
The DNA here is from genome assembly GCA_028066245.1 of Pirellulales bacterium. Taxonomy (GTDB): domain Bacteria; phylum Planctomycetota; class Planctomycetia; order Pirellulales; family S012-138; genus CALJLD01. The sequence goes on along the minus strand of JALCBR010000004.1, from coordinate 121,190 downwards.
TGCACAACAGCTACCGTTTGACGAAATCGAATTCACGCGCGATGAAAAAAGTGTCCGCGTTCAACTTGAGGGCGGCATCTGGGAATGCCACCTGGCGAGCTACGAATGCAAGCGAATCGGTGATATTCCGAAAGATGGCGACGACGGTGGCAGACGTGGCCGCGGAGGACGAGACGGTCAAGGGCAAGGTTCGTTTGCCGCAGCTTCAGACGCGGATGAACTTGCGCGACTGGAATCCGCCTGGCCCGACGGGTTCTATGGGGAATTTGCCGAACCGGACTCTCTCTTCAGCGCGCCGCATCTTGATACCGAGGCGCGAACTGCGTTTCCTCAACGGCAGGGTCGTGGGCGAAGGCAAGGGGAACGTTCGCCCGATGGAAAATGGACGGCCTTTGTCCGCGACAACAATGTCTACGTGCGCAAGAACGAACGGCAGGGAGATGGTGACAGAGACAATGACGCCGACTCCAACAATCAGCCAGAGGAGGTTAAGCTCAGCACTGACGGAGTTGACGGGAACGCCTACGGAACGCTCTCGTGGTCGCCGGATTCCAAAACGCTGGTCGCCTACCGCGTTGAGCCTGGCGAACGCCTGCAGGTGCACTTCGTGGAGTCCTCACCCAGAGGTGGAGGGCGCGCCAAGTTGCACAGCCGCGGCTATGCACTGCCCGGTGACAAGTTTAGCGCCTATGAGTTGAACCTGTTTGCCGTCGAAGATGGCGAGCAAATCAAACCGGATGTTGACCGGGTTGATTTTAAACGCCCTCGTCCGCGATGGAGCGAAGATGGTCGCAGCTTCACTTATCAGCAGATTGACCGCGGACATCAACGATTCCGCGTTGTCCGGGTTGATGCCGCGACGGGTGAAGCACAGAATATCATCGATGATCAGACGGAGACTTTCATTTGGACGCATATCGGTGGCTGGCCACACGTCCGCCATCTCGACGAATCAAATGAAGTCATCTACTCGTCCGAGCAAGATGGTTGGCGTCATCTGTATCTGTATGACGCGGAGACTGGCGAACTCAAGAACCAGATCACGCAAGGCGATTGGGTCGTCCGTGGAGTTGATCGTGTCGATGACGAGAAACGGCAAATCTGGTTTCGTGCCAGCGGAACGCACGCGGATCAGGACCCGTACCTGATTCATTACTATCGCATCAACTTCGATGGTACCGGGCTGACGGCACTGACCGATGGGGACGGTACGCACTCAATCTCTTATTCACCAGGACGCAAATATCTCGTCGATACATATTCCCGTGCAGACCTTCCGCCGGTTCACGAATTGCGCCGCGAGGAGGACGGGGAGTTGATCTTGCAACTGGAATCGGCTGACGTATCTCAGCTTGAGGAGAGAGGCTGGCGACCGCCTGAGGTGTTCTCAGCCAAGGGACGAGATGGCGAAACCGATATCTGGGGATTGATTCATCGCCCTAGCGATTTCGATCCTCAGAAGTCCTATCCCATTATTGAATACATTTACGCGGGACCGCACGACTTTCATGTCCCCAAAGCGTTCCGCGCTTCCGCACAGTTCACAAACCTCACGCGTTTGGGGTTCATCGTTGTCCAGATTGACGGAATGGGAACGGCCCATCGCTCAAAGGCCTTTCACGATGTCTGCTGGCACAACCTCAAGGACGCCGGTTTTCCGGATCGGATTCTGTGGATCAAGTCGGCTGCGGAAAAATACCCCTATATGGACGCAAGCCGTGTTGGCATCTACGGAACGTCCGCTGGCGGGCAAAATTCCACCGGCGCGCTCCTCTTTCATCCAGAGTTCTACAAGGCAGCCGTCTCCGCCTGCGGATGCCATGACAACCGCATGGACAAGGCTTCATGGAATGAGCAATGGATGGGCTACCCCGTGGGCCCTCACTATGCGGAAAGCTCCAATATTGACAACGCCGGCAAACTCGTTGGGCACTTGATGTTGATCGTGGGCGAGATGGACACCAACGTTCCGCCGGAATCAACATTACGGCTGGTCGATGCGCTGATCAAAGCCAACAAGGATTTTGACCTGCTGGTGATCCCTGGCGGCGGACACACCAGCGGAGGGCGTTATGGAACGCGGCGACTGGAGGATTTCTTCGTCCGGTATTTGCAAGGCATTGACCCACCTAATCGCAACGCTCCCGCAGATGAGCAGTCCAACCAAGGTGCGCGACGTCGCCGCGGTAGATTGCAGCCTGTCTCGCTAACAACGCCGCAGCAAACCGGAGCGATGCAGAACACTGATGCCCAAACTCAAACCGATAGGAAAAACCAGGAGGCGGAAACTCAAACAGACAAGCCTGAGACTCTTGACCTGACTGCGTTTTTCAACGCTGGGAGCGAGGTGCGGGCGGTCGCCGAACGGTTTGAAGCAGACCGTGGCAACTTGGAACGGTTCTATTCGGTCAAGATGTCGCCATTACGGCGGCAGCGGATGGAACAGTTCTATGGTGAATGGCTGGCCGCGCTGAAAGAACTTGATCAGAGCAAACTCTCCGAGGAAGCGCTTGAGGATCTTGAGGCTCTTAACGTGCGAATTCAAGACAAGCTCACACAGTTGAGCGACGAAGCGGCCCGAGCTGCGACCGTGTCACCGCTGGTCAACTTCGCCCCAGCCATCGTCAGCTTGGCCGAAGCGAGGCAGCGGAAGGAAGCCGTGGACGCCCGCGCATCCGCTGGCTTGTTAAACCAAGTGACGCAGCACGTCCGCAAACTACGAACGCACATTGAGTACGTCGCGACGCTTGACACAGTGGACGAAGCTGCGGAGGAAGCAGCCGGTGAACGGGGCGCGCAAGCGGCGGATGCCGTTAAGCAACTCACCGCATCGCTCGCCTTCTGGCACGATTTCTACAACGCTTATGATCCAATGTTCACGTGGTGGGTCCGCAAGCCCTATGAGGAACTCAAGAACGAACTCCAGGCGTACGCGGATGTGTTGCGTGCGGCCCCTCTGGAAGCGGCTGTGTTTGATGTGAACTTGATACCGGCATTCGCTGGGAATCCGCCTCCGGCGAGCTCCTTACCCGCCATTGCGGAAACGACTGTCCCCAATTTGCAGGCAATCATCGACCAGCCGCGAAGTGAGATGCAAGGGGTCATCGAGCAGTATCGATCTTCACAGCGTCGCGGGCGCGGCGGACTCAACCGGGGCAGTCCTCGAGGTGAGGGGGCAACGGCACAACAAGATCGTGGCGAACGACTCCGCCGCTGGTTGGCCGGCTTGGAGGAATTGGATTTTGAAGCATTGAGCCGGGATGGAAAGATCGATTACCTGCTGCTTGCCAATTCACTAAAAAATGATCTGCGAACGATAGAAGATGCCGCCAGAATTCGCGAGACGGTTGCGGCGTTCACGCCCTTTGACAACGCGGCCACGCAGCTTGTGCCGCGGCGAAACAGGAGACGACGTGAGCGCGGCGACCGTCAACGCGGTGGGGAAGCGGATCAGCAAGCAGATCAATCACCGACGATTGCTGACGATGAAACGGCCCTGGAGATCTTTGCTCGGTTGCGCGCCGTCATTCCAGAAACGACCACGGCAGCACAAGCGGCGCTCAACGTTCCTATGGGGACTGACGGTGCGTTGGATGCGTCCGTGACCACGCAAGTTGTGCGTTCGGTTGAGAATTTGCAGCGAGCCATGGGTAGTTGGCGCCGAGCTCGCAACAGCAGGGACTCAGAACCGTCCAGTGAGATAACGTCAACCTATGATGAAGTTCACGCGGCGTTGGCAGGCTATGCGGAGCTCTGGCAGAAGCGTTCCCGTATGGCCGGCGCAGATGATCCGGATGGGATTGTTGGCCGGCCGATCGGAAAAGCCGCGTTGGAACGCGAGTTGCGAGCAGAAATGATTGCCTACTCGCCAGAAGAGCTGATTGAGATTGCCTATGCCGAACTCGAACTGTGCCACAATGAACTGCGGGCCGCTTCCCAGGAACTCGGCTACGGCGATGATTGGCATCGCGCTGTGGAGCACGTGAAACACATGCACGTCACCCCGGGCGAGCAGCCGGGAATGATTCGCGATCTCGCCTGGGAAGCAATCGATTATCTCCGCGAGCACGATCTGGTCACTGTGCCGGCAGTCGCTGCGGAAACTTGGCGGATGGAGATGATGTCTCCTGCGCGGCAGTTGGTCAGCCCGTTCTTCCTGGGCGGCGAGACGATCATCGTCTCGTATCCCACAGATGGAATGAAGCACGATGACAAGCTGCAAAGTATGCGTGGCAACAATATCCCTTTTGCCAGAGCGACGGTGCAACATGAACTGATCCCAGGACACCATTTGCAATCGTTCATGAGCCGGCGCTACCACCCGTATCGTAAGATGTTCGATACACCGTTCTTCGTCGAAGGTTGGGCACTTTATTGGGAACTGATTCTCTACGAGCGCGGATTCCCTCGGACGCCAGAGGAGAAGATTGGCATGCTCGTTTGGCGTTCTCACCGTTGCGCGCGGATCATTTTCTCCTTGAGCTATCACATGGGACTGATGCGCCCGCAACAGTGCATTGACTTCCTGGTGCAGAACGTGGGCTTTGAACGGAACAATTCCACGGCCGAGGTGCGAAGATCCTTTGGTGGCGGCTACGGCCCACTTTACCAAGCTGCGTACCTGCTAGGCGGAATTCAACTCCGTGAGTTGAGGAAAGAGTTGGTTGATTCCGGTAAGATGCCAGAGAAGGCGTTTCATGACGCCATCTTGACCAACAGTATTATGCCTATCGACATGGTCCGCGCGAGTTTGACGGAGATTCCGCTTTCTCGCGACTACCAAACGACGTGGCGGTTTCATCCTCTCAAACCATAACGGATGACAAACTCATGACGCGGCGTGTGCAGGTGATCGATTCCCATACCGGCGGAGAGCCAACTCGGATTATCATCTCGGGTGGACCGGATTTGGGCACCGGGCCGTTGAGTGAACGCGTCGAACGGTTCCGCAACGAGTTCGATCACTATCGTTGTGGTGTGATTCATGAACCGCGAGGGTCGGAAGTGCTCGTCGGCGGTTTGCTGACCGAGCCAGTTGATGCGTCGTGTGCCGCAGGCATTATTTTCTTTAATGACGTGAGTTATCTGGGCATGTGCGGGCACGGGACGATCGGTCTGTTCGCAACGCTCGCTCATCTGGAGCGGATTAGCCTTGGCGAACATCGGCTGGAGACGCCGGTGGGGATTGTCACCGTCACGCTTGAGCCGGATGGTTCTGTGGCGGTGGAAAATGTCGCCAGCTACAGAGAGGCCCAGGCCGTGGAAGTGGATGTGCCTGGCATCGGCCGGATTGTTGGCGATGTCGCCTGGGGCGGGAACTGGTTCTTTCTCGTTTACGAGCATGACCAAGAACTCAATCTGGCTAATACGGACCGGCTGCTGATGTACACCCGGCGGATTCGTCAGGCCGTCAATGAGGCCGGCTTTCCACTGGTGGATCACGTTGAGCTGTACGCGTCGCCGGACGCCTCCCATGATGCCTCAGAGCCTGAAGCCCACTCGCGCAACTTTGTTCTCTGTCCCGGATATGCGTACGACCGCTCGCCGTGCGGAACTGGCACAAGCGCCAAGTTGGCGTGCCTGGCCGCGGACGGGAAGCTCGCCGAGGGTGAACATTGGGTGCAAGAAAGCGTCATCGGCAGCCGCTTTGTGGGCTCCTTCCGCTGGGAAGACCAAGATGCAGGCCGCGTGCTGCCCACCATCCGCGGCCGCGCTTTCGTCAATGGCGAATCAACATTGATTTTCCAAGATGACGATCCGTTCTGTTGGGGAATCCCACAGCCAGAAGACATGCGAGCTTTGGCAGAGTGACACAGATGTCCCTTTGGTCAACAAGGGTTAGTCATGAGTGAGCACGATCCATTTAATGAACCGGACCAGGCTCATCCACGAGCGCGCGAACTCATGGTGGAGCCGTTTTTTTGGGATTGTGTCGATGAACGGGCACCGTTTGGCAGCGATGAAGGATCAGATGCGTACTACGAGTGGCGAAGTTGGCGCGCTGACAACCCTTCTGCGCCGCTTGTGCAGTGCATCGCCTGGATTCTTGATGGCCACTTGGACGGATACAACGGATCTTTGTGCACGGATGAACAAATCGAACAAGATCTTGCCAATCCGGAGGACGCGTTTCTTTCCGAACTCTACGATATGTTCACACTCGATACGACGATCATCGCAACAGCTTTGGGTCAACTGCTGGATGAAGGCAAGATCGAGTCAGATGCAAAGCCCTTTGTCGATGTCGCGATTCATCGGCAATTGCACCCAAGCGTAGGTGAGTACGAAAAAGATGTCCTGAAGGCAGTTCAGCGCGTTGTTAACGCTGCCACCACTTGACAGGAATTGTTAAGATTTCCGAGAGGAAGTTTCGCTGGGGCGACCATCCGCAGACACGCTACGGCCGCACGCTTCGACTCGTATGCTTCGAGTTCCACCCACACCGGTGCACCGGCATGCAGTGGAAATGCGAGGGAAGTCAGCGGACTTGGCGTGCCGTGGATGGCTGTCAAATAAACCACACCAAGTAATGGGAATGCGCCATGTTGAAGACTTTCTGCCTAATCTTCCTCACCGCAAGTTGTTTTGGCTCTGGAATTCCTCATGGGCATATTGATTCCAGCGGCTTTGAATCAGAAAAACTCGTAGCTTCAGACCAAGTGGAGGATCCGCAGAAGATTGCGGAGAGTCTCCCGGTCAGTCTTGCCGGTGACTTGGCCGTTCAACCCTTGCAGCAATCGGGGAAAGGCGAGCTTGAATCCACGCCGGACAGCTACTGGCCGCAGTTCCGCGGCGTCCAGGCGTGTGGTATTGGTTCTGGAAATCCGCCAATCGAATGGAACGTCGAAACTGGTGAGAACATCCTCTGGAAACGAAAACTTGATGGTCTCGCTCACTCAAGTCCGATCGTGCACGGAAATCATGTCTTCGTGACGACTGCGGTCAATGAACGAGGCAATGAACAAGCTATTCAGACGGGCTTCCTCCAAGGCACGGGGCAGTCAGCAGACGACTCAGGGAATTGGCGCTGGCAAATCGCGTGCTTTGATGCAAACACGGGCATTGAGATTTGGAGGCGAACTGTTGCCAACCGCAAACCGGCCACCAAGAGGCACCTCAAAGCAACTCATGCGAATTGCACACCAGCCACAGATGGCACTCACATTGTTGCCTTCTTTGGCTCAGAAGGTCTTTATTGCCTCGATTTCGAGGGCAAGTTGCTCTGGCAAAAGGATTTCGGAAAACTGCATTCTGGCTCGTATCGATCGACAGACCTTGAATGGGGATTCGCGAGTTCCCCTGTTATCCACGAGGGCAAAGTCATCGTGCAATGCGATTGTCTCAACACGGCATTCGTGGCCATTCTGGATGTCACCAATGGAAACGAAATTCACCGTATCCCCCGAAACGATGTCGCGACCTGGTCAACTCCCTTGGTGATGGAAACAGAAACGGAGACACAGCTAATTTGCAACGGCTATCGGCAGATGGCATCGTATAACTTTGAAACTGGCGAGCAGATCTGGACGCTAAGCGGCGGGGGTGACGTACCGGTTCCTGCTCCGCTGACTGCACATGGCCTCGTCTTTCTGTCCAATGGCCATGGCAGGCAATCAGCGTATGCAATTTCACCTTCGGCGAGAGGGGATATCACTCCTGACGGAAGTGATAGCGATGAACTTCCGGACGGACTTGTGTGGTACGAACCACGTGGTGGTGCTTACATTCCAACCCCGATCGTGGTCGATGACTACCTCTACACATGTAGCTCTCGAGGTGTGTTGGCAGTTCGAGACGCAAAGACGGGAGAACTGGTTTACCAGCAGCGCGTCGGTGGCCAATATTCCGCGTCTGCGGTCGCAACAAAGGACCAACTCTACTTCTGCGGTGAAGATGGAACCGTCAATGTCGTCAAGACTGGCGTTGATTACGAGCTACTTGCCAAGAACGATATGCAAGAAACCGTTTTCGCAACACCTGCCATTGTCGGTGACCAAATACTGATTCGGACTGCGAATCACCTTTATGCTATCGGCAGGAGCACTGAATAGCGTTGCTTCTGCGGCGGCATTTGCAGTGTCGTATAGTGAGAATATTTGATAGCGAGATCGTGTCGATCAGTACACAACGACATAATGCAACGCTGGCAACCCCTACGGTGCAGAGGTTGCCAGCGTTGGCCTCGATAGGACACATAGATAGTCCCTGCCACCGCATTAATCAATCATCCAATACTGTTTCTGTCCACACCAGGAACGCTACCGGAACGACGCATCACACCGAGACCGGGCTTGCATTCGCGGATTTTTGTGAAAAGCGTATTGACAGATTGCTAGAAGGACGAAACCGTCTTAGTGAACTAGCAGCCTGTTGATTTATCAACCGGCTGCGTGAATCCCAAGGAGGGGATTCTAAATCGTGGTACGAATGTGCCGCGATTTGCGAGCCGTGTGAGATTCACTCCCGCACTTGGCTCAGGTTGAAAACGCCACGATGGCGTTTTTCAACGGACTGCGAGGGCAACAAACTGAGGCAACACCCATGGCTTGGGCATCCCAAAAAATCGACCGCTACTACACGTGCAATGGTGAACTCGTAAAACACTATCGAACATTACTTGGACTTACACAGGACCAGCTAGCAGCTAAAGCAGGCTATACAGACCGGCTGGTTCGCAAGGCCGAGGCCTCGCAGCAGTTGAGCGCTGACACGATCGAAGTCCTTGCCGAAGCTCTTAGTTCAAAGGCTACGGCCGTCTACCCAGAAGATCTGGTTCATTCGCCACGTGAATTCGCATTGAATTTCCTCGACAAGTTGAAGGCACACAGACAGCAGTTGGTCGCTGGCCTTCAGCAGAGTTTTGACGAAGAAATGTCATGTTTCGTCGCTGGAAGTCCAGAACGATTTCCCTTTGCTGGTGAGTTTCAGACGGTCGACGGTTTTGACGCCTTTTGGCACCGCTTTTTCTCCGTCTTCTCGCTTGCCGCAAACCCAGTTCACAACTTAAGAGTCATGTCGGAAGGCAACAGCGCAGTGCTTAAGTTTGACATCAGGCTCCACCACAAGGCCATGGATGAACTCGCTGAGAGCTGGATTATCTTCTTCCTACAATTTCGCCGAGGAAAAGTGGTTCGATTTGAGGACTACTTCGACACCGAACGCGGCGCGAGAAGATTCAAGAAATCAGCGTAGCAATCGCGAAGCGAATAGCCTTGCCGTCCGCGCAGGCGGTCAAAGTGCTTACCAGCTATGCCCCCTTGGCCGCCGTTATGAACTAGGTTGCCGAACAACATCGCATTGCCAGCCAGAACAGGGCAGCCTCAAAAACAACACTTTCGGCAATAGCTCCTGCTGCCTTACCCAGATGAGAAGACCAGAAACGCGGGGTTTTCCCGACAAGAGTGAGGCTGTTGGGGCTCGAACCCAAGACCTACGGATTAAAAGTCCGTTGCTCTACCGACTGAGCTACAGCCTCAAGTTGTGGTCAATATTCAATGTAGTGATTTTAGAGGATTAGTCACTGCCTGCGATTTGATCGACTGGGGCGGTGCTGAATTCTCCCAGCTTGAGGTTCGCTGGCTGGGAGTCAAGCCTGCGAGGCATTTTCACTGACGAGGCGAAGTGGCGAGCTTAGCAAACCTTCGGTCGTCGAGCCATTGGGAATTCAAGACTGAATGTGTAACGGGAACGCCACCCCGAGACAAGCCGTCAGAGCCTTACTCCGAGTTCCCCACTAGCCGACGAGTACAGACGGGTCGAAGAAGATTGCCACCAATGGTTCGCGACTTCGATCTGAGAGCGGATCCTCGCCTCAGACAAGGTTGGCATTCATGTGCGCCGCGAGTGACTTCGCACCCCGGTTGAAACATCCAACAGGCTGCGAGAACCCCGGTTAGCGTTGAATCGCAGTACGAAAAACACCATGTTCGCACACCGCGCCAGGCCTCGCACACCTGGCTTGGTCTGGAACGACACGCTGATCTCTCCACAAGCGGTTGAGAGAGATATTGGCCGCCTTCAACACCCGCAACTTACTTGAAGTTGTAGTTCGGGTTGTCCGTGCTGAAATCAATATCTTTCAGCTTCTGGTTTAGCTTCATGTTGACGTAGGTATACTCCTCCAGCAACACTGGCTTGCCACCGCGCTCTTTGGGCCACCCGTAGGCTTCATAGCGGATCGGCATGTTGAGTTCATCGTCAATGAAGATCTTCGCGATATTGAAGCGGAACTCGCGGCGCGGCACGGGGTGCGTGAACTCCAGCATCGTGCATGTGCGATCGTTGACCTTAGCTTGCTTCATCACACGAACTTCGCACTCGCCATACTGCACGTCATGCTCACCAACCTCGATGAGTTTACGGACGAGGTTTAGCACGCCAACTTCCGTGATCGGATAGCGATTGCCTTTCATGGCCAGGGGCCCTTTGGGGTCCAAGGCGAATGTCTTCAGCAACGAGGCAAGCCCAGAACCGTGCGCCATGAGCTTGTTGTCGTAAGCTCCGTCCACGTAGAGGGCTTCCTGGCCTTTGACGTTGGACGGCGCCAGGAAATACATGTACACACTAAACGGCTGATGCCGCACCTTGAGGAACATGTATTGGTGGTCGGTCAGTTCGCCATCCACCAACTCTCGCTTGACCAGGGTGCAGGTGTAGTCCTCGATCTTCGAGATACGAGGCAGTTCTCCCTTGGCCCAACGTAGGGCGGGCATCATGGGATGTTCATCCTGGGAGGCCTCTTTCGTGGTCGGCCGATGGGTCGTGTGCTCCTGAGCCCATGCGCCGCCGCTCAAGGCGCTCAAGCACAGCGTGATGGCCAATACGTTGCCGCGAAGGCTGATCTTCATCTCTTCCTCGCCTGAGTCCGTGGCTAATGGATGGAATGGGCGGGCGCCGCGGTTTGGGTCAGCGGGCGACCGGCATCCATTGTGCAATTTGTGTTCCTAAAGGTCTGCCCGCTGTGGATGGCATCGTTGAGCGTTGGTCGTTTCGCTGGGAAAGACAACTGGGAGTCCACGCGGGAATATCGCTTCTATCGGAAGCAATGCTTCAGTTTTACAATGGCTTTGTATTATTCGGCAATCTCAAAGCATTCGGCAAGCCGCGGCTTTCCCAGGCAGAATGACCGGCAGACTCCTGCACTGCCGAAAGTGACTGCCACCGTTGACGCTGGCAGTGCTTGCACTGCCGGATTCCGTTTCTCTCCCTGCAAAGCGCAATGCAAGACTCTCATGATTTCCAGGCTGTGTGTGTCGTTTCCCTGCCGTTTGCAGAGAACGCCTATGTCCTGTGGCGCGATGACCGTCCGGACTGTTTGATCGTTGATCCGGGCACAGAGCCGGAGAAGATCTCAGAAGCAGTGAAAGAAACGGGAAAAACACCATCCGCCATCCTCAATACGCACGGACATGCTGACCACATCGCTGGGAACGCGGCCATGAAGCAGGCTTGGCCGGACGCGCCGTTGGTGATTGGGGCGGGTGATGCCGCGATGTTGACCGACGCCAATCTCAATTTGTCAGAAGATTTTGGACAACCGATCATCAGTCCACAGGCAGATATCCTTGTCCGCGAGGGTGAAATCTATGAGTCGGCCGGATTTCAACTCCTGGTCCGCGAGATTCCCGGTCATTCGCCTGGCCACGTAGTGTTCATCCAAGAAGGCGTACCCTCCTGCGTTATTGGCGGAGATGTGCTGTTTCACCGCAGTATCGGCCGGACCGATTTTCCCAATGGCAGCTTTGAGCAGCTGCAGCAAGGGATTCACGAAAAGCTCTTCAACCTGCCAGATGAGACAATCGTGCTGCCCGGGCACAATGAGCCCACCACAATCGGTGACGAGAAGCGGCACAATCCGTTTGTTGGCCAGCCGGCCGGATACAAAATCTAGGCGCACTCTCCGGTTGTTTGGCGATGATCGTGCAGCGGACACTCAAACTGACGATCGCCTATGACGGCACGAACTTTCTTGGCTGGCAAGTGCAGCCCCAGGGAAGGACCGTGCAGGGTGTGTTGGAAGAAGCCGCCAGTCAACTCACCGGACGGCCCGTCCGTGCCCTGGCCAGCGGGCGCACCGACACTGGGGTTCACGCGTTGGGGCAGGTCGTTAGCCTTCGTACGGAGTCTCAGCACGCGCCTGAGGTCTTTGTCAGGGCGCTCAATGCCTCGCTGCCGCCGGATGTCTCCGTACTGGCGGCAAAAGAGGTCAATGCGGACTTCCATCCCATTCGGGACTGTGTTGCCAAACGGTATCGCTACATTTGGCGGGACGGAGCTGAGCGAGACATCTTCACCAGCCGCTATGCCTGGCACGTGAATCATCGGCTGGACGATGCCGCCATGCAATGTGCCGCCGATACGCTCGTGGGCGAACATGACTTTGCGGCGTTTCAATCAACGGGCGCTCCCCGCAAATCGACGGTCCGCACTGTGACGGAGCTTTCCCTCTGTCGCCGTGAAACCCTGCCGGGGTTTTCGGCCCAGCCTTTGCAATCGTCTCCCGAGATCGCTGAAGAAAACGGATCACGCGATTTCGTTGTCATGGAGATCGCGGCCGACGGGTTTCTCTACAACATGGTCCGTGCGATTGCCGGAACGCTGATCGAAGTCGGCCTGAGAAAACAGCCAACGACTTGGCCTCAACAGGTCTTGAATCGTCATGATCGAGCGCTTGCCGGGGCCACGGCGCCGCCGCATGGGCTGTTTCTCGTCTCGGCAAGCTACGCCTGAGATATCTTCTGCCTGCGACGTGCGAAATCGTCCGACGTGACAAGACGCCTCTTCGCCCATTGCGTCACGGATATTGAATCAGGCTGAATGGCTCATAACTTTCCAGCCGCTTTGCCCCACCCAAGCTTTCCAATTCGATCAGGAACGCCGTCCCCATCACACTGGCGCCGCACTGTTCCACCAGGCGGCAACATGCTTCGACCGTTCCGCCGGTGGCCAGGAGATCATCCACCACCAAGACTCGTTGCCCGTCGGAAAGGCCATCGATGTGGATCTCCAGTGAGTCAGTCCCGTACTCCAATTCGTAGTGAAATGCGTGCGTGTTGAAGGGCAGCTTGCCTGGCTTGCGCACAGGCACAAATGCCACGTTCAACTCCAACGCCAGCGGAGCAGCAAAGATAAACCCTCGGGCTTCCGCCGCCGCTACAGCATCAATCTTTTGACCTGCGTAGTTGGACGCAAGTTGCCGGATCGATTCTCGCAATGCCATCGGCGAGAGCAGAAGCGGCGTGATATCGCGGAACAAAATGCCCGGCTGGGGGAAGTCCGGAATGTCGCGAACGAATTCTTTGAGATCAAGGCTGCTCGCCATGATGGGAAGCCTGAGTGGGAAAAGGAGTGAGAGTTAGCCCGATACGCAAAGGGCATTGCAGCCGCATGATATTGGGAGGCCGCCCAAAGCGAAAGATGGGTACCCTGGAGTCGAGGAACTCAATCTCCCGGCACGTGCCGCTTGCCAAGTTTGGCGGTCAAGACTTCATCCACGGCAGCCTGGCATTTCATCGGCACGTTCACTCTGATGACCTTTTGAGCACTGTCATGGACCCAGACAATCTTCAACGAGAGATTACCCTTGGCTGGCGGCGGCGCGACCCAATTGGTAGCGATGATCTCGGCGTAATCTTCCGTACTTCGCTGAATGCCCGCCAGCCATGTGATCCCGCGTTCATGGAGTTCCAACGTGCCAGGTCGCGTGATCAGCGCAACAACGGCCTCGGTTTGTTGAAACTGCCAACCCCATGCAGCAATGAGAGCAACGATATAGCTGATTTCCCAATTTGTGTGACTGGCGACGGAACGTTAACAAGAAAAGCGCTCTAGCAGTTCGTCAATCGCCGGCTGTTCGTCAGCAGGAACCTGAAACTCCAACATCCAGCCTCCGCCACGTGGCATTGACGTATGAACTTGCAAACAGCCCGGTCTGTGCTCGGCCCATCGCGTAGATGTGACCATGTCCCAGGTGACGCCGCCGATGCCGTGTGTGCGAAAACCGTTGGAATAGAATTCCAATCCGATCGGTCGTGCAATGGCAACAAATAGAGAAAAGACCTGGATGCCCCACAGAAGCACAAGAAACGCGAGTACGCCTAGGTAGTCGTTAAGCACCGCACTCCAGGCGATCGTCTCCCATAGCTCAATGTGCGTGAAGTACGCGGCCATGACGCACCAGCTAAAGAACGCCATAACGGCCATCGTCGCGGGCAGCCGACGAGCAGCGTAGATCATTGCACCCTGAAGAGACATGGGCAACCGAGTCCACGCAGGAAGGCGATCATCAACTCCACCGCGTGATCGATAGAGCAACTTGCCGAGTTTCGCTCGCCCAACATCTCGCCAACGGAATAGCATCGCCAGTGCCAAACCTGTTAACACACACCAGCCAAGGACCACTGCCAGGCAAACGAAGAACTGCCAGATGGTCCAATTTGTCGAGACCGCGGCGATCCCCGCAACCGCGATGGCAAACACCGTGCAAACTCGCAGCATGACCAGACGGCCGCTTAGCGGACCGGCAGAGCGTCGCGCATTGAGTGCCGATTGCGAATGAATTGCCCTCACGTTGCCCTCAGTCCGATTGCCAGATGGGTGACCCTCTCACGCGAAGCAAGTTGCAGGGTCGTCCAGTTCAATTCCCTGACGAACACGTATCGCTGAAACGACTGCGACGGTTTTGCGTCAATCACGCCATTGCAATCACTTTCAACTCCACTGCAATCGGAGTCGGTAGAGCCCGCACTTCGACGGTTGTTCTCGCCGGCTTGAGCTCGCCGAAATATTCCGCGTACAAGGTGTTGAAGGTGGCAAAGTCTTCCTTGATGTTCGTCAGGAACACGGTCACATCGACGATATTCTCCCAACGGCTGCCGGCGTCTTCCAGGATAAAGCGGATATTGTCGAACACGGCCTTTGTTTGTGCGGCGATATCGTAATCAAGGATCTCGCCGTTGTCTCCCAACGTGACGCCAGGGATTTCGGTGTCGCCCTTTCGCCGCGGACCCATCCCGGAAAGATACAACAGATCGCCTACGCGACGGGCATGCGGATACGCGCCCACCGGCTGGGGACCGCGCGGGCTCATGATGACGTCAGACATGGAGAACTCCAGCGAGGAGAGAGGATACGGCAACGCGGTGCGCGAAGTTGAAGTTTTACGATATCGGCCAGCGGAGAGTCAGCAAGGGCCGCAGCCACTACGCTCCTTGAAGATGGTTGAGCTGGAGTTCTCGAAAGCTGGGTTCAATGCCCAGTGTGCGGAGACTTGGTGGTCGCCTACGTCAGCGCGTCGGCTTCCTCACGGGCGGTCTCTTCGTCAGCTTCTTCGCCAGCTTGGGAGAACATATCGGCAATGACCTCCTCCAGAGGCGCGTTCTCCACGCTCACATCCTCAATGGGATGATTGGCCAGCAAGCCTTGCAACACGCCGTTCATCTCGGCGCGTTTGACTCGGATTCTCGCCCGGGGAGGCTCTTCCTGGATCACATCACCGTAGCGAGCCAGATCACCTGGGAGATGATCATCGGCGAACAGGACAGTGACGATCTTGTCGCTGGAGAACCGATCAATGATGCCATCCAACGATCCGTCATACATGATTCGCCCGCCGGCAATGATGACCACACGACGACAGAGTGCGGCGATATCCTTCATGTAGTGACTGGTCAGCAGAATGGTCGTCTTTCGTTCCTGTTGGTACTCGCGAAGAAAATTCTGGATGTTGTGTTGGGCAACAACGTCCAAGCCAATTGTTGGTTCATCCAGGAACAACACCTCCGGCGTATGCAGCAACGCGGCGATGAGTTCCATCTTCATCCGCTCGCCCAACGAAAGTTCTCGCACAGGTTGCGCCAGCAACTTGGTGACGCCCAACATCTCGACGAGCCCGCCGAGTGTGCTCTCAAAATGGGCCTGTTCAATCCGGTAGATCTGCTGATGCAACCGGAATGACTCCTGAGCGGGCAAGTCCCACCAAAGCTGGTTCTTTTGGCCCATGACCAGGGCAAACTGGCGCCGATAGGCGTTTTCCCTCTTCCAGGGAACATGCCCCATCACCCGAGCTTCTCCGGATGTGGGCGTAATAACACCGGAGAGCAATTTGAGGGTGGTCGTTTTGCCAGCACCGTTTGGGCCAAGAAAGGCGACAAACTCGCCTTGCTCGACAGTCAGATTGATGGCGCGCACCGCTTTGACTTCTCGGTATTCACGGTGAAATAAGCCCGTGATGGATGCCAACAGTCCTTCGCGCTTGCGATAGATGCGGTAGTTCTTACTGAGATCTTCGATTTCGATGACAGGCATGGGCGAGATTATAGACGTGACAGGCATCGGCAGATAGCAGCCGCGCGCGCCAAGTGTTGACGGGAGAGACGCAACTTGCGCGCATTCCATCTGTGGCAGAAGCCTGGCTCGCAATCTTGCGATTCTGCGAAATGTGAACCTAGTCGCCAAAATTTGCGCATGCGGGAAAAACTTTCTATTCAATCCTTTCTTCCTAATATATCTAACGTTATGATGCCGGTCCCGTCGCCGAGCGCTCGGCGAGTTGAAAGCGACGTGAGGGTCAGTCACGTGCGCGACCGATCACAAACTGTTCGACGGAAAGGATTTACAACATGAAGAAGGTTTTCACCGCAGTTTTGGCGGTCACCGCGATTGTGGCCGGCGGCAAAACCACCCTCGCGTCCGGCCTGTTCAATCTCGGCGGGTGTGCCACATACCGTTGTGCTCCCGTGCGAAGCTGTGCTCCGAGGTGTCGCCCGCATTGCTATCGACCGGCCAATTGCTGCGTGACCTACGAGACCAAGGAATTGACCTGCTACAAGACCGTCTATGAAACTCATTGGAAAGACGTGCCGGTCACTTGCTACAAGTACGTCAACAAGACCAAGTGGATTGAGAAGACACGTACCGTTTGCGTTCCTCGCACGGAATATGTCACCAAGCAAGTGCCTTACACGGTTTGCAAACCCATCTATGAGAAGCATGAGAAGGAAGTCACCTGCTATCGCTGCGTGCCAGTGACCGTCCAGCAGACTTGCATGGTTGATTGCGGTCACTGGGAATACCAATCATATGGTGGGTGCTGGGATCCTTGCCGCCCCCGCTGTGGCGGTTGTGGACCTTGTCGCCCGCGCTGCGGTGGTTGCGGGCCTTGCCCCACACGTCGCGTCTGGGTTCCCAATCTCGTTGAGAAAACCTACCCATGCACCAAGTACGTGCGTGAAGCTTATACGAAGGTTGTTCCCTACACGACTTGCCGCTATGAGTATGAGCAACTCGTTCGCGACGTCACCTACCCGGTCTGCCGTTATGACTACGTCGAAAAGACGTACAAGGTGCCGGTGACGTACTGTGAAACTATTCCGTACCAAACCACAAAGCGCGTTGCTTACTGCGTGCCCAAGCAAGTCGCCTACACGGTGACGGTTTGCACTCCCAGCTACCAACCCTGCTGCAATCCTTGCTACTAGGTTGAAAGCGGCGACCGACGCAACTTAGGCCTCTAAGGGCGCCTGCCACTCGTCGGTTGATACAACGCAACGAAATGCATCACGCGGCGGGATCTCACCTTTGAGGTTCCGCCGCTTTCTTGTGCGCCCTTTTGCTCGTCGTTTGTCACTCGGCGGCCTGCCAGCCGCTGGAAAGACTGGTGATCATCGCGATGCTCGCGAATCTCAGTTAGGATAGACTCGCGATCACACCCGCTACGGATCAACACAGCGTTGACTTGGGTCTGGGCGAGGTGGTTTTTCATCTTCGCCAATTGAGGAACGACTTTCCGTACGCGCCGTCAATGTCACAAACGAACCACCAACAAACGGATCATAACATCGTGCTGGGAATGACCGGCGCCAGTGGAGCCGTTTACGGCATCCGCCTGCTACAGGTGTTGGCGGCGGCGGGACGTGACATTCAGTTCTCCGTCAGCCCATCTGGAGCGGAAGTTTTCCGACAGGAGTTGGGGCTTTCCGTGAACCTTCACGAGTTATCGCCAGCGGAGCTGCTCAACTTTCGTCCACCGGCGGATTGGGATCCAGATGAGCGCTGGCAACAGGCGTCCGCGGACGTTCAATCTTCCGAAATGGTGGACTCCGGGCAGGTGCGTTACTTCCATCACCAGGACTACCTCTCGTCGATGGCCAGCGGCTCGGCCCGTTCCGGCGGCATGGTGGTCTGCCCTTGCTCCGGTGGTACGTTGGCGGCGATTGCCAACGGAACCAGCGACAATCTGATCTGCCGCGCCGCGGACGTGCATCTCAAAGAGCGCCGCAAGCTGATCTTAGTTCCGCGCGAGACTCCGCTTTCGCTGGTGCATTTGGAGAACATGCGCCGATGCGTGCAGGCCGGCGCCGTTGTGCTCCCCGCCATGCCTGGCTTTTATCACGGCGCCAAGTCTGTGCTGGACTTGGTCGATTTCATTGTCGGTCGCATCTGCGACCAATTAGACGTGCCGCACACTCTGATCAACCGTTGGGGGGGATGAGGGCAAGCCAAACATTGCGAACGAGGGCAGCCGGGGCTAAACACTCCGGCAGGCTCATCTCATGTCGTATCAAATCATGGAAATGGCGATTCCACGCCGGAACGCTCATACAGTGGGGACGACTGTGCGCAAGATTCTTGCCGTGGCTTTTGATTTGTTCAGCACATAGAAGTGAACGCCAGGCACGCCAGCATCAATGAGTTCTTGCACTTGCTGCTGAGCGTAGGCGACGCCGATTTCAAACTGGGCATCCGTGTCATCTCCGGCGGACTCCAAATCCGCGGCAAAGGAGTCCGGCAACACGGCCCCGCAGAGCGAACTGATCCGCTTAATCTGTGCCAGGTTCGTCACCGGCAGAATCCCCGGTACGATCGGCACATCAATACCCAGGCTGTTGGCGCGTTCACAAAAGTGGAAGAAGTTTGCGTTGTCGTAGAACAATTGCGTAATCACGACATCTGCGCCACTGTCAACTTTCCGCTTCAAATTCTGCAGATCGAGATCGAGAGTGGCCGACTCAAGATGCTTCTCCGGATAGCCGGCGACCGCGATGCCAAACTGATCAATCTCTCGCCTGATGAGCGTGACCAACTCATTCGCATAGCTCAAGCCGCCGGGGACAGGCTTGAATTCGCTATCGCCCCGCGGGGGATCACCGCGAAGCGCCACGATGTTTTCTACGCCTTGTTGTTGGGCATCGCGTAGGTAGTCCAACAACTGCTCAACCGTGGAACCAACGCATGTCAAATGCGCAGCGACGCTGACTTGATAGCGCTGTTTGACGTTGGCGACAACATCCAAGGTTTTGTCACGCGTGGTGCCGCCAGCCCCGTACGTGCAAGTGACGTAACTGGGCTCAAACTTCATGAGTTCGGTCAGGTTGTCATACAGCGCCCGCTCAGACTTATCCGTCTTGGGCGGAAACAGCTCAAACGAGAGCCCGAACTTTCCCGGACCGTATGCTTCCCCGACTCTCATGTGTCAGCGCGCAAGAATGTGCAAGTGATGACGGCGGTCTCTGCCGCCAGCATCTTACCTTATGAAGTGCCTGCCGAGTCTGCAAGCTGAGCTAAGCTCAAGGCCTGCCATCGGGGGGGAGGCTTCTCAAGCGACTTCGCTTCGAGGCTTTGCGCCCGGGACAACGCGCTTCTGCACATCTGTTTCCAACGCTCCGAATGCCGCCTCGTGACGCTGCAGCGTCACTTGCAAGGCGTGCAGCATTCGCTTGGCCGTATAGAAATTCATTACGATCCGCTGGTTGATCGGCAACGGTTCCGCGTGCGTACCAAAGGGCTGCGCGTTCAGCCCAAAGTCCAGGATCATTTCCTCCGGCGTGCCGGTCACCCGGCAGAAGTTGGCATAGGCGGCCGCCGCATGGCTATCGTCCACACGAACGCCAGATCGGGGAGCGCTCTTGGGGGCGGCGGAAGTCAGCTCTTTTTCCTCAGGGGCTGTCTGGGGCAAGCTGGTTGTCGATTGTGGCATGAAACGCTCCGTCGTCGTTGGCGAGTAACTCAAATCGCTGGCCGAGAATTGAACGCCAGTCCTACGCTGGCTCTGCCAGGGCGCGGCTGGCAATGTACGAAAACAAGAATTCGCGGCCAAGGCTAATCGGTCGCCGACGCTAGCACCCAGCTGGAACCGTCGTCGCATTCAATCAAGCGAAGTGGAGGAGTCCGTCTCGCGGGGATCCGCAATCACGGTCTCGGCTCAGTGGCATGAAGTTCACGGGGAGTTCTCGCAGTGCGTTGGGCTTTCTCACCGCCTGCTAGAGCATCTGTCCGATTACTGTCCGCTCGCCTGGATGAACGTTGTTGAGTCCATTCCCCGAAGGGGCCTACACGCCAGGCTCTCACGCGTACGGGCGAAATTGACATCGGTCAAATTTTTCCATCCTCCAGGGGGGTGACGCAAACGCTTCACGCCCACGCAATGGACCAGCAACGGGACCGCAAACATCACCGACAACCTTGACGTTACGTTCAGTAGCCTGTTAACCGTCAACCCCCAATGGCGCTCGGCAGCGCGCATGGCGGCACGAAACACCCCCCAAATTTGACCAATGTCAATTTTGCCCGTACGCGTGAGAGCAGGCGCGCGGGGAACACCTCAGCAGGATCTGAAGTCGTCAATGTTGGCGACGGAACATCAACAAGGAAAATGCTCTAGCGGAGGAAACAAGCTTCTCAATCGACCCTCAGTTCTGCCGCCATCACCAAATGAGGCCACAGGCAGCCATTGACGAGCATGTCATCACGTTCGCGCAGTGTTGGTACAGAGTGAACGTTGGTGCAGAGGGAACAACGGCAAGCTGACATTGCTCAGCACGCTTGGGTACGTGCGAGAAGGTGACGCGGCGATTCGCTACTTTTGCCCAGCCTGTTTCGCTTTGAGGCGTTCAAGCTCCCGGGAGTGTTCAGCTTCCAAACGAATCAAGAATTGCTCCGCAGTGTAAATGGTCCCCGTGGGTTCGTTGAAATCTCGACCTTTGGGAGCATTGGCGAGCAGCTTACCGAGTTCCTGACCTCCGGAAGCCGTGGTGAGGTAGACGATCAGTTCGTCCCCGCCAACTCCGTTGATCAGATCATGGACTGTCTTGCGACCATGCGGCAATCGCGAAAGACGATCAAGTTTGTCATAAGCTCCCGGCAGAGCGGAGATCTTGCTCATAAACTTACGGCCACGTTTAGTTCTCAATTCCTTGGCCAGGAACGCCGTATCTGCCAGCACGTTGGCTAGGATTTCCTTTTGTGGGAAGACCTTCCAGCCAAAAGTTCGCACGTCCTCGCACACGATCTGAACCTGACTCTTGGTGATCAACTCGCCCTCTTTGAAGTCCGGCAGACTGGCAAAGCTTCTTTTGACCAAGCTCTTGATTTGCTCGAATCTGGGGAAATTGTCGGCCGACGTCGCGGAACTGTCCCGCTCCTCTTCATCCGGCTGCTGTGCGCAAACAGTTCGCTTTGCACAACACATTGCTATGGCGAAACTGACGCCAATGGTGAAAACAACAGCAAAGCGATGCAGAGCGGCGCGTTTCATTTTCATCTTCCCCGGAGTGTTGCGGAAAGTGAGTGTGAGGTTGGTCTGGCAGAGAGAAGGTGAGAACCCAGAAACAAAGGGGAGCACCTCCTTGGTGAGTGTGGCTCTGGTCAAACCTAGCACGTGACAAGCCGCGCGGAGTTATCGATTCTGCAGCTTGGACCGGTTTCAGGTCCTGTGCTCTCGGTCACTGGTGATCTGTTGCGACAACGCTACGATGGGACAAGTCGGCTTTCCTCCCATCGACGAGTCATGCTGCTGATGCCCATTCAAGTTGTCCCCATTGATCATCCTGAGGTTTCCGCGTTCGACATGTCCGACCGCTTTCGGCATGAGGTGACGTATTTCATGAGTGTTCCCGGCGAGGGCGATACGCCGACAGTCGGCGAAAATGAGTACTGGATACGCCGTGAGAACGCATTGCAGTGGATGGATGACGGCGTTGTTGAAATCGTCTCGCCGCTCGATTCAACCGCCAAGGCGGAAATCGAATTGTCCGAGGAGCACGAAGCTTGGCTGGAATGGATGCTCGAACACGAAATACAACATATTCGCCTGTCGAGCGCCGGTTAGACGGGGTGGGCAGGGCGCGCCTGCGCCAACACACCGCAACGAGGTCACTCCCCAGCAAGCGATCATCCTTACCGCCGGGAGGCATGACGCCCATCCGGTGATGTCACGCTGGAATTCATCCGCAGATTCCGCTGCCCGCTGTAATCTACCGTGAGCGAATCGTTGGGAAGAAATAGTAGTGCGAATACGTTTGATAGAACGTCGTGTGCCCCGTGGAGGGAATCGCCACCACGCCCGGCGTTGTTGCGGTTTGTGCTCGCGGCGCGGCTGTGGACTGGCGTTGTAACTGTTGGATCTGGCGGCTTTGGGCTTGCAAGCTCTGACGGAATGTTTTCTCCGGCCGAACAAGGTTGTAATAATTTTCCGCCGGTGTGGCATCGCGGCGAAGCAAGTTGAGATAGGGACTCACGGTCGGCCGCCGAACTCCCTGTGCCTGCGCCGAGTTCGCAGTTCCCAAGACGCAGGCGATTGCCACGGCGGACAAGATTCCCAAAGCGAAATTGCGTGTCATCCCATGGTTCCTTTGATGCGAGGCACGAACAGTCTTGCCAGCAACAATTCCCCCTTGCTATGCGCCCGCTCGAGTCATGCTAGCACCACTCGATCGACAGACAAGTTTCTGCGGCGGCGCTGACCGCGTGTATCGTCATGATCGCCTGAGATCTTGAACGACACGAGAACATAATCCAAACCGAAGCAAGCATCGGCAGTTGGACGAACTCCGCAAGCTTCTGAGGCCTCAACTCCCACGGCAGGAGTCAGCTGCATAAAGGGCAAGCGACCGTATCCAAGACGACGGCAGTCCTCAGACTGGACGGCGGCGGCGATAGCGCGCCCAAATTGCGGTAGCCCCGAGCACGCCCCAGATCGTCATCGTACTCGGCTCCGGGATCGCTTTGAGAGTCCAGCCGATATCTGACAGCACTCCAAGGTCTTCAGAAGAAAAGACGCGTTTGGCAACGCCGCTGGCGATGGCCGGATTCATCAAGGCGTTTGGGTGGGTGGTGCCATCCAGATGGCTAACACTCGAGCCGTCGTCAAAAGGGTTCGGTGCGAAAATTTCGAGCCGCTGATTGTTGTTCAAGGCTCTTGACTCCGGCCCATCAAAGAAAAGATCACCGCTCGTCAGATCAGACGCGTTGCCGACGAAGTTGGTTCCGGAGAAGAGTTGTGTGCCGTTCCCACGTTCAAGGAAACTGTCATAAACGCTGAAGACATCTCCAGATCCAGCGCCGTTTCCACTGGCATCGAGTAGGGACAAATAGCCCATTGTGTGTGTGATCTCGTGCAGCAACACCGAGAAGAGGTCGAACTCGTTCAGGGCCGGCGCGCCCAGATCATCGTTCCAGTTCCAGCCGAAATCGACGGTCGCCTGCGCGTCAGGGACCAATCCGGTAGGGTCAATCCCAGATTTTGCGTGCTGAAACAAAAGCCCGTTGGTAAATCCGGGCGTGGTAAAGAAAAACGGGCCGGCAGAAGCAAGGAAACCGGAGCCGTCATCTTGGGAGTTGTTGAATCTTACCTCGGCAGTTCCATCTTCATCGACAACTGTGTTGATGTAGTCGAACACGGCAAGTGCCGTTGAACGCCGCGTCGCACCAAGAGTGGGGTCGTCAAATCCAATGTTGGTGTTGTTGACAACATCGTTGTACGTCACGACCCACGTAATATCCGCCTGAAGCGCAGGCGCGTTCAGCAGGGCAAAAAGAGCGGCAAGCGTTGCCGAGACTTTGGACATTGAGGCTGATCAAACGTATGGGCGGTGAACCCCAAAGGCCGAAATGGCCTATGCAGAAGGACGCAAGAACCTGAATCAAGGGGCGAAAGGTCAAGCACAACCTTCCGCCCCCTATGGATTCATGCGCTATCCACGATCTCATCGTGGAGGAATTTCTGCGACAACCTTGGTCAAGCAGCCGCTTTGGCTTTGCGGCGACGACGCCAGCCAGCCAATCCGCAGGAACCGCCAGCCAAGGCCCAAATTACACAGGTGGCAGGCTCTGGCACCGGGTTGACGGTGAACAGCGTCGTCTGCACGTGCTGGGCACCCAGCTCGTCCGTTGTCCGCAAGGCCAAGTTGTAGGTGTTATCCGCAAGCACGCCGATACCCAGGAGCGTAGCCCAGTCCACAGTCGTGGTCTCGCCGGTCACATCATACGTGCCGTCGCCATCGACGTCCCATTCCCAGCTGACGATCGAGTCGCCAAGCGCCACGTCCGGGTCAGCCGAAGCCGAACCATCAAGGTCGAGGTCAAAACCAGGATCAATCGTGTACGGGCCACCCGGATCAGAAACCGGGGCCAAGTTGGTCTGCAAGACCAAATCCAACTGTGTGACAAAGGTGCCGCCCGTGCCAAAGAACTTACTTTGGCCCGCACCGGCCATTGCACCACCGATCACGAAGAAGTCGCCACCAATGGTGTTATCGCGCAGTTCGTTGATCGCAGCTGTGTTCAGCACGATTGACTGCAAGGTGTTATTCGGAAGAACACTTGAACCATAGCCGGTTCCGGTCCCGAGATCCGTGTAGTGAGCTGCGCCACTAGTCGGGGCGACTGCGGTGAGATCAGCAACATCGCCAGTGAAGTCAAACAGGTTCAGCGTCGGGTTGGGTGTTCCCGAAGAATCTGTTTGGATGTCAAACGTTCCACTGACGACATGCTTGCCAGCAAACTGTGCGTCCGTCCTGTCAAAAACAAAGTAGTTGCGGAATTCGTTAAAAGCGAACGTGCTGGCAAAATATGCGTTGTTCGCATTGTTTGCGTCATTGGCCTCATTGCCGGACGGCTGATACCAGCCACGGTGGAGCGCCTGAAACAACTCCCCTTTTACGTCCGTAGCTGTGACGCATATTGCGACAGCCACGGCGAAAACGAGTTTCGCCTTCATCAGTTGTACCTCGTGTCTAGAATTTTTTGCGCAGAATCCATCGGCACGCGGCACTACGAACGTCTTCGCGGATGCCTACCGATGAGCATTACATGTATAAATGCCCCAACCGCAGTTTGTACTGGAAAAATTTGAATTTTCAGCAAAAAACACATAGTTTTTATGAAGATGAAATTTATATCCAAAAGTCCAAAATAACAAAAATTGAAGATGATTTTTATATTCGCAAGGCCCGCTTAGCGCGGCAAACGCCGAATTTCACGTGTTTTTCGCATCCTGCGGTCTATCAACGCCGGGCGGATGGCGTTGTCGTAAGCAGGGATCGGATGGCGGGTCCAGCGATCCATCTCCTGCAGGTGGTCCAGCAAGATCCTGCGCACTTCCAGGATGGTCAACGGATTTCGATGTATCTCCACATGGCTGGCTTCAACGACAATCTCAGAGTCCGCGTTAGGAAGCGAAGCGCTTTCTAGCGAGACAATCCCGTCTCCGTCCGTGGTGGGTGATTTGCGACCGATCACGTTGTGTACATGAATACCTTGCTGCCGACGCGCGTTGAGCAGCACCGGCAGAATTGGGGAATCGGCGGAGAGTGAATCGATACTGGTATCGTATTCCGGGGAAAACCCGCTGCGAAAAATGCCTGGATTCATCCCCACAAGCTTTTGGACGTTGTCAACCAAGTCGCCAGGCAGGCGAACAAACTTACTGGCCAGCCATTTTGTGGTGGCATTGGCGTAGCTGCTGCCCCGATGCGGCGACCCGATGGTTATGACGCGATGAACGCTTGGATTGGGGCGAAAGAAGAAGGTTTTTGCCAAACGATCTCGAACGGCATCTTCCGTGTCGATCTCTGAGAACGGCCGTTCACTGATCGCTTGCCAGAATTCATTGCCGCTTTCCACCGCCTGCATCTTGGAAACAAGACCGCCCATGCTGTGCCCCACAAGGACCATTTGGTCCATGGCAGCGAATCGGCGTTGGGGATCGAGATTCGTCCGAACATCGGCCAGTTTTTGGCGGAGCTCCGCTGCGCTGTACCAAAACGGCTGGCCAGTCGGATACATATAGAACCAAAATTGGTATCGAGCTCGAACCGCAGGCGTCGCTCGGAGTTCATTCAACATCTCAGCCCAGGATGTCGGATCGGACCATAGACCATGCACAAAGACCACGGGAATCTTGTCCGGATCAAAAGGCTGGGCGAAGAATAACTTGTGCTTGTCGTGAGAAGGCCGGAGTAATCCTTTTGTTGCCAAGGGCTCCAGTTCCGCTTCGTTCAAGAAATACGCGAGCGGGGTGGTCAAATCGGACTCCAGTGGGATACGGTGTGGGCCTACGATGACTGATGTTGCCTGGAGCGGATTGTAGAGTTCCAGCACAACGCTTCGGCTTGCGCCGACCTCATCGGGATGCCAGTGGTCCCACGTCAACGGCCGCACGAATGCCGTTAACGGCACCGCCAGACCAGGCGGATAGTATTGGTCAGCAGCTGCGTTCGCCATATTCTCCCGGCGAACGGCGACGAGCGGTACGCCTAGCCCATAGGTCCGATACTCATTGGTTAACCCGCCGACCTCATAGTCAGCCGCGAGTTCCAGACGTTCATAGGCATCTGCCTGCCAGGGACCACCTCGCGAAATCACAGACACGTCCCACGGCTGCTGATCGGATGATGCGGTTGCTAGCTCTTGCAGGTTCAAGCCCCTTTCGCTTTTCAAGATGCGGAGAACAGCATCCAGCGAGCCGTTGTAGAGGTCGCTAGCACCTCGGTAGAGTGGATCATAGGGATTCCGTTGCTGATCGAGCCTGGGGTCGAACAAGAAGCGATAGGACTCTGACGCCGCCAGACAGTAATATTCGAGCGCAGCACGGGGATCGGACGTTTTCGTGGACTCGGCGGCAACGAATGCGACCTCCGCCAGTGCGTAGGTGGTTTCCGCCAACACCTCCTTGCGGCTGATGTCATTGAGCGGTCTCAACAGTTCTGCTGCGTCAGCCTCCGGGTTGAGCCCATTTCTCCGCAGGGTTAACGCTGTGCGCTCTGTAATCTTTGGACCGGACCAACTCCCCAATTGGAGTCGTTCCGTGAGTGGATTTCTCGGCGCACCCCGAACGCTAATCCAACGCGTGCCACATCCCGTGAGCAGGGAAACCGCAACAATTCCCAGCAGCAGTGCACAATACCAAGATCTCCGGCGGAACTTTGTCTGCCGGAGACTTGAGGGCTGTGCCCGATTCGCGTTGCACGAAATTGGGTTGACCACCTTGGAGTACAAGAACGCGGTCTAGACGCGAAGGCTCAGAGACAGTCATTGCGCGTCGAGAACAGACTCGCAACGATCTCAAAAAACAGGCGGCGAAGATATCCACCGGCTTAGAAACCCACAAGATCACGGCGCGCCAGCATGCTTGGTGGCCTCGTGTCCTACTTCACAGTTCAACCCCCCTCTGATGGGTGGCTCGGCCACGAGTGTTAACAAAGGGGGTCAGCAGTGTCGCCAACAGGCACGCTAACAGATGTCTCAGGGAGATGTTCTAACAGGGCCCCGTTAGGCAGATCATCTGGCGAATCTGTCTGCCGAAAAGCAGCCGCGAAAATCTCCGTTTAATGGATCGTGTTGTGAGTTTTCGAGTTGACGTGAATCATTCTCGTCCGACTGCTCGACCTTCGCCCTTGGTTGCTGCGCAGAAGCGTCAAAGCTAGCACTGCGGTTAATTTCCGCAGAGTTTACCGTTCTTGTTCAACTAGCGCGAGAAGGCAGACCGATACTACCGGCACAGAGAAGCGCGCCGTCTGTACGGAGGCAACGCGCGCGGACAATCCATGCAACCGCCAGGGCGGAGTCGAATGATGCTTAAGAAACGAATCAAGTCGTGGCTGCTGGCGTGGGGCGTGGGCGCTAGCCTGGCAGTCGGGGCGATTTCCACCGAGGCGCAAGCTCAACGGGGAGCGCCCTTCTTGTCCGGCGAGATCAAGGAAGTGGACAAGCACATCTTTGCCCCGGCGGACCTGAGCACGTTTGATGAACTGCCTGCTCCCAACACGGGTTACTGGCTGGAAGTTGGCTATGTGCAGATGTGGACGTCGGCGCCCGATCGGGCGACGATCGGAAATTCGCGCACTGCACCACGCCTGGTGATAGATGGTGCATCAAACGGCATCGGAATTCCAAGCCTACGGCTAGAAACGAATACCGCTGATACCTCTCGCTTCTCGTCCGAACGAAGAAGCGGTCATCGCACATCACTGGGTTACATGGGCGATGATAGCGGTTGGAGCGCCACCATGTTCGACATGGGGGACTTCAGCAGCGAGTTCGTCGCCAATGATAGTGAGGTCATCTTGTTTGACCCCTTGGGCGGCCTGACGGGCTTTGTCGACCTCAACAATGACGGCAACGACGATGACTTGGATGGTGACCTGATCTTCGGTCGCAGCGGCGTCGACACAAGCGCACCGCCTGATGGGACTCCCGACACTTTTGCGCCCGTTGACCTCGGTGACATCATCGCACAGCGGTTGGCCTTCACCTCTCTCAACGTCCGTACTGACGTGACGAGTTGGGGGTTTCAAGCCAGTCGCGATCTGCGATTAGGAACCTCCCGTTCGGGAACGTTTGACTTCAGCTATGGAGCACGCTACTTCAAATTCAACGAAGATTTCCTGGTTACTGCGACGGGTGGGACAGTCTTCACGGATGCCTTCTGGGATACCACAGCCGACAACGACTTGGTGGGCCCGATGATCGCTGGGCGCTGGTTCCGCACAAGGGGTCGCTGGACATGGAGCGTCGATTCCAGCTTCACCGCAGCCTTGAATTTCCAGGGCCTTCGCCAAACCGGTCGATTTGACGGAAACGCAGGGTTTTCCCCCACGTTTATTCAGGACGTGACCTTCAACAATACCGCACATGAAACAGAGTTCGCACCCATTGTCGAGCTTGGGTTCAACGCGCGATATCAGATCACGTCGAAGTTTTACGCGAATATTGGCTGGCGTGGCATGTTCATTGACAACATCGCCCGTCCCCAAACTCTGGTCAATTACACATTCCCGACAATGGGAATCCTGGCCGGTCACAATCGCCAGGAGCTGTTCATCCACGGCTTGCAAATCTCAGCAAGCTTCAACCACTAGGAATCAGCTGGCAAGGTTGAGTCAACAAAAGAAAGCACCCTGTGGACCAAGCGTCCACAGGGTGCTTTCTTTTGTTCAGTCGCATCTCGTTTCGGTCGCACCGGCCAACAAGATGGCTGGCCACTTCCCGCTGCCGGTTGATTCACTAACAGCTGACGGGAATCCCATCAATGGATCCTATGTCACGTGACACGAAGATGCCACGATCTACGGACTGTGCCAAACTCACCCTGGCAATGGCCAACGACTATCAGGGGACGCTTTGCTAGGCCTCGGCCAGCTTTGATTTAGCGATTTCCTGCAATTCTTCCAGTTCTTCTCCGAGCCTGTGCCGCAGCGGGCTCTCGTACCGCAACTCTTCCAGCAGCCGCTCCGCTTTTCCTAGGGATTCTTGCGTCAGTTCTTTTCCACTAAACAATTTGCGCCAGCTTCTGGCCACCTCTTGTTCGGTAAGCAATTCCAACCTCGCTTAACGGGGAACTCGATCGACGCCACGTCATCTTGCGCAGCACATCTCTCTTTCCTTTGTACATGCGGACTGCAGGCGCTTCAAGACAAACTTCTTGAAGCGCCACCCGATGGTGCTTTACGCAGGTAGCATCCTACGAAGTCGTGGAGGCGTCGATCGCTTCGGGGGAAGCTCCGCGGATCTGTTCCAGGCTCTTGGCGAGCGTATCCACCGTGTAACGGATTTGCTCATCCGTGTGCGTTGAGCTGATGAAGAAACGCAAGCGTGCCTTATTCTCCTCCACGGCCGGTGGCAGGATCGGCTGGACGTTGATGCCCGCCTGCTTCATGGCGCGAGAGAGCTGCAAGCAATGAATGCCATTGCCGATAATCGCGGGAATTACCGGCGTCTGGTTGCTCATGCCAGTGTCAATACCGCGTCGCTTGGCAAGCTGCAAAAACAGCGCGGAGCGCTGATGGAGCTGCTTGACGCGCTCAGGCTCCGCTTCCATAACCCGCAGCGCTTCCAGCGCGGCGGCGGCGTTTGCCGGAGGAATTCCGACGCTGTAGACAAACCCCGGTGCTGTGTGCTTTAGGTACTCGACCACAGCCCGGTTGCCGGCGATGTAGCCGCCGCAGGATGCGCACGACTTGCTGAGCGTGCCCATCCACAGATCGACCTCGGCGGGATCGATATCGAAGTGTTCGCCGATGCCGTGTCCATGTTGTCCCAGGACGCCCAGAGAGTGAGCTTCGTCGACCATCAGAAACGTCTTGTAGCGATTTCGCAGGTCCACAAACTTGGGAAGCTCCGGGAAATCGCCATCCATGCTGTAGACGCCTTCAATCACGATCAACACACGGCGGAATTCTCCGCGCATGTCATCCAGCAGTCGCTCGAGCGCTTGCCAGTCATTGTGGGGAAAGCCGCGGCGGCGAGCTCCAGACAGGATGCAACCTTGAATAATGCTGTTGTGGGCCAAGGAGTCATGCAGGATAAGGTCACTGGGACCAAACAGGTGTCCAATTGTTGTCTCGTTGGTCGCATGTCCGCCGACCATCACAACGGCATCGTCAGTGCCAATACAATCAGCAATGGCACGCTCCAGCTTGCGGTGCAGCGGTTTCTCACCAGAAACGACGCGGCTGGCAGAAACACTGGTGCCGTATTGCTCGATCGCCTGTTGAGCTGCTTGGGTGACGCGTGGATCACCCGAGAGCCCTAGGTA
Source organism: Pirellulales bacterium (assembly GCA_028066245.1). Classification (GTDB taxonomy): domain Bacteria; phylum Planctomycetota; class Planctomycetia; order Pirellulales; family S012-138; genus CALJLD01. The sequence goes on along the minus strand of JALCBR010000004.1, from coordinate 90,379 downwards.
GTTGTAACTCGAGAAGTTGATCATCTCACGACCATCAATGACGGTCGTATCGCGAGCAACGGTCTCGTGCAGATTGAAGAACGGATTTTCCAGGCCGCTGGCGTCCAGCATCTCCATTTGCGAATGGAGTTCCTGATACTCCGCGTAGCGGTCAAATCGATGATACGATTCGGGAATTTCGGAAAGAGCAAGACGCTTGCGGCGTTGCGGCTCACCCAAGTACTTTTGCACCGCATCCACGACTTCACGGAGGGTTTCCAGTTCTTGGGCGACTTCTTCCGGCATCCGTCCGCCGAGACGATCTTCCAACACGGTCTGTAGCTCAAACCGCTCCAGCGAATCCAGGCCGACGTCACTCAAGCTGCTGTCAATCGTGGCGTTGAGAGCGCGGTCCTGAGCAATCCTGGCGACCTCCTCCATGACAATGGCGGCAATCTCATCCCAGGGCTTCTTTTCCTTCGATGCCGCAACCGCGGGGGCGTTGTCCGCGTCCCACTCCGAACCGTCATTCAATGTTGGTCGGCGAGTAGATCGAACTCGGCGGCCATCCTGGTCTTCACCATCGGCTGGGCGACCGTTCGTGAGCGTGATCGCCTTGTCAGGCTTCGTGGCTTCTGGCTCGTCCGGCCAACGCCCGACAATAGTCAGGTTGCCCTCCAGATAAGCTCTCCGGCAGGCGCTGCGCTGGATCTTGCCGCTGGATGTCTTGGGCACATTGCCGGCACGTACCAGCACCACGTGATCAATCACAAGTTCGTGATGCCGAGCAACTTCTTTGCGAATGGCTGCGATTGCGTCGTCCGCGCTGTCCTGGAATCGTCGCTCGATCTCCTGAACAACAATAAGCTTCTGTTTTCCGTCGACCTCGACTGTGAACGCAGCTCCGTGTGTCGGGCGCAAGGCCTCGTGACTATTTTGAACCGTATGTTCAATGTCCTGTGGGTAATGGTTCAGACCGTGGACGATGATCAGGTCTTTTAATCGGCCGGTGACGAAGAATTCCGTCTCACGCTGGAATCCCAAGTCTCCGGTACGCAAGAACGGACCGTCGTTGTTGTCGCCGCGGCGAGCGCCGAAAGTTGCCGCCGTCTCTTCCGGACGATTCCAATATCCACGGGCAACGCTGGGCCCCTTGATCCAGATTTCTCCAATTTCCCCATCGGGCTTCGGTTGGTGCGTCTCCGGATCAACGATCAAAACCTCTTGGTCTGGTAGCGACTGACCACACCCAATCAGTTGACGCGCATCCTTGTGTTCTGCGGGAACTTCAACGTACTTATCGTTCTCCAGTGCCCTGGAATCCGCGTTGATAATGATCGGAGGCTCGTAGATATATCCCCCTGTGGCAATCAGAGTGGCTTCTGCCAAGCCATAGCACGGGTAAAACGATTCAAGCCGGAATCCACACGATTCAAACTTCTCCGTAAAACGCTCCAATGTATCTGCGCGAACCGGCTCTGCACCATTGAAGGCCAGCTTCCACGACGAAAGATCCAGGCCTTCCATCTGTTCTGGTGTGACCTTGCGGGCAACCAGATCAAACGCGAAGTTCGGTCCACCACTGACGGTCGCGCGGTGGTTGGAAATCGCTTGCAACCATCGAACCGGCCGTTGTAGGAAGGCCATCGGCGACATCAACACAACCGGACGACTGAAATAGATCGGCTGAAGAATCCCGCCAATCAATCCCATGTCGTGGTAGCTGGGAAGCCAGAAGACGCCTTTCTGGGAACGCGTATTTTCAAACGAGTACGTAATCAAGGCCGAGTTGTGTAGCAGATTGCCGTGCGTCAACATTACGCCCTTGGGCGTACCGGTGGACCCAGACGTATATTGCAGGAAGGAAAGCGTTGTCGTATCGACATGCGGCTCGTCCCAACTATCTTCAATGTGCGGCGGCAGTTCGTCCGTCGCCAGCCAGAAGATCGATTGCAGCCCCGGCGATTCCTCAAGCATGGGCTCGACACGGCGGTACGATTCCGCAGTGGTCAAAGCAACGGCCGCAGAGCAATCAGCGACAATCGCCTGAATGCGGTCCAGCTTGCGGTTCATCCGAGGTGGATAAGCGGGGACGGCCACAACGCCGGCAAACATGCAGCCGAAAAACGCCGAGATAAACTCCAGCCCCGGCGGATACAGCAGCAGAGCTCGCTCGCCAGCCAGGTTCATCGCCTGAAGGCGTGCCGCGATGGCGCGGGCTTGCCGTTCCAATTCCCAATAGGTGATGTGGATTTGTTCGTTTTCGCCATCCACCAAAAACGTGAACGCCACCTCGTCAGGAAGGTGGTGAGCGCGATGGCGAACAAGATCCACGAGCGTGGCAGGACCAAAGAATGATCCAGGAAACTGCTTTACCACGATGCAAGAACTCCCAGGTGCCACGGAATTTCGCAGTTGCCGAGTCAGGTGGCAATTCCCGGCGATTGACGCCGCTTGGGCGTCAGGACCGATCTGTCACTTTACACACCCCGGAGACACGCTAAAAGTAGTCCCGACCATGAGAATTTACCCAGTAGCGGCATCTTCTCACGGGATGAGGCGTTGGTTGCGGTGGCCATTGAGCCGGTTTGCCAGTTCCCATGAAGTGCTATCGACCGGATCGATACGCTGGCCCTGGGTCCGGCCAAATACGCCGGTCATACGTAAAGTAACGATCAGCCTGCTGGTCCAATCATACCGATTGAGACAAGCATTTGGCGTTCAGCCCGTGAGAACATGCTACCTGCATCATCCAAGGGCCCGGGTTTTGGGAGATATGTTTCGCATTCCATGGGATTGTCGCAGCTAGCTGAGAGGCCGGAGCGAGCATGTTGCTGATCATTGCAGTGAGGTCTAGAATCCTGACCTGAGTCCTGCGTTAGGCCTTGCAGGGACTTCACGACACTCCTGAAAAACAACCCCCGCCGCGACTGGCTGGAAGGTACGCGATAGCCCAGAGGACCGCTTTATGCTTGAGCGCAAGCCCGTCTTCCCGCATGTCATTGAGATCAACTATCAGGCAGGCGAGCGGATCGGATGCAACGTTTATCTTGTCTACGACGGCGCTGAGTGGATCTTGATCGATATTGGATTCGAGGACACCGTCGAAGAGATCGTGGAGATGATCCGCCAACTCGACTTCCCCTTGTCGAGTTGTCTAGGCGTCGTGGCCACGCACGCGGACGCTGATCACGTGCAGGGGCTGGCCAAGGTCAAGCAGATGCTCAAATGCAAAGCCTTGGGGCATCGGCTGGCCAAGGAGCCGTTGGCCAGTGGGGACAAGATTGTCACTTATGCGGAAATCTCCGCTCAGAACATCCACATGGAGATGCCGCCGGTCAAAATCGAGAAACTCATCGATGAGGGCGACACTCTCACTGTGGGTAACCTGAAGTTGGATGTCTGGCACACACCAGGACATACGGACAGCCAACTCTCCTTCCGGATGGGCGATTTGCTCTTCAGTGGTGACAATATCTATCGGGATGGTTGCGTCGGCGTGATCGACGCTCATCATGGCAGCGACCTGAAGCAGTTTATGACTTCGTTACAGCGAATCCGAGAAAGCGATGTCAAATGGCTACTCCCGAGCCACGGCCCAATCTTTCGCAAGGATGACGCCGTCTTAGACGCCACAATCGAGCGATTGCAGGGCTATCTACGGATGGCAGACTTTGGCACTTGCGCCCCGGATTGGCCTTTGCTGCTGGAGTGGGACAAAGAGCTGGCCGACGGAGTTTTCCCCGGTTGAATTGCGCCGCACATCCGGCATATGCGCTACAAAAATCAAGCGTTCCAGGCGCTTGCCTCTCTGTTGCCTCGAGAACCGGTCGTTTTTTGACGCAACCCAAAGGTTCGTATAGTCTTGATGTAATCGTAGCGGCTGTCAGCTAATGTCTGTTGGCAGCTTCTTGATGGGCATTATGTGATAACAGCGCTACGCCTGCCTAAGTTGTCGCGCGCGTTCTGGGCGATGCGACAAGGTTGAGGTCCGCTTTCCTGAAACGCACTTGCCGATAAAGGCGAGCACGTTCTGGAGTTGTTTATGTCAACGGCTAATGATTCCGAGTCTTCTGTCGACCTGACCGGCGGCAAGGAACACGTTGTTCCCGCAAATTCGGGAAAGCCCACTCCCACCATCTCTGGCTCGACCACGTCCAGGCCAGAAACTCCTGCGTCAAAAGCGAGCAAATCTAGTTCTCCGCCACAGGCGACGCCCAAAGCAAAAGCTCCGGCAGGCCATCGGGCCTCGGCAAAATCTGTCCCGGGGCCAGGCTCCGCCAATGTCCCTGCAAAGACCCTTCGTGCAGTTTCTGCCCAACCGCCGGAGGCGCCTTCACGAGACCCTGATGACGGGGCCGACAATGACGAGGAATCCTTGACCGCTCTGGGCGGATGGTTGAGCACGGTTCCTGCCTGGCTGGTGAGCATGGTGTTCCACATTGCCATGTTGCTGGTTTTGGCCCTGCTGACGCTACGGACGGCATCCGACAAGCAAACCGAGATTTCGCTCCACAGGGGCAATGATCCGACGAGGCTCGAATCGACTGACGACATCCCGATGCTCGACGACCTCGCTCAAACGGATGATCCCCTGGAATCAGTTAAGTTGGAAACCTCTGACACGTCCCCAGTCCCAGTGGAGTTTCAGGATCTCCAGTTAGCAGCGACAAACCGCCCACTTGTTGACCTATCGCAAGTGACGGCCACGCACAATGCCGCGGCCACACTATCGGCGATTAATGGAGCAGCGTTGATGTCGCGTGGGCCTGACGCGCGGGGAGCCCTCCTCCGAGGAGGCGGTGGAACGCCCGAGAGCGAGGAAGCTGTGCGACTGGCACTTGAGTGGCTGGCCCAGCATCAATACCCGGACGGTTCCTGGAGTTTCGATCATCAACATGCTCAACGCTGTAACAAACGCTGTTCAGCACCGGGGATCATTGGCACGCGCCAGCCGGATGCCCCCAATGCAGCCACCGCGCTGGGCTTGCTCCCCTTCTTGGGCGCTGGGTTCACACACAAGGAGGGACGATACAAAGGCGTCGTTGACAAGGGCCTCAAGTATTTAATCCGGAGTCAAAAGCGGACGCGGGATGGCGGTTCGTGGCATGAATCAGCCGGCACAATGTATTCGCATGGTCTGTGTGCCATCGCCATCTGCGAAGCCTATGCGATGACTGAGGATCCCACTTTACGCGAACCCGCGCAAGAAGCGATCAGGTATATCCAGAGTGCGCAAGATAGAAGTGGCGGAGGATGGCGGTATTATCCCGGCATGGCTGGTGACACTTCCGTTGTCGGCTGGCAAATCATGGCGCTGAAGAGCGCTCAAATGGCGTATCTTGAAGTCAACCCTCAGACCATCGTGTTGGCTGAGTCCTTTCTGGACTCCGTCTCTCGCCAGAGCGGTTCCATCTATGGCTACCAACAGCCCGGAGGCACAAAAACGCTGACTTCGGTTGGGCTGCTTTGCCGGATGTTTATGGGTTGGAAGCAGGATCATCCGGCACTGGTGCGTGGCGTCCAGTTCCTCAGCGAGACAGGCCCGGACGTGATTAGCAACGACGTCTATTACAATTACTACGCCACGCAGGTGCTGCGGCACTATGACGGTCCGATGTGGACCAAATGGAATGAGGAGTTGCGGGAGCATCTCATCAAGACCCAGGATCGGCGCGGTCATGCCCGGGGGAGTTGGTATTCTGACGGGAGCTACAACAAGACCGGAGGCCGGCACTATACGACCGCGCTGTCGTGCATGATCTTGGAAGTCTACTACCGCCACATGCCGCTCTATAAAGAAGCGTCCAACCTCGGCTTTGATGTGGGCGATGCCTTCAAGCTAGACCCGGAAAGTGACAACGACGGCAAGTGAGAACGCCGACGAAAGTCAACCGACAGGTCCACGAGCGCAGCGCGACCTGTGGCTAGCACAATTGATCGGCAGCAGAAACGTCAGTAAAGTACCAGCGAATCGCCGATAAGAGTTGCCACTGACGGTTGGAGCAGAGCGGTCGTTCAATCCGGGAATATTGGCTGCAATCTCATCCAGTTGACACCATGCCTATTCTCGGCGCGCATATGTCCATCGCCGGTGGTTACTACAAGGCTGTGGATGCGGCCAGGGCGTGCGAGTGCGATTGCGTCCAAGTCTTCACTAAAAATAACAATCAGTGGCGAGCCAAGCCGATCACCGATGATGATGTGCGCCTGTTCCGTGAGGCACTGGAACGGACAGGCGTGGTGGCGCCGCTCTCCCACGCCTCGTACTTAATCAATCTGGCCGCCTGCGAGGAGATTCAGCGTCGCAAAGCTATTGAGGGCTATGTGGTCGAAATCGAGCGGGCGGCACAACTAGGTATCCCCGGCGTCGTGCTCCACCCAGGTTCCCCCAAGGGAGAACAAACGGACGGGGACGGAATCGCCAACATTGCCACAGCACTGGATGAAGTTCACGAGCGCACTTGCGACAACATCGCGGCGGGCGCGCCGGTCGTGACACTGCTGGAGAACACCGCCGGACAAGGGCGAAATCTCGGCTGGCGGTTTGAACAATTGGCTGCAATCCGCACCGCCGTCAATGATCCGGATCGCGTTGGTGTGTGCTTTGACACTTGCCACGCCTTCGCCGCTGGCTATGCGATGGAGACAGAGGAGCAATATCAACAGACTCTGAGCAAGTTTGACGCCACAGTTGGTTTAGAACACCTGCGCGCGTTTCACCTGAATGACAGCAAGAAGCCGTTGGGTTCACGTGTTGATCGCCACGAGCATATTGGCGAGGGGGAGATGGGCTTGGAACCCTTTCGTCATTTAGTCAATGACGAACGCTTTGCCAAAACGCCGATGTACCTGGAGACCGCCAAGGAAAAGCGGCATGGCGAAGAAATGGACGCCGTCAACCTGCGGACCTTGAGGGCGTTGATCCGGTCCGCTTAACAAGCAGCAAATCCTCAATGGACATGCCTCGCTCGGGCAGTCTCTTGATGTGCAGGATTCTTAGAGCACAGAAATCATCGTGACTCGCACTCTTCGGATGAAAACGCAAAAGTTCGAGCGCATAAAACAGCCCCGCACGCATTCCTCTGGGCGCCAACTGGCGGCCCGCAAAGCGAACGGGGAGTTCTATGATGACCCGCCGCACCCGTTTCAGGCACGCGGGAATAACGGCAATTACGCTGGGCTACTCTTCGCCGCGGTTCCGGATAATGAAGAAAACGGCGATCATACCGATCAACAAAACAAGAAGGAGCCACCACCACCATTCGCTAAAGATACTCATATACGCTCCTGTTTAACCCCTCGACATCATGCGGACAAAGGGAAAGCGGCAGGCGCGTTCCCACGGACTCTTGCCGATACGATACCCCGGAGATTCCAGCGAATCAATGACATTGCACGTTGAATCACAGGCATTCAAGCTGCGGAGACGTTCTTCATTTCCGTCCATTCGCTTTCGTGGTCGAATTCTCGGGATGAGCTGCTCCTAATCGAACTTCGCGACGTTTCTTAACAACTCTTAACAACGGCACACTCCGCGCAGTCGAAGATACCTCACCTATTCCCGGATGCCACCTGCATTGCAAATCCCGCATCCGCGTGGTTTACTCATCCGTTTTGACGATTTCCAGTCCAGGGAAGACTCATGTTCAACCCGGTCCGCAGCAATGTTCGATTTCCCGAACTCGAAGAGCAGGTACTCAAGTTTTGGGATAGCCGGGAGATCTATGAGAAGTCACTCCAAGCTCGCGCCAACGCGGAAAAGTTTGTTTTCTATGAGGGGCCACCAACCGCCAATGGCCTGCCGCACCCTGGTCACTGTCTGACGAGGGCCATGAAGGATCTCTTCCCGCGCTATAAGACAATGCGGGGCTTTCGGTGTGAGCGGAAAGGTGGGTGGGATACGCATGGGTTGCCTGTGGAGGTCGAGGTCTGCAAGGAGCTTGGCATCCACTCCAAGGAGGAAATCGAGGATTTCGGTGTCGAGCCATTCATTCATCGCTGTATGGAGAGTGTGTTTCGCTACACCCGTGAATGGGAAAACCTCACCAAGCGGCTCGGGTTTTGGATTCACTTGGAAGATGCCTACGTCACATACCATCAGAGTTACGTGGAGAGCGTCTGGTGGTCTTTGAAGACGCTCTTTGACCGTGGCTTGCTGTTCCAGGGGCATAAGATTGTCTGGTGGTGGGCCCAGGGCGGCACGGCACTTTCCTCCGGCGAAGTCGGCCAGGGATACCGGACCGTGGACGACCCCAGCGTCTATGTGCGATTTCCTCTCCTGGACGACGCGGGGGAAGAGTCTGACACGGATTTGCTGGTGTGGACAACCACACCGTGGACCCTGCCTAGCAACCAATTTGCCGCCGTCCATTCCGATTTGGATTACGCCGTCGTCCGCGATGAAGAGCTTGGTCGAAAGTTGATCGTCGCGACGGCGCTTGTCGAACAGATCGCCGGTAAGGCAAAACGCGAGTTGACGGTGGAAAGTACGCTCAAGGGAAGCGAGCTTGTCGGTCGGCGCTATCGTCCACCGTTTGATTATTACTACAAAGACCAAGGCCAAACGCAGGGCGAACTCATCGCAGGCGGCAAGCAGCACGTCGCTTGGCGAGTGCTGGCCGCGGATTTCGTCACCATTGATTCCGGAACCGGACTCGTCCACGAAGCCCCAGCGTTTGGTGAAGTGGACCATGACTTGCTCATGAGCGAGCAAACCCGGTTCCAAGCAGGTGAAGGCCCTCACCTGATCTGCGCCGTGGGACCAGACGGAAAATTCACGCAGCAAGCCAGCGATTTTGCGGATCGTTGGGTTAAAGAAGCGGACAAAGACATCTGCCGAAACCTGCGCGAGCGCGGCTTGCTCTTCCTCCAGGAGCAGTATCGCCACGAGTACCCGTTCTGTTGGCGAGCAGATCAAGATCCGCTGATTCAGTATCCACGGAAGAGCTGGTTCATCCGCACCACAGCCTTCAAGGATTCGATGCTGGCCAACAATGCCAAAATCAACTGGCTTCCTGAGCACATTCGTGAAGGACGCTTTGGCAACTTCCTGGAAGCGAATGTCGATTGGGCGCTTTCGCGCGAACGCTATTGGGGCACGCCGCTGCCGATTTGGCGGTGTCAGGAAACCGGAAAGATGGAGGCGATCGGAAGCTATGAGGAATTACTTGCCAAACCGGGTGTGAGTGGATTGGAAGCTTGGGAGCAGTCGAAGGAACGTCATCCGAATATTTCTGAGCACCTAAAAGTCCACAAGCCGTACGTGGATGAGATCACGTATGACTCGCCCTATGCGCCTGGCGCGCACATGCGGCGCGTGCCGGACGTGATCGACTGTTGGTACGACAGCGGTGCGATGCCTTTTGCTCAATGGGGCTATCCGCACACCGGAAAAGAGCAGTTTGCGGATCAATTCCCGGCAGACTTCATTAGCGAGGCCTTGGATCAAACCCGTGGCTGGTTCTACAGCCAACTCGCTATCAGCACATTGCTGTTTGGCGATCAAAGCCAGGATGATCCCCAACGGGGCACGCTGAAAACTGAATATCCGCATCCGTATCGTACCTGCATCGTGCTGGGGCTAATGAATACGGAGTGGTACGAGTCGCCCGATGGGGAGCGCTATCTCACGGAAGACGAGTGCCGAGCGAAGCACGCCGATAAGTACACCAAACGTGTTGGCAAGATGTCCAAACAACTCCGGAACTACCCGGAGCCCAACCAGATCTTTGACAAGTATGGCGCTGACGCGCTCCGCTGGTTCTTTTTCGCCAACCAGCCGCCGTGGACGTCGATCGTCTACAGTGAACGCTCCATTAAGGAAGTGATTCCGGAGTTTATGCTCCGGTTGTGGAACGTCTACAACTTCTTTGTGGAGTACGCCCGCATTGACAACTTCAACCCAGCGGAAGAGTTGGGGGCAAATGAAGCCGAGCTGGGATCTTACCAGCTTGATGGCAACCAATTGGTTTGCGGAGCGACCGCGCGCAATTGGGAAGATCGCAACGAACTGGACCGCTGGATCATCAGTGAGCTCAACCGCACCGCTGCCGGTGTTGTGGCCAAAATGGATGCCTACGAGAACTTTAACGCAGCCGCACTGCTCAAGGAGTTTCTCGACGCACTCTCCAATTGGTACGTACGCCGCAGCCGTGACCGGTTCTGGAGCAATGAGGAATCACAGGAGAAGTGTGACGCCTATTGGACGCTGTACGAATGCTTGCTGACAACAGCAAAGCTGATCGCGCCCTTTACGCCATTCATTGCTGAAGAGTTGTGGCAGAACCTTGCCTGCGCTCCCTTCGGCCAGCGGACCAGAGAGAGTGTGCATCTGTGCGATTATCCAACCGGTAACACGTCGCTCGTTGACAACGAGCTTTCCGAGCGAATGGCTCTCGTGCGTGAGATCGTCTCACTGGGCCGTGCGGCACGAATGAACGCTTCGCTCAAAGTGCGACAACCGCTGTCAGAGATTGACGTCGTATTAGCTGACCGCACCCACTTGGACTGGCTTCGTGAACAGGATGGCTTGATTCGCCAGGAGCTCAATGTCAAAGCGATCGACTACCCACGCGCGGCGGATGATTATATCTCGTACACGGTCACGCCAAACTTCCCTCGCCTCGGCCCTCGGTTGGGCAAGCAACTTCCGCAAGTTAAGAAAGCCTTGGCCGATGCAGATCCTGCCACATTGCTTAAGCAACTGGAGGCTGCCGGCAAGTTCGTCCTTGCCACCGACGGGGGTGAGGTGGAACTCAATTCCGAGGATGTGCAAGTTCGCTTGAACGCCCGGGAAGGCTGGGCCGCAGCGCAGGGTTCCGGCATGGTGGTGGTGCTCAATACCGAACTCAATCCGGAACTGATCGCTGAAGGGCATGCTCGCGATATCATTCGGGCTGTTCAAGATCACCGCAAAGAACTCAAGCTGGAATATACGGACAGAATTCACGTTGGTTTAGTAACGGACACTGAGGAGATCCGTGATGCCGTTGAGCAATTCCGCGACTACATCATGCAGGAGACTCTGGCCCTGCGAATAGACTTCGAGTCTATCGAAAATACTGAGCCCACCACGGTGAAAATCGCCGGAAGTGACGTGACCATCTCTATTCAAGTTGCGGTTGAAGCGGGGTAAAAGCTGACTGAAGCTCAGTGAGTGCGCAAGTATTCCAGGCACAATAAGGCGCCATTCGCGACACGAAAGTGCCTTGTTCTACAGGCTGTGAGAGGTTCACACTCGAACATAGCTCAGACCAAAAAGCGGCAGCCGGCATTTTCGACATGCTATTTGGGCTCGTTTCGACTACACTGCCGAGCGACAGATTTTCCGCATTGTCGTTATAATAGCAGGCCAACGTTGGCCCCTCCCGCCTGCTGACGCGTCTGCTCGATCCTGCCCCGGAGTCATACTTTCACGCTTTATTTGGAGCATCCCATGGATCAGAAGTCCGGTAACAGCCGTCGCACGTTCTTAAAGACATCGGCCGCCGCGGTCGCAGGGGGAACTCTCACCGGTGATCTGCTGCTCGCCGGCGCCGGGGTCCATTCCAGTGCAGGCGAACAACCGTTGCGGTTGGGAGTGGTCGGATGTGGCGGTCGAGGTGGAGGTGCCGTTGGCGATGCTCTTGCGGCCGACCCAGACGTTACGCTCGTTGCCATGGCGGATGTCTTTCCGGATCATTTGAACAACAAACTGAGGAGTCTGAAACGCCGGCATGGTGATCGCATCGCTGTGAGTGAAGAGACAAAGTTCACTGGCTTTGACGCTTACCAGCAGATGTTTGACGCCAATCTGATTGACGTGGTGATTCTGGCGACGCCGCCACACTTCCGTCCCAAACAGTTCGCGGCCGCCGTTGACGCTGGTTTGCACGTGTTCTGTGAAAAACCTGTCGCTGTTGACGCGCCTGGTGTTCGTTCCGTCATCGAGACGAGCAAGAAAGCGAAGGCAAAGGGATTGAATGTTGTCTCCGGTTTGTGCTGGCGCTATGACCCAGGCGTTTCCGAAACGATGAAACGCGTCATGGACGGTGCCATCGGCGATATCGTCGCCATTCAGGAGAACTACCTCACTGGGGAACTCTGGCATCGCGGCAATAAGGAAGCATGGAGTCCAATGGAGTATCAACTCCGCAACTGGCTCTATTTTGCCTGGCTTTCCGGTGACCACAATGTTGAACAACACATCCACAGTCTTGATAAGGGCTCATGGGCGATGGGAGATAAGCCCCCCTTGCGTTGTGTGGGCATCGGCGGGCGGCAAGTTCGCAAGCACGAAAAATATGGCCATATTTTTGATCACCATAGTGTGATCTATGAGTATCCCAACAACGTGCGCATGTTCTCCTTCACGCGCCAACAGGACAATACGTACTCCAACACGGAGGATTACTTCCTAGGCACCAACGGTTCCTGCAACGTGTTGGCACGCCAGATCCGCAACAGGGCAGGTGAAATTACCTGGAGATATAGCGGTCCCAGAGCCAGTATGTACAGGGTCGAGCATGAGCACCTCTTCAAGGCGATTCACGCAGGGAAGCCGATCAACAACGGGGACTACATGGCGCTCTCGACAATGGTCGCAATCATGGGGCGAATGGCTACCTACACCGGCTCTTCCATTAGCTGGGAAGAAGCCATCAATAGTGACGTTGTCCTGGGACCCCAGAATTATGAGTGGGGACAAGTGGACGTTCCTCCTGTGGCGCTGCCAGGCATCACGGAAAATGTTGGGTAACTAAACTGCCACTTGGTACAAATGCGGAAGCGGCTGCCGAATGCACTTGGCAGCCCTTCCGTTTTTTTTGTGGACTGTTTCTCTCAACTTGTCTGGGAGTTCGCGATGTGTCGCTCTTTCATTGGCTCATTGATCCTTTCGTTCACTTGCATGATGACGATGACAATCCCTGCTCATGCTGAACATTACCGTGTGACCGTCAACTGGAAGAAGATCAACGAACAACAAGCTGGAGGAGCGGCCAAGGGGTTTTCGATCGCAATCCCCGGAGGTTGGGTTGTCGGGCAGCCCAAGTTTGATGTTGCGCAGGGGATCGAGATTCGTCGCGTGCCTACGGACGAGGCGAAGAACATCACCTGCCGGATCAAGGCGATCACCCTGAGTGAGGCGCGGCTGGAGGTTTCCAGTGTGCGCGGTTGCGATATCGCGTCGTTTGAATTTTGGACACGGGAGCCGCTCAGCTTGCCCCAATTTTTCCGCGATCCGACCGATGGGCTTTGGTCCATTCAGCAGATTGTTGATCAGCGGTGAGGAGTGGCATTTTCCGCACCAGCTTGCGGCGTAGGTTTTCTTTTTGACCTGCGACCGCCATCTTCGTCTACCCTTCTAGGAACTCACCGCGTTGCGTACTGGCATACGCCGACGGCGAAGTTTCCTTCAAGGCTACGTCCTGTTGTGAATGAACTGCTGGCAGCGCACTTGGATCGGGTTTTACGGTTTCTGCATCGCCTGACGGGCGACCCGCACGAAGCGGCCGATCTGGCGCAAGAGACGTTTCTCCGCGCTTGGCGCGGACGTAATGGTCTGCGCGATTCAACCGCGGCACGGGCCTGGCTGCTGCGGATTGCGGCAAACACCTTTCGTGACTGGCTTCGGAAACGTTCCCGCAGCCCAAATGTTGAGGCATTGACTTCCGAGCCGCCATGCGGAGCAAGTGTTTCCGCCACAAGTAATCATACTGTTCGTCTGCAACACAAAGAAGACGCTTCCTCGGCTATCGTCGCGTTGCAAACCCTGCCCCCCCGACAGCGCGAAGTCCTCACCCTGCACGCCTGCGAAGAATTGAGCATCGATGAGATTGCCCATGTATTGCAAATTGATCGGCGGGCTGTGAAGTCAAGTTTGTCGGTCGCTCGGGCAGCCATGCGGAGGAAGTTTGCTCACACAACTGGAACAACCGGTGACGATCAAACACCACAGAATGCTCAGAAGCAAGTTCTCAATCATCCAAACCCGCCATTGGCTGACACGAACAGATGAATCATTGCTACCGACTTGACGATTTCTTAGACCGCGACCTTCCTGTACGAGAGCGGCTGGCTTTTGAAGAACACCTGCCGGATTGCGCCGCGTGTCGCAGTGCCGTTGCCGAATATCGTCAGCTCTACGCTTCGCTTGCTACTTGGGATGGCGCTGAGAACGGCGTCATGGTGGATGATTCGACGGAAGTTCTTGCGGCGCGAATTCGATCACAACTCCCCAAGACGCCAATCGCTCGCATTTGGGAGCGTCCCGCTGGCGGAGATGGTGGTTATCCGAAAGTTCGCCGAAGTGTTTTCCCGTGGATTGCCGCCGCAGCGATTGTGCTTGTCGCCGTTGCGTTTACGTTTTTGGTGATGGATTCCGGGAATCGTCGGGTGAATGTCCCTCGCTCGCCGGGGGAAACACGGGGAGCCGGAACAGATAGCGCTTTAGCACATACTGACGGCAGTGTAAGTCCACAACCGGAAAGCGCGGACATGATCGCGCAATCTACGGGGAGCGATGGCAGTATTCGCCTGCCCGTTGGCAAATCATGGCCATCACTTGTCAAGCAGGTTGGGAAATCGCCTTACGATCAGTTGCCCGTTAAGTCTAACAATCCAGCAGTGACCATTGTTTGGCTAATGGAGCCGTTGGGAAGTACCGGCGAAAAACGTCCACGTCCGTAGTAGCGAGATTTTGGATCGAGCGAGTCGCGTCGCACTCGCCGATATCACAGATTCCACGAACTGAACACATCACGCGCATTCATGATTGCGTTCATTGAGGGAGAAGTACTTATGTTATTGAAATTATTTCTAGTTTTCCCAGCAGTGTTCGCCTTGGCAATCACTGACGATCATCCGGACGTCGCTGCAGGTTCTGCTGTTCTGGACGCAAGCACGAAATTGGTCGCTGGGCAACAGCCTGAGAGCGATGAGTCAGAACTACGTTTGTTCCCGCTGGCCAATACTTCCGCGCAAGATGCCGTGCGTATTGTCTATGAATCCTTGGAACTCGAACGCACGCGGCTGACTGCGGATCCGAGGTCGAATGCTGTGATTGCTAGCGGCACGGCGGACGAACTCGAGCAGATTGCTGACTTGCTCAACCGGTTGGACGTCGTGGGACAATCACAGCCTGGCGAGCGCAGACTCAAGGTGTTTGCTCTTGTCAACGCGAACTGCCGACAGGTGGTCGAGATTATGGAGAGGTTGTTGGATGTCGATAGAATGAGCTTGGCTGTCGATCAACGCACGAATTCTATTCTGGTCAGAGGCTCATCTGAGAACGTGCAAGTGGTTGAAGCGCTCATCAGTCACTTGGATCGTGAAATAGGCAACGATACGGAAGCAAATCAGCAAGGGGGCACGGAGTTCACCGTCGTCAATTTGGAATTCACGAGTGCGGAAGAAACGGCTGCGCTGGTTGAGCAGGCGGCTATCGGGATGCCGTTGAACATCGTCGCAGATTCGCGGCGGAACGCTCTGTTGATTCGCGGTGATGCGGCGGCTGTTGAGTTTGTCAAAACGATTCTGGACAGCTTAGATGTCCCAGGAGACAACGAACTCTATTCCATCCGAACGTATGCCCTGCGGCACGCTGACGCTGATCAGGTGCTGGATGCAGTCTCGTCTGTCTTTTCAGGGATGTCAGATGTGCGCGCATCGGTTGACTCCCGGACCAATACAATCATCTTCTATGCCAGTGATTCGCACCATGAACAGATAGAAAGCTTACTGCGAGAATTAGACGGGACAAACGAGAGCGCGGCGATGACGGACACCTCAGTTGAGAATAGAGAGTCGTCTTATAAAATCCGACTGATTTGGCTCTCCGCAGGTGAGGAATCTGTTGAAAGGGGTTCCCTCACTGAAGGCTTGCAGCCAGTAGCTGCTGAATTGGCAAGCTATGGTTTCGATAACTTAGAGCTTGCCGGACAAATGATGGTCAATTCCACCGGCTCCATTGAGTGCGCCGGCAGGATTTTGTACGGGGGAGAGGACTATTACCTTCAAAGTGCAGGACTTGTCCACAGCGAGGGCAAGCGACTCCGGCTGACGTTGAACGTTTCGCTGTCCACAGGACGAGGGAGCGGTCGTTTCCCCGTCGCACAGGCGTCCACGCAGATTTTCACGCAGCCAGGTCATTTCACCGTCTTGGGTGTTTCCCCGGCAGACAACAAAACAGCCATCTTTGTGGTCCAGATTCTCGAGGATTGAGCAGCTTCGATTGCATTGATCAGGCTTGAACGTCTGCGCCAAATTTCACACTCAACGCCCGGGAGGACGCGGTCCCTCCCGGGCGTTTTTGATTCACGAGTTGCGGAATACGCGCGAGGGCTATAATACTGCTGGCAGGCGATGCTTGTTCGCGCCTATGCGGGCAAACAGGACCAGAAATCACGGATGCGGAGACGCTGCAGCCAGCCTCAGCGCTCTGGCGATGGGAATTTCCCTGATGGGACTGCACGACAGAGAATACTACCGGGAAGCACCACGCGGAATCGTGCTGAACTCTCAGCTCTCCGCTGTGGCGATCATGATCATCATTAATGTGGTGGTCTTCGTGCTGGACTGGCTCTCCGGCGAGCAGATTCGGCAGACGCTGTGGCTGGAGAACACTGTCGTTCAGCAGCCATGGAAGCTCTGGCAATTGCTAACGTATGGTTTTCTCCATGGAGACGTTTTCCACCTCCTATTCAACATGTGGGGGTTGTATCTCTTCGGGAGTGATGTCGAAGTCATTCACGGAAAGCGCCGCTTCCTGGAGTTTTATCTATCAACCATTGTTCTCTCCGGGCTGATATGGATTGGTTCCTCCTATCTCATTGAAGGCGGAACTTTGAGTGTCGTTGTTGGGGCTTCCGGAGGAGTGGTGGGCATGATTATCGCCAGCGTGCTGCATCATCCGCGACGGACGCTGTTATTTTGGGGAGCGCCCGTGCCAGCATGGGTGCTTGGCATGGTGGTTGTGGGGCTTGACGTTGTAAAGATGTTCTCTGCCGTTGCGGGTATTCCTGATACTTCGAGAGTTGCCTATGCCGCACACTTGGGCGGGGCATTGTTGGGATTTGTTTTCTATACGACCGGTTGGACGCTGGCGACTCCGCTGCCCACGCAGTTCTCCATGAAGGGAGTCAAGCATCGCATCAATCGGCCCAAACTGAAGATCCACCAACCCAGAGCAGGCAGTTCAGGCTCTGATGACTTCCAGGAAGCCGATATTGATGCGCAAGTTGATGCGATCCTCGCCAAGATCTCAGAGCAAGGGCAAGACAGTCTGACCAAGAAAGAGAAGAAGATCCTTGAAGCCGCTTCCCGAAAAGCCAAAGAGCGGCAGAAGCACGGCATCAACCATTAAGCGGCTCTGCCTGAATGTTCCGGAGTTGTGTCCGTGTGTCGCAGACACGCGAGGCCGTTTGCTCCGGTAAACCTGACCGAGATCGCTTCCGGCTGACAAGCTCTCAGCCTATTTCCCGCGGACCGCAGCAGAGCCAAAGCACGGCCATGCGCACCGCCAGCCCGTTGGTGACCTGTTCCAGGATCACCGAATGTTCTCCGTCAGCAACGTCTGCGGAGATCTCCACGCCGCGATTGATCGGTCCGGGCGCCATAATCAAAACATTGTCTTTGGCGATTGCCATTCGACGGCGATTCATGGCGTACAGGTGCGCGTATTCACGCACGGAAGGAAATGGTCGCGTCTGCTGCCGCTCAAACTGGATTCGCAACAGGTTGAGCACGTCACAACGAGGAACGATTTCGTCCAAGTTGTGAGCAACCTCCACACCAAACTTCTCCCAGCGGCGAGAAACAAGCGTTGCCGGACCACAGACGATGACGCGAGCCCCCAACTTCTTCAGTCCGAAGATGTTGCTCCGCGCCGTACGGCTGTGTGAGATGTCTCCCACCAGGGCGACAGTCAGATCTTCGACAGTGCCACGATGTTCCAGAATGGTGAGAATATCCAGCAAACCCTGGGTTGGGTGTTCGTGCGGCCCATCGCCGGCATTGATGACAGAACACTCGAGGTTTTGCGCAAGCAGGTGCGGCGTGCCAGGCGTGCGATGACGGACAATCACAGCGTCCATGTTCATCGCTTCCAGCGTCTTTGCCGTGTCGATGATGGTTTCGCCTTTGGAAAGGCTGCTGGTGTTCGAGGAAAAATCGACGACGTCGCCTCCGAGACGTTTGGCGGCAAGTGTAAAGCTGGTCTTGGTTCGCGTCGAGTTCTCGAAAAACAGATTGGCCACGGTCCGACCGTTCAAGGCGGAAACTCGGTCACGGCAGCCAGCGGTCGCACTCTTGATCTGTGCCGCCACGTCCAAGATCAATCGAATTTCCGCGGCCGTTAGTTCCTCCAGCCCCAGCAGATGTTTTCGCTGCCAAAGGCTGGGAACACACGTGAACTCAAGGTCTTCCGACAAATCAACCGTTTCACTCATGGTGAAATTTTGTCCGCAACAAGGAGAAAGCCGAACTGACCGGAAATTATCTCATCAGCCTGACTTTTGCATTGTAGTGCGACGCGGATTGGCAGGAACAGGGCCAAAGCGCACGTGAGAGAGGCTCCGCCACTCTTGCAGTTGAGAATAGCGGAGCCTGAACCAACACGCTGAATCTGCTCTCTGACGGCAGCCTGCCTGGAGGAGAACTACGTCGAAGAGAATTTGAGCGACGCACTATCAATTTCGATCGCATTCGATTCCACGAGCTTGTCGTAGAAATGGGTCAACATCTGGCGAATCCGCCGGGGTACGATCCGATAATAGTTGTGCTTTCCGTCTCGTCGCGATTGAATCACGCCTGCGGACCTCAGTAGGGCTAGGTGATGGCTGACCGCAGGCTGGCTTTGGCCAACTAATTCGCAAATGGCTCGCACATGCAACTCAGGTGTATTGCACAAATAGAATAATACGCGAGCCCGAGTTTCGTCCGCCGCGAGCTTAAATACCTGAACGAGTTCCTTCAGGTTCTTTTCCTTGGCCTGAGTCAGACCCAGCATAGCGGGCGTGAGTTGTTGGTTTGATTTGGATTTGCGATTGCTGGAGTTGTTGCCCGCTTCAGCGACGGTCGGTGACATTGAATAGAGTTCCTCCCGGGAGTTCACCTAAAACTGTACACGAATGAAACAGAGCCTCTCGCGACACACGCCGCAAGGCCGACTGACGTGTTGAAAGTTAACGCATTGGTAAGCCAAGGTCTGGATACCGAACTGACGCAAAATGCGCCACTTGCGGGGTGCACGACAAAACGCGCGCGGCTGAGGTTGGAGTTGTCGCAAAATATGTTGCGAAATGATACAACTGAACAAGAAAGGCGAATCCAGCTGAGCGGCTGGCAATAGAGTACGCCCGCAGTAGGTTTGTTGGCACGGCATTGTAGAAGAAGACCGATCAATTGGGCAAGACATCAATGTGTTAGAATTTGACGAGTGAATTGCACATTCCTGCAACACGAAGGGTGTGCTACCAAACGGCACGGACGATCCGTAAACCTGCTCATATGTCATAGTCTCTCTGTGTCCCGACCGATCGGCATCCTGCTCGGCTTCTTGGCGCTACTGCTAGCTGCGGTTTGGAGTACGTTGTCGATCACGCGCCGTGCGGCACATTTTTCGTTCTGCAACGCTGCGGACGTGGGCTCGCTGGACCCGGCGATCGCCTCTGACTCGTCAACGCAGCGTGTTTTGAGCGGCGTGTTTGAAGGGTTGTGCGTGCTGCATCCACAAACATTAGAACCACAGCCAGGAATGGCGAGCAATATCATCCGCACCACACAAGGTGGTTGGAAATGTCTTTCCCCAGACGGAAAAACTTGGACATTTGAAATCCGAGAAGATGCACGTTGGTCAGACAACTCTCCTCTTACTGCGAATGATTTCGCGTATAGCTTTCGTCGCGTACTGGATCCGCAGACGGCCGCACCGTATCCTCACCTGCTCGGCGACTATGTCATCAACGCGGAAAAGTATAATAGCCCACAAAACCTTGCAGTCGGTGACTCGGTGGAGGTGGAACTGCCGTTGCCGAACGCCGAATCCGAGAACTCAAACAAGCGTGGCCAGTTGTTGCGGGGCACGCTCATCGAGAAAGTGGCCGGCGGAACGTTTCACGTTGAAGTTGACGGTGTGCCGCGGTTTTTTCAAATCCGATCTTCTACCGAAGTGCCGGGGAAAGGGTCAGACTCATTCAAGAACGAGTCCGACAACAGCGGTGCTATCGAAGATTGCCGGCAAGTCTTGCTCGACTTTCACGAAGTTGGGATTCGGGCTGTCGATTCCCACACCTTGCAGATCGAACTGATGCGACCAAATCCAGCTTTCCTGCAAGTGCTGGCGCATGTCACACTCTCGCCAGTCAATCAACGTTGCCTGGAAGCTCATTCTGGCCGTGAGTGGACACACCCCAACAGGCTCATTAGTAACGGAGCGTATGTTGTTGCGCAGCGACGGCTGCGCGATCGAATTCGCTTGCAACGGAATCCGTATTACTGGGACCGGGGTCACGTTGGCTGCGAAATGGTGGACGCAATCACAGTTGAATCTCCCGCAACGATGTTGAACTTGTTTGAAGCAGGGCTGGTCGATTGGGTTCCTTCCACGCCCGTTTCCCTCGCGGACGATTTGCGGCGTGTGAGGGCTAACTCACTCAAGGCCGCGCCCGCATTTTCAACATACTTCTACGTGTTTAACGTTCGCCGACCGCCGTTTAACGACATCCATATCCGCCGAGCGTTTTGCCAGGCGATCAACCGGCGGGAAGTTGTCGACACTGCCTTGCGCGGCGGACAGGAGACGGCAAGCGGTTTTGTGCCGCCGGGCATCTCGGGTTATGCATCTGCAGAAGTACTTGCCGAAGATCCCACTGCTGCCAGGCATGAGCTGCAACAGGCAGACGCTGGAAGCCTCACGGCACTGAACGGCAGCCAATGGAAGCTGCTCTACAACACCGGCGATACGCATCGGTCTATCGCGGAGTTGATCCAATCCCAATGGCGCGAAGCGACGGGTATCCACATTGCGCTGGAGAATCGCGAGTTTGGCACATTTCGAGCGGCCATCTCTGCGGGTGAGTTCGACATCGCCCGGAGCGGTTGGACAGGCGATATCTCCGATCCCATCGCCTTCCTGCACATGTTTGCCAGTGACAGCCCTTTCAATGATGCTGGCTGGGCCAATGACGACTATGATCGGCTATTGGGTCAGGCAGGCGTGGAGAGTGATCCGGTACAACGCCTCAGCCTGCTGCAAGAGGCAGAGACCATTCTGTTGAAAGAATGCCCTGTCCTGCCGCTCTATCATCGAGTGAGCATGCACTTGGTGCGTCCAGGCGTCAGGGGCTTTTATGCCAACAGTGGTGACATTCATCCGTTGAAGTGGATTCATGTTGAGCGTTGAGTCGCCGTCCCGCGGCTGCACGCGGAGTGGCGTCAGGGAGGATTGAGTTGGTCGGCTTCCTATGCAGACGACTGCTGACGGCCGTGCTGACGCTGTGGGCCGTGTTCACGATCTCGTTCTTCTTGATGCGCGCCGTCCCTGGCGGACCGTTTGATCACGAGCAGCAAGTCCCGGAGGAGATTCGTCAGGCAACTGCGGATCGCTACGGACTTGATCAGCCGTTGGGCGTCCAATATCTGCGCGAGCTTGCCCGTACGGTGACGCTTGATCTGGGACCAAGCTATCGACTTGCCGACTACACGGTCAACGAAGTCATTGTCGAGGGTTTGCCTACCTCTGCCGCGCTTGGCTTAATGGCGCTCGCGCTTGCCTTGACCGTGGGCGTACCAACGGGACTGTGGGCGGGACTCAACCGCGGGATGGCCGATCGCTGGATGCGGCGGTTGGCCGTCTTGGCAATCGCCACACCGAATTTTGTACTCGCCGGGATCTTGATCTTGCTCTTTTGTTTTGTTTGGCCGGTGCTGCCGCCAGCCGGTTGGGGCCAACCTTCGCAGTTGATTCTGCCTGCATTCTGCCTGGCAATTCCATTTGCCGCTTACGTGGCACGCTTGGCTCGTGCTGGCATGCTGGAGACTTGGAACCAAGAATACATCCGCACTGCAATTGCCAAGGGTGTTCCCCGCCATGTCGTTGTTTGGAAGCACGCGTTCCCCGCCGCAGTGCTGCCTGTTGTCTCATTCTTGGGTCCGGCGGTGGCTGGGATCCTGACGGGCAGTTTGGTGATTGAAAGAATCTTCGCCATTCCCGGAATCGGAACCAGCTTTGTCAACGCGGCACTCGACCGTGACTACACGCTGGCCATGGGGCTGGTCTTGCTCTACACGACGATCCTGTTGGTCACAAATGCGCTTGTCGACATCGTCCAGAAACTCCTTGACCCGCGGTTGGAGTCACTCTAATGGACGGCGCCACAAATCCGCGCAACACGGGTCAAAAATCTCCTGCGACCGCCATCCCGTCAAACGAGCTTGTTACGAGTCTGCGTTCGCCAACGTACCAAGCTTGGCAGAGATTCCGTACTAACCGTGGCGCGGTATGGTCAATGCGGTTGCTGGCATTGATCAGTATCTTGGCCGTCCTGACTCCGTTTCTGCCGCTTCAGTCACCACGACTGGCGTTGACGGAGCGAAGTTTGTCCAGCCCTGTGTTGTCGCCGCTGGTTGTCGATCAGAATTCGATGATCGCGGCCATGCGGGGTAACGAAGCCATCGTTCCAAACGTCACGACCGAAGCGCCACGGCAAACAAACGTCCGTGACCTGGAATATGGATTCCGTGCCGAAGAAATTGACTGGTTCGATGGCCTTTTGTTTCGCGCCCGCAACAGAGTGTTTGGCTCTTGGCGATTGAACTCGCTTTGTGGGCGAGATCTCCTGGGGCGTGACTTGCTCTCCAGAATCTTTTGGGGAGCAAGGATCTCATTGGCGGTTGGTTTCGTCGCGGCGTTGGTCTCTTTGCTGCTCGGCGTGATCTACGGCGGCGTTGCTGGTTTTGCGGGAGGTTGGGTCGATTCGGCCATGATGAGACTGGTGGACATTCTCCAGTCTGTGCCGTTCATCTTTGTGGTGATCTTCCTGGTGACGGTGCTGGATGCTCGAGGCGGTTTCTTGGAGCATTGGGGACTCGACCGGGTGACCCTTTTCTTCTTCGTTGTCGGCTCAGTATTCTGGCTGACGATGGCTCGCGTCGTTCGAGGTCAAGTTAAGTCGCTCCGGCAAGAACCGTTTGTGGAAGCTGCCCGAGCGACTGGCGCGGGGCGTGCGCGGATTCTCTTTCGGCACATCCTGCCGCATACTCGTGGAATTGTGCTGGCTTACCTGACATTGACTGTGCCGCGCGTGATGCTGTTTGAAGCCTTCCTCTCGTTTTTGGGGTTGGGGATCTCCCCGCCGGATGTTTCCTGGGGTTTGCTGATGCAGGAAGGAGTCGGCGTGCTCACGCCAATCCGCATTGATTGGTGGCTGATCGTTTTCCCCGGGCTGACCCTGGCAGCCACGCTCTATATGCTGAATGTGCTGGGAGACGGCTTGCGTGACGCGCTTGATCCAAAGGCGAGAAGTTAACCTAACCCTTGCTGGAAGCCCACATCTCCAAAGTGATACGCCTGACAAGCTCAAGAGGAATGCAACTCGCATCCGTCCGCTGAATTCATCAATGTTAGGCAACGGAACGTCAGCAAGAATGTGCTCTAAGTTCGTAACAAGATGCTAGTTTTTCAATATTCGTTGTAGCTCCATTTTTTTCTGGCTCACCCTTCGCTACGCATGGCGCATTCCCATCATCATCACGCGGATTTCAATAGGGCCTTCGCCATTGGCATAGTGCTCAATGTCATCTACATCATCATTGAGATCGCCTTTGGCTTGATGTTCAATTCGCTGGCGCTGCTTGCCGATGCCAGCCACAACATCAGCGACGTGCTCAGCCTGATCATGGCATGGGTCGCGCACTACCTCACGCGCCTGCCCCCCACGGAGCGACGAACCTTCGGGTGGAAAAGTTCATCCATTCTGGCGGCACTGTTCAACGCGCTCATTCTGCTGGTGGCCATTGGGGGTATCATCTGGGAAGCGATCGGACGGTTGATTAATCCCATCGAAGTCTCCGGACTGACGGTCGTCTGGGTCTCGATGGTGGGAGTGGTCATCAACACGTTGACGGCGCTGTTGTTCTTCACTGGAAGAAAGCATGATCTCAACATCAAAGGCGCCTTCCTGCATATGGCAGCTGACGCGGCGGTCTCAATGGGTGTGGTGATTGCTGGGCTGATTATCTTCTTGACCGGCGCCGCTTGGGTTGATCCGCTCACCAGTTTGCTCGTCGCCGTAGTGATCTTGATTGGCACTTGGGGGTTGCTGAGAGACTCCGCCCACTTGGCGCTGCAAGGAGTTCCGCGTGAGATTGACTTGCAGGAAGTCCGCAACTACTTGGCACAACTTCCAGGCGTGACCGGCGTACACGACATTCATGTTTGGGCGATGAGCACCACAGAGATTGCGCTAACAGCTCACCTCGTCCGTCCTGAAGTTCAAGACAATGACGCGCTCCTAATGGAAGTTAGCCGTGAATTGGATGATCGATTTGGCATCGAGTATTCGACGGTTCAGATCGAACGGTCCATCGAATGTCGGGCCGCGCGTCATTGTTCTGCATAATGGCCATGACAATGTGCCGATACACGGCAATGCTTGCACAAGTGCCGGTTCCGCAATCACGGCACTTCTCGTGCAGCGATTGGACTCCATCCCGAGATTCACGCGATGTCTTGAAGATCTGCGGACTACAACAGCATGGTCCGGGCGGGACGAGTGCCAGCAATGCGCGCGGAAACTCACCTTGACTGCTTTCTCCGCTATCGACACGATCTGAAGCGTCTGCAACCAGCTCGTCCGTCTGATCGAACTGTCGCCAACAATCGCTGCCGTTTTAACTCATGCCTATCACGCTGGTTCACGATTGGCTGACCGGAATGCGCGGGGGCGAAAAATGCTTGGAAGTCGCCTGTCGCAACTTCCCAGACGCGGAATTGTTGACGCTGCTGCACCAGCCTGGGCGAACTTCGTCCACGATCGATGCGATGAGGATTCGCACCAGCTATTTGCAGCGGTTGCCGGGGCGAAAGCACTATCGATACATGTTGCCGATGATGCCGCGAGCGATCGAACGGTTGCGACCAGCTGCCAACACGGAGTTGGTTTTGAGCTTTAGCCACGCGGTGGCCAAGAGCATTGTTCCGCCACCCGGCGTGCCCCATGTGTGCTATTGCTTTACGCCAATGCGTTATGCCTGGCAACTTCGTGGCGATTACTTTCGCACAGAAACCCCGGAAGGCAAGATCGGCGTTTTCGCAGGCAAGGTATTCAAGGCTCCCGTCTCCGCAGCACGCGACGTTGTGTTGGATCGGATTCGGAACTGGGATCAAGAAACGGCTGACCGCGTCACGCACTATGTGGCCATCAGCCGGACAATCGCACAACGAATCGCGGATTGCTATGGACGGGAGAGCACGCTGATCTACCCGCCTGTTGATACAGAGTTCTATACGCCGGCCAACGTCGCTCGCGAAGATTTCTATCTGTGTGTTTCAGCACTTGCGCCATACAAGCGCATTGACCTGGCGATTGAAGCATGCAACCGCAGCCGGCGGAAGCTTGTCGTTATCGGGGATGGTCAGGATCACGCACGACTTGAGCGGTTGGCAGGCCCAACAATTGAGCTGCGCGGTTGGCAGCCGGACGAAGTGATTCGTGACGCCATGCGGCATTGCAAAGCGTTACTCTTTCCGGGGCTCGAAGATTTTGGCATTGTCCCGTTGGAAGCGCAGGCATGTGGTGCCGCAGTCATCGCATTCGGTCAAGGAGGTGCGACCGAAACCGTATTGTCCCCCACGACCGATCAACCGGGCACTGGCACGTTCTTTGCGGAGCAAACACCGGACTCTCTGAATGACGCGATCGAACGATTTGAGCATTCGCCACAGAGCTTCTCAGCCAATCGCGCTCGAAGTCAGGCCGAACAGTTTGCCACGGCCCGGTTTGAACGTGAATTGTTAACCTTCTTAGCGAAGGTCAGAAGCCAGCAGCATGTCGCGGCTTAGTGCCTACGAACAATCGGATCGATCTAAGATGATCGGCACCCAGAATGATTGGCGTGTACGCTATCGAACGGGCCCGGTCTCTACGCCAACGCGGCGCGCAAGTTCATCGTAGTGAACAGCTTCAGATTCTTTGCCCAGGTGCCGGAGCATCACGGCGAGATTGAAGTAAGGAGCACCCATGGCCTTTGATTCCAGGCGACCGGCTTGCACGGCGGCCTCCATGTATTTGGAACCATCAGTCATGAGTTGTAGAGCCTGGTCAGGCTTGCCGGTTTCCCAATAGGAAACGGCCATGCTGACCAAGATCTGCCCGTATTCATAGTCGATTCGTTCAGTCAGATGTGTCGGTGTTTGGGCAAATGAGCCCTTGGCGGTTTCATACCACTTGGCCGCGGCTTCGTGATCGTCATTCAACAGGGCTTCCACACTTCCGGCTTGAAAGCGAAACAAACCGATCTGCAAAGCTTCCCGTCCTGATTTGCCACGGTCTGGCCCAGCCTGACGAAAGTAGGTGTCGGCGAGTTCCGCAAGTTGTAGGGCATCGGCAGCCTCACCTCTCTTACGATGGATCTTGACGCCTGATGCCAACGCTCTGGCCAGGTCCCAACTGATTCGCTGCTGGCACAGCGGATCGGCAATATCGCCGAGCAATTCACGGCCAAGGGTGAGTGTTTGCCTGGCCCATTCCTGCGGGTCGGGAGGAGAGGGCATCCGCGCCAGGGCGTGCAAACCCTGGCTGGCCACGTGAAACTTCTGCTCCACGCGGCGAGTTTCTGCCGCTCCTTCCGCTAGCACCATCGCCCGAGATAGCCATTGCCCAACGGCATCGGCCTGATTGCGGAACGACCCCGCCGCAATATCCATAGCGATTGACAGGTGAGCGTCTAGATAAGCGTTCCGCGCTGCCCGACGAATGGCCAAACGCGAATCATTGATGATCGGCTTGGCAGCCTCAATCGCCTGCATGTGCAAATCCATGGCTTGCCGACCTCCGCTGGGACCATCGTCTCGCAACAAGTCTCCTTGAAAGACCATCGCTTGAGCTTTCAGTTCCGGCAACTGATCGGAGATGCGTACCGTTTGGGCGGCCAAGTCTCTGGCCAATGGAAGATGCCCTTGATGAATCAAGATGGCGGCTTCCGTCAGCAGGTATTCAGGTGTTTCTGGGGCCAACGTGGAAGCCTGGCGAATGGCGCGCAACGCTTCATCCGTTCGGCCAAGCGCGTGCAGCAACTTGGCGCGAATCCAATGAGCTTGAGGCTGGTTGGCGTCTAGCTCCAGGACCGTGTCAACATCGGCCAGCGCTCCGCTGTAGTCTTCATGCCAGAGGTTCTCCGCCCGAAGTAGGAAAGCGTGAAAGCTAACCGGCTCGATTGTCGCCTGAGTGACAGCGTTGGCATCGCTTGGCGCGACATTGAACAGGACGCCCCGTTCCGGGAAAGCGATGCCCAGTGGAGCTCCTTGTTCATCTGGAACAATCACAGGCGGAACATCTGCCAGCTGTAGCGCGGCAATCGCCTCATTCACTGTCATTGCCTGACTCATCGGCAAGACAACGCGCACGACCGTTCCGTTAATAACAGAAACGTTTGCCGAGGCAAAAGGGGGAAACTCGAACTCAAGGATGAAGTGCCCTTGTTCCGGCTCACTCGTCCGCAACGGCTCACCCCAACCGGCACGCAGTTGGTCGACGGTCGATTGACCCGGCGCAATGCCGCGCAGCCGCAACGTCCCGATACCCGGTCTCACGGACGACTGACGAGGTGATTCTTCTCGCAAATCCGCAGATGTTGTTGCCGGAACAACTGCACCATTGTTTTCAGTCGCCGCCGAACCTCGTATGGCATCTGAGTCTCTGCGATCTCCAGCCGCATCTTGTGTTGACTGCTCTGGCGGCAAGAAGCGTAACCGTGTGTTGGAGCCACCACTTTGACCTTGCTGTGCCGACCCTGCGTTTGCAGGCGGGGTCACCGGTGGCGTTGTGCGCGGTCTGGATTGCGCTGGGGAACTGGCAGTCAATGCTGAGAGAAGCAGCAAGCAACTGGCGAAAGTTACCAGAGGCATCATCGTTGCGAATTGTCGCATGGCTTGACCCTGCAAATGATTGCAAGTGAAATCTGTGTGCCGCGCTGCGGTCTCCGCGCGCAACGGACCAACCCTGAGAAATGGTTGCCGGACCATACGATTCCTGCTGCAAGCAGTCCAGATCAGCTTGGCTGCAGCTTCAGTAGCGCATGCAATGATAGCGACGCTGCGGAATGAGAGCGCCTCTCTGCTTGGCTCAAGTCAACTCGCTCGGCGTGGTGCACGCGCGCATTCTCGCTCGCCTTCTTAATCGGTCGTCCCTGGTCAATCTGCTTCCAGCCATGAGCGACTTGGGTCCCGTGGGAAGGCCGGGGAGATTACCGCAACGTTCCCCGCACACCCTGCTCTCAGGCGTACGGGCGAAATTGTCATTGGTCAAGTTTTTCTCGCCTCCAGGGGCGTTGCGCAAACGCTTCATGCCCAGCAATTAACCAGCAACGGGACCGCCAACATCACCGGCAATCCTGACGTTAAGTTCAGCAGCATGTTAACCGTCAACCTCCTATGGCGCTCGGCAGCGCGCATTTCGGTCCTAAACACCCCCAAATTTGACCAATGTCAATTTCGCCCGTACGCATGAGAGCAGAACAGATAGCATCCCATCGCAGGATGACTTGACAGGTCCTTCGGGCGCGCGGAACAGCAGTCGGCCAGACGTTGCAAAAGGCAACCGCAGTCAAGCAGAACGCGTCGTCATGCAGGAGCTTGGCGATCTTTCGGTCAACTGGTGGCCATTGCTTCAACGAGAATCTGCGAAGTGCTCTCACGCATGATTCGCGGGTCCACCTGCTCACCTGCCTGCAGCATGGCGCGAACCTGCTTGCCGGAGATGAAGACGGGCTTCTCATCCTGATGGTTCTCCATCAGATCGACCCGACCGAGAGACTCATAGAATGCGGCAAACCCGACATTCACCGGTTGAATCTGTAGTTCGCCGTTTAGGTTTGAGAAGATCTCTTGCGCATCGAAATCTCCCCAGATCGCTGAGCCGTCGTGGAAAGGCGCGTCAGCGTGCTTACGGCCGATCACGATGTCCGAGAAGCCATAGTTTTGTCGATAAATACCATGCATCACGGCTTCTTTGGGGCCGGCGTAGAACATCTTGATATCCAGCCCCAATAAGACAACGCGGTCCGCGATGGAACCGTCTGTCTTTGCCCAAAGTTTTGTGTCGCAATCTCCTTCACCGAAGCTCCCTGAATCGATCAAGGCTTCATACGTCTGCATCCGGACCTCGGCGTTGACGTCGTCGCCTTTGGTTTCTCCAACCAGCGGATTCAGGCAGGCACCAGCGTTGTGGCCGGCTCGCAGAAGCGTTTCCAATCCGTAGAGCAAAGCGTATTCATGAGCGCGGTGAAGCGGGTTTCTTGTTTGAAAGGCGACCGCCCTCTCCCAACCTTTATTGGACAACAGCGAGCGAACCTCTCGCGGAGAAAGCAAGTGTTTGGCGAATGACTTGGAGCTTACTGCCGGCAGGACCTGAATTTTCCCTCCTACCAAATGCGTCTTGTCTCCATCATTCTTAAGGACCATGTCCGCGCCCGGGTGATCCGTTCGGTCAGTCCCGTACACGGCTTGGATGTACTTCGTCTTGTTCCACTCGTAGACGTCGGTCACGTCCAGTTTTGCCACAATGTTTCCGGCAGCGTCCGTCACCGCCGCCGGACTTCCGGGCGAGAGTGCGCCCGCGGTTTGAGCGTCGACGGGAAATGCCAGCGGAATGGTCCAAGCGTAGTCCTTGCCGGCTGAGGTTATGCAGGCGGAATCCAACACTTGGTTGTAGGTCGCTTCGTCCATCGGACCGTCCAACGGCGAGAGCGCCCCGTCCGCGAATCTATAAACGGTGGATAGATCCGCGTCAGAAACAGCGAACTTGGGTAAGTCTTTTGCACTTGCGGCAAACTCACGCCCCGCTTCTTCAGAAAAGAAGCAATTGATTGGTTCAGACAATTCACCATGAGGCGGGAGCGGCAGAGACATGGCTGATCTCAGTGGAAAGAGTGAAGGAAGACGGAGATAGATTAAGGCATTAAATGGGTTATGGTCTACGGCCCCAGATAACCAAACAACCAAATTCAACGCAAACGAGATCGGAATGTGACAATTCGGCGAGTATAGGCGAAGCCTGCCGGTGTCTCAACGGCTGGCGATTGACGGGAGCTTGCCAATATGACAGCCGGCAAACTTGAAGTCCGTAATCGTTCCTGGTCGATGACGTACAGAGGGAATCCCCATCTTCATTGTCTGGCACTCATCTACGAGCGGTCGCAGTTTCCGTGCCCAGGTCAAAACAATCAACCGGGAAGAGAAAGCCGCGTGCGCAATCCGTGGCCGGCAAAACTGGCCGCAAAGTCAGTCCGGCGAAAAAAGAGCCGCGCAGCCAACTCGAAACCGTCGCTTCCCCAAGCAGAGCCCCCACCATAACACATCCTTGGCTCAAGGCGTTCTGCGGGTACCTGAAGAGTGAATGCCATCTGTCGGAGAACACGGTCGTCGCCTATGAGCGGGACATTCGCCGGTTCCTGACATGGATGGGAAAACGCAAGCTGACCAAGCTCACCATCCAGGAACTCGCGGAATACCCCGCTTGGCTGCAAGAAAATGTTGAACTCGCTCCCTCCAGCATCTCGCGGCATCTCGTGGGGCTGAAGATGTTCATCCGCTATTTGCAGCTTGAGGATGTCGTCCAATCAAACGTCGCCGAGCTACTGGGTAGTCCCAAGTTGTGGCAACGGGTGCCGCATGTGCTGTCACCGCAGATGATTGACGAACTGCTCGTTGCGCCGCAGGAGCGAGACTCGCTATGGCGCCGGGACAGGGCTTTGCTCGAATTGCTCTATGCCACGGGCGCGCGAGCCTCAGAAGCCGCGAACCTGAAACTGACCGATGTGCATTTGGATCGCAAGTTCTGCCTTTGCAGTGGGAAGGGAGGGAAAGAGCGGCTGACTCCTCTGTCGGATGTCGCTATCGCGCGGATTGAAGATTACCTTGAACACGAACGAAGTGAACTGGCAACCCGTTCCCATGTGCCACAACCTTGGTTGTTGCTGAGCAGCCGCGGCTTGCGATTACGGCGTGAACGTATTTGGGAACTTATCAAGAAATACGCACTGCAAATCGGGGCTCCGCCAGAGGTGAGCCCGCACACGTTGCGGCACAGTTTTGCCACGCATCTGCTGGCGGGAGGGGCAGACCTGCGACAAGTTCAGGAGATGTTGGGGCACGCCAGCATTACCACAACGCAAATCTACACGCACGTTGATCCTGAACGGCTGAAACAGGTGCACCGGCAGTTCCATCCGCGCGCGTAGGCAAAAGCCAATTTCGCGATTGGCACAAGTCACAATCGCCGCAAAAGGATCGAAAGCGCTACCTCGGAAGCTGTTTCCCGCGACATTACTCAAAAGCTAATGGCTGATCCGCATTGGCATCTTGAATCCGCAGGGTCAGCTTCCCGCTGAGCACATCATTGAGTTTTCGTCCAACAATCTCCGCCCGCCATCCGGTTGCCAGCGCCGGCGGGCGTTGACTGTCATTCCGCTCTCCAAAGTGCTCCGCGACGAGGTCACGGACGTCGCTGGCGGTTCCAACAAGGTTGGGAGCAATCTCGGCGTCGCGACAAATCGCTGACAAGGCTGCGCCCAGTAATTGCACAACGACACTGCGTTGGGAGTTGTCTTTCTCTCGCCGCGGCAGCGGTTGTGGGAGTTGAGCGTCCAGGACTTGTAAGGCCGCCTTGATGTGGCGTGAAATCGCGGGAATCAATCGACGATAGTTTTGGCGTTCAAATCCGCGTACGGCTTGGATTCGCTTCACGTCATCGGTCTTACGACGGGCAAGCTCGATCAACAGGTCATCTCGCAGGACGCGTCGGGCTGGCTGGTCTGTGCGCTCCGCCTCAGACTCGCGCCATTGCCAGAGTTCGCTCAAGACTCCCAACTCACGTCGTCGCAATGACGCGGCTCCGGAGATTCGGCGCCACGCTGGCTGAGCGAGCGATTCTTGAATGCCTGTTTGCCAATGGGTCATTTCCTCGTCCAGCCAAGTGCGGCGTCCCAGCCGTTCCAAGGAATCAGAAAGACGTTCATGCAATGCCAGCAAGTGCCGGACATCGTCCAAAGCGTATTCCAACTGGTGTGGGGAAAGTGGACGGCGGCGCCAGTCCGTACGAGTTTCTCCCTTGCCGGAACTACGACCGAGGATCTCCGCGACAAGGTTCCCGTATCCCGCAGGGTAATTCGTGCCGATGAAACCGGCAGCGAGCTGCATATCGATCATGTTAGCCGGCGGCTCCTGGACGGAGCGCAAGCAGAAGATTAATTCTTCGCGACCTGCGTGCACGATTGTCTCGTGGTCGCCATTTGCTAAAAGTTGCCAGAAGGGCTCAATCTCAAGTTGCTGCGGATCAATGACGGCCAGAACATCCAGTTCCTCGCCGGCAGGCTGCTTGCTGGCGGCAACTTGAACCAGGCACAACTCGGACCGATAGCTGTACTCGGAAACGAATTCGGTATCGAAGCCGATTCGCTCGGCACTGACTAGGGTGTCGCAAAGACTCGCGAGTTCACGATCCGTCTTGATAAAAAGATGACTCACGCAGCCAGCGAACCTTTGACCAAGAACTCGACAACTTGAACGATGCGCAACTTCACGCTTGAATGGTCAACTTCGCCGACATACGCCGACGGTTTGAAGTGCATCGGCATCATAGGTCATTCATTGTGAGCTGACCAGCGAGAGCACCGCGAAATGGCAGGGGGAGCCGCACTCATGGCAGCGCTCATTGCAAGGTGCTGGTTGTGGCCGTTCGCCATCGGGGCACCCTTTCCGCTGTCCAATCCATGCGGTATCTTCCCATCAGTTGTGGCCTACCGTCACACGCTCCACGGAAGGGCTCGTTGGGCTCAACCCGGAAAACGGTGGTATTGCAATGAGCGATGCGTGACATGGAACGGCTTTTCCCGCCAGACGAAATGGGGGGCTTGGCTCGGTTCGCCGACATCGCGCCCGCCAGGCGGCAGTTTCATCGAGCCTGCCGGGGGCCAGTTCTATTGCTCAACTAAGCAGATTCGCCTGCTGATCCGCATTCGGAGAGATCGATGCAATTGTTTGAAGGGAAAAAGGGGCTGGTGTTGGGCGTGTTCAACAACAAGTCGATCGCCTGGGCGATTGCCGAGCAGGTTTTGCAAGGGGGAGGAGAGTGCGGATTCTCCTTCATGCCAGACAAGCCGGACGATCAACGACAAAAAAACCGCAACCGTTTGACCAAGCTGACCGCAGACGTCGGTGGCGCCAAGTTCATGCACCCCATGGACGTTACCCGTGATGAAGACATTGACGCCTTCATGGGCCGGGCCGGAGAAGAATTTGGCAAGATTGACTTTCTGTTACATTCGATTGCGTTTGCTCCTCCGGCCGACTTGGGAGGAGACACCATCGATACCAGCCGGGACGGCTTCAAGCTGGCGATGGAAATCAGCGCCTACAGCCTGCTGGCTGTCTCCAGGGCTGCGCGAGGAATTCTCAGTGATCGGGCCAGCATTCTCACTTTGACCTACTACGGCGGTGAACGTCCCGTGCCAGGCTACAACGTGATGGGAATCTGCAAAGCAGCGCTCGATTCCGCGATGAAATACCTCGCCTACGATCTTGGACCGCAGGGAGTCCGTGTGAACTCGATCTCAGCCGGACCGTTGCAAACCGTCTCGGGGCGAGGCGCTGGGGTTGACGACATGCTCTCGTTGTACGAGGCGATGGCGCCCATGCAACGAAACATCACACATGAGGAAGTTGGTAAGGCGGGAGCCTTCTTGCTTTCTGACATGTCCGATGGCATCACCGGCGAGATCCTACATGTGGATGCCGGCTACAATGTGATGGGATCGCCTGGGCGAATGCTGGAGCGCGCCGAAGCGTAACTCTATAGATCTCAATCAAAGAAAGACAGGATTAGCGGAAATGCCAACCCTGTCTTTTCTATGTCCGGGAGTGGCGAACACCTTCGCCGCTCTATCTAAAGCTCGTTAGTTCATAGGCAGGTGAATGAACCACTTGCCGTTGATTTTGCGGAACTCGACCGGCTCTTCGTTCGCTTCGCCATCTTTGGTCATGGCGATGACGCCTTTAGCGGTCTCGCCATCGACTTCGACATTCTTGAGTTGGCCGTTGATGACTTCGTCCATCATGCCGCCATCATCGTCAGAACGCTCGTCGATCCATTTGATCAGGTCGGCAATAAATGCCGGCTTGTTCTTGACCGGCGCCATCAACTCGCTCATCCCGCCCGTTGGATCTTCTGACGCAAACGATGCGTTGTCGTCAAGTTCCGCTTTGTCCAAACCGTGGCTGGCGAGCAA
This sequence comes from Pirellulales bacterium, assembly GCA_028066245.1. Classification (GTDB taxonomy): domain Bacteria; phylum Planctomycetota; class Planctomycetia; order Pirellulales; family S012-138; genus CALJLD01. The sequence continues at coordinate 55,918 of JALCBR010000004.1, read as the reverse complement.
ACTCTTAAATGATTCCTCGTTGGCCTTGGCTTCGTCTTCATCAAAGGAAATAGAAGCGAACGCGGCCATCATAACCATACCGCTGGCCATCATGTCTTGAGATTCATTGGTCAGTTGGGCGATGGCTGTTTCCCAGTCATCATTGCCAACGGCCGTCTTGAAATTATTGAACGCGGCATCGGGGCTGCTGCCGCCAGGGCTGTTGCCACAACCTGTCAAGAAGATCGCTGTGACGACAAGCAAGCCAGTGCAACGTTGAGACAACGTCATGATTCTGTCCTCGTAGTATCCGCGAATTGAAGCTGGTAAGTCGCGCGACCGGGCGCGGCGAAGGAAACGATGGCGCTGCCGGACGATATGCACTTATCGAGGCGGAACGCGACCGCGCAAACATAGGTTGCCCGAGAGCGTCATGGACTTATGGATTGGCCTTCGCCAAGGAATTTTGTCCAACTTCGCGTCAAGATCTGCAGATGTCTGAAAATCCTCACAATCAACCAACGGGAATGTGATCGAGCCCGCTGTGACGTCCGTGAGTACGAGGTCTTCCAGCCTTCTCGCCGCTTGAAAATCCTGCCAGCGCTGCCTGCTGCGATTGCGACTCAGGTACTTTCCTGGTTGCGTCTAGCGTCGGTCCCAATGCTGTACGGCCCAGCCGGCAGGATTTTCTGCATTCCTGCATCCAGACGAATTCCCATCGCGAAATGTCTTTCGAGCTGCTCAAAATCAAGACGCGCGTTTTGACTTCTTTCGTCTTCAATTCGCACATGCAACTCAAGGAACAACCATGTCCAAGTCTCTGACCCTCGTCGCCGTGGCAGTCGTCGCCGGACTCTCGATCTCAAGTCAAGCGATGGCTCAGAAGTGCCACCAGCGGCAATCAGCCATGTACCGCATTTCTCATCCGGCAGCTCAGCCGAGAGCGGACGAGAAGAATATTGTTGAGATTGCCGCCGGCGCAGAAGATTTCTCTACGCTTGTTGCGGCCGTCAAGGCGGCTGGTCTCGTGGAAACCCTGACAGGCGATGGGCCCTTCACCGTTTTCGCGCCCACCAATGATGCGTTCAAAAAGCTCCCCGCTGGCACGGTTGAGTCGCTGCTGAAACCAGAAAACAAAGACAAGCTGATTGCGATTCTCAAGTATCACGTTGTGCCGGGCAAAGTGATGGCCGCCGATGTGGTCAAGCTCTCCGAAGCCGAAACGGCGCAAGGCCAAAAAGTAAAAATCATGACCAAAGACGGCAAGGTGATGATTGACAGCGCCACCGTGATGAAAACGGACATCGCCGCCTCCAACGGCGTGATCCACGTCATCGACAGTGTGATTCTTCCCAAGGATTAACCTCCAGATCTCCCGGCGAGTGAACGGCTGACCTGTGGAGTAATTGCCTTGATTACTTGTGAAAGCTATGCTCGACGGGTCAGCGTCACTGCCATTCCTCTGGCTGCCAAATCGTCCAGCGTGGATGAACCTCTGTTAACACGCATCGCCTCTGGCGATTCTTCCGCCGTCCGGGCCTGTCTGGTTCGGTACGGCGGGCTTGTTTGGTCCTTGGCCAGAAGGTTCTGTTCCGAGTCCGAAGGCGAAGACGCCGTGCAGGAGATCTTCATCGAGCTGTGGAAAAACGCATCTCGATTCGATCCACAGCGGGGTTCGGAAGTAACGTTTATCGCAACGATCGCCAGACGGCGACTGATTGATCGCCGGCGCCGCCAGGCTCGGCGACCTGCCCCAGACCCGCTACCGGTAGAGTTCGTTGGTGAAGAAAGCTCGCCTGACTGGCGTCTGGAAACAAGTGAAGAAGCGGGAGTGGCCCAGGAAGCGTTCAACCAGCTAAGGCCCGAGCAGCAGGAAGTCCTCAAGCTTTCGATCTACGATGGCTGGTCGCATCAGCAAATCGCCGATCGATTGGAAATGCCACTGGGAACAGTCAAAACCCATGTCCGGCGCGGGCTGGCTCGTGTCCGTGAGTTGCTTGACCGTTCTCCCCAAGCCGCGAAAGGAGGGACAGCATGACGACCGATGATCTCTCCAAACGGGAACGGCTGGAAGAACTGCTTGCCCTTTCTTCGGCGGAAGGTCTCTGCTTACCCCAACGTGAGGAGTTGGACGCTCTGCTTTTGGAATACCCTTCCGTTTCGGAGGATCTGTTTGAACACGCAGTGGCGGCGCTTGATGTCAGCTTTGCGGTTGCCCAGCCGGAACGGCAGCTTCCTGAAGCCTTGCTGGAAGATCTCGCTAGGCAAGGTGAGGCGATTGTCGCCAGCCAAAGCAGTAGCTCAAGTCAAAGCGATCACGGACAACGCGAGACTCCCCAGCCGGCGTCCACGGCCGTACCTGTTGCCAAGTCTGATGTAATAGCTACGGCGCCAGCAACAGAGGGTTTGGAACCAACTTCGGCAACGGCAACACGCGCGTCTCGTACGGTTCGCGGAACGGAATCCCGGTCGCTCTGGAGCTCGGTGACCGCGCTTGCGGCCTGTGTGATGCTTGCCATGTTCCTGACGTGGGTCTTCTGGCCGCAGGAGCAGGTTGTTCCAGAACTGACGCTGGCTCAACAGTTGCAACAACTGGAATCCGACGCAGGCACGGTTCATATCGATTGGAATGAGACTGACGGCGAAGTCGTCTGGAACCAACAACGCCAGGAAGGTTTCATGCGCTTCCGCAACCTGCCCATCAATGATCCCAAGGTCGAACAGTACCAGCTTTGGATTTTTGACGGACTTCGAAATGCAGCTCACCCCGTGGATGGTGGTGTCTTTGACATGTCCGCTCCTCAGCAAGACGCGGACAGCGTGATCGTTCGCATTCAGGCGAAGCTGCACGTCAACGAGCCAGGGTTGTTTGCCGTCACGGTGGAAAAGCCGGGCGGCGTGGTTGTTTCGGAGCGAGCACAGATTGTGGCAACCGCCAGCATGGATAGCGCCAAGCGTCCGTAGCGGCTAGCGACACAACGACACCTCAGGGCAGTGGCCACTCTCAGTTCGTGTCGCAACTCGGCTTGCAATCCTCCCCACCGCGCGTCACGCTGAACTCGTCAGCCACTCGTTCTCTCCGCTAGCGAATCCGCGCCATGCGTTGTCCCGCTTGCCGCACCGTCGAATTGACGAAAACAACGTATGAAGGCTTCACGGTCAACAACTGCCCAGAGTGCTTTGGCCATTTGATTCCTCGTCAAAGAACCGAAGGAATCAAACGTCGTTCGACGCGTTCTCCCGAGGATCTGGAACACCAGGTAATGTTGGAGCGGGGCGAAGATTCACAACGTTTGATCGGCTGTCCGTACTGTGGTGTCCGGATGCAAAAGATGAACAAGGCCCGTCCGGTGCCGTTTCAGATCGATTTTTGTCGGAAGTGTGACATGCTTTGGCTGGACGGCGGCGAGTTAGCGTTATTGCAGCTCTCTTACGAAAGTTCAGCTCAAGCGGAAGAATCGCGCGAGATGAGACGCCGCTGGGAAGAGATGTCAGACGAACGCAAGCAGGAGTATCGCGACAACCTCCGTCGGCTGCCCAAGCCGTCATTTCAACGAGGTGTGTGGGGGGAAGTTCTCGATGCGCTCCATGATTCTGATTGGTAATGCAAATAATCGTATGGGCACCACAGCGCGTGATCGATCAGGGCATCTCCAGCTATCGGGGATACAGTGTGCTCGGTTTTGCGGTGCATTTGATGCATCCGCCATCGCATGATGATAGAATTCGTGGCGAAAGCCCGTCGGTCTATTCGTGTTTCCTTAAGACCTGACTGCACATATTGCGAGGTTATCTGGCGTTATGAATTCACAACCTCCGCAGCCGCAAGATCTGCCGCCTGTTGAAGTTGTTCCGCAGCACCCGCACGCCGGCGGTCATATTCCGCCTGGACGCCGCGATATTGGCGATGACGCAGGAATGCGGATGCTGTTGCCAGTGGGCCGTTCCGCCTATGCGATCTTCGCCGGTTACATGGGGCTGTTCTCCGTCTTGGGAATCTTTGCGCCCCTGGCGATCTTGTTTGGAGCATTGGCCGTCCGCGAAATCAAGGCCAGTGAGGGCACAGCCCATCCCAAGCACGGCATGGGCCGTGCGATCTTTGGGATTGTGATGGGAGTCCTGGGGACGATGGGGCTGATCGTTGGAATTATCGCCTTCGCTTCAAATTCCGGCCCGCGCTTTTGACGCGCTGAAAAGACCAACACAAACAGCGTTCACCGTCATCCTTGATCACGGCGGTTCTGTTCTTTGCCGTCTTCCTCGACGTCGTCACTCGTTCTCCGCGGCTCAGCGTCCGTGCCTGGCACAATCAGCGGACTGGTTGCCGTCGCGTCAATGACTTCGCGAAGCTCATCCGCGTTGATGGTCTCTCGCTCCATCAGCAGGTTGGCCAAGGCTTCCAGAGCTTCACGCCGCACGGTGAGAATGTTGCGTGTCTTTTCCAAGCTTTCATCAATAATGCGGTGAACTTCCTCGTCGATTTCGCGCATGGTCTGTTCACTGTGCTGGCGAGCGCTGGGCCAATCGCTACCTCCGCCGCCAGGCAGGAACGCGCTGCGGTTGCTCTCGCGGAAATTCACCCGCCCCATCCGACTCATCCCAAATTCCATCACCATCGCCCGAGCGATTTCACTGGCGCGTTCGAGATCGTTTTGTGCACCGGTCGAGACATCATCAAAGATCAGTTCTTCGGTGACCGTCCCTGCCAACAGAACTTGGATCCGGCTTTCCAACTCACCCTGCGTCATCAGGTAGCGGTCTTCCTCCGGGCGTTGCAGTGTGTACCCCAGTGCCGCTAGCCCGCGGGGGATGATTGAAACCTTATGCACGGGGTCCGTGTTCGGCAGGCTGTAGGCCACCAGGGCATGTCCGCTCTCATGATAGGCGACGCGGAACTTCTCGTCCTCGCGCATCACCCGTTGCTTCTTTTCCAGGCCGGCGGTCACACGTTCGACACCTTCATTGAACTCATCCATTCCCACAGACTGCTTGCCTTTACGGGCGGCCAGCAGGGCAGCTTCGTTGACCAAGTTCGCCAAGTCTGCTCCCACAAAACCAGGCGTGATCGCCGCGACCTGATCCAGTTTGATGGAATCATCCAGTTTGACATCATTAACGTGGACTTTGAGGATTGCCTCACGCCCGCGGACATCGGGCCGATCCACTAGCACGTTGCGGTCAAAACGACCAGGACGCAAGAGCGCCGGATCCAATGTCTCTGGGCGGTTGGTTGCCGCCAACACGATAATTCCGCTGTTGGAGTCAAAGCCGTCCATTTCGACCAGTAGCGCGTTGAGCGTTTGCTCTCGCTCATCATGACCTCCAACGACGGATGAGCCACGCGTCTTCCCTAGTGCGTCCAACTCATCAATGAAGATGATGCAGGGAGCTTTCGTTTCGGCCTGGCGGAACATGTCGCGAACACGGGCCGCGCCCACGCCAACAAACATCTCGACAAAATCTGATCCGGACAGGCTGAAGAACGGCGCGTCAGCCTCACCGGCGATGGCTTTGGCCAACAACGTCTTGCCGGTTCCAGGGGGACCAACCAGCAACACACCCTTGGGGATTCGTCCGCCCAGCGTTTGATACTTTTCGGGAGTACGGAGGAACTCGACGACCTCGCGCAGTTCTTCGACGGCCTCATCAATGCCGGCCACATCCGCAAAGGTGATCCCCAAATCCTCTTGGGCGAAAAGTTTGCCGCGACTGCGTCCGAAAGCCATCGGCGAACCGGCTCCGCCAATCCGCCGCATCATGAAGATGAACACACCGATGAAGATCGCCGTCACAACCAAAAGCGGCAGAAAACTGCTCCACACGCTTTCTTCTTTGCTACCGGTGTGATCATAGAAGCCGTGGTTGTCCAACAGTTGTTGAAATGCGTTGTTGTCCGGGAGGCCGTCACGCAACGCATAGAACGAGACCTCGGCCCGTTCGCTTGATTGTTCGTCCGGTTGCTTGGGATTGGAAATCTGACGAAAGACCTTGCCAGTAATCCGCTTGGGCCCCACAACGAAATTCGACGGTGAATCGTAGATGGCAATTCGATTCTCATCGAGCTCTTCCTTGACAATCGTCGCCTCAGTGGCGCCGCTGTCATGTTTTCCTTTCTTGACCAATTGCTGGAGTGTGCCGAATTTCATTTCCACGCCGCCGGGGTTGATCACCAGCGAGACGATCAACAACACACCAATCACCAGCAAGACCAGCCACGGCCATGCGCTGCGGGGCTTTTTCTCTTTGCTGCTGCTGGAGGGGCGCTTCGGTGAATCGGATGACTTATCCGGCGTTTTGGGCTCTTGTTCCATATCAACATTCAAGAATGACAGCTGGCTCGGCTGAGGCCACGAATTAGTTCCCTATGAGAAGCATTGCTCACGAATCCCGCGCTCAACGGACGGGGCGCATAAGGCAAAGAATCGCCACGTCCTTCCTAACCATAAGCTTAGGAATTAAGGGACGTGTGGACAACGTGGCGCAGGGCAATTCCCAGGCAAGAGCGACACCTGCTGGAGCTATCTCACCGGACGGTTAGGCACGCATCCACCTCTACGCACATTCGCGGAGCCGCGATCGACATTTGGTTACCCTTGCCAAACGCCTTAGTGCTGACCGATGAGTAGGCGTGAAAAGAAACGCCCAGCCCCCGATCTATGTTGCCAGAAATTTCACAAGTGCGGTTATCAACCGAGGCGGAAGTCCGCGGCAGGAGTGTTCTTCAAGTAACCTTCTCTCTACAGGCATACCGCCGTCATTGCCTCCAGACTAGAATGAGAACTGAACACATCGACGTCCAGGCAGCTCCCAAACGTTCTGGAATCTCTCGACATCGTTCCTGACACTCATGGTTGACATCCACCGCAATCCCACCAGAACGGTTCGCATTGGAACGGTGAGCATTGGTGCCGGTCACCAAATTGCCGTGCAGAGCATGACAGCGACGTCCACGCAAGACGTGGAAGCCACGCTCGGCCAGATCTTGGCATTACACGAGGCTGGCGCGGACGTCATTCGCGTTGCGGTTGATAGTTCCAAGGATGCAGAAGCGCTAGCCGAGATCCGCAAGCTGCTCACCTGCAAGGGCGTTCGGCCCAACTTGGCCGTGGACCTCCAGGAGAACTACCGTCTGGCTACACAACTGGCGCCTCACGTCGACAAGATTCGCTATAACCCCGGACATCTCTATCACCACGAGCGCGAAAAGCCTTGGCGGGAAAAGGTCAAGTTCATTGCTGGCGCAGCCGCTGAACACGGTTGTGCGATTCGTGTCGGTGTGAATTGTGGTTCCGTTGATCCAGCTAAGGCAGAAGTTTTTGACGCGGATGACTCCATCAGTCCTATGTTGGAAAGCGCGGTGGAGCATTGCGAAGCGTTGGACGAGCTGGGCTTTACGCAGTATTGCGTCTCACTGAAAGACTCTGATCCGCGAAAGGTAATCGAGGTCAATCGCCGCTTCGCGGAGGCCCGTCCTAATGTGCCGCTTCATTTGGGCGTGACGGAAGCCGGCATGCCGCCAGAGGGAATCATCAAGACGCGGATCGCCTTCGAACAACTTATCAGCCGTGGTATTGGTGACACGATCCGCGTCTCGCTGACGGTTTCCAACGCCCGCAAGCCGGAGGAGATTGAAGCGGGGCGGAGTATTCTGGCGGATATTGAAGCGGGGCGCGTACGGAGCGTTGTCGACTATGGCCTCTCAACGCTAAACATCATCAGTTGTCCGAGCTGTTCTCGCGTGGAGAACGAAGCCTTCATCGAACTGGCCGAAGACGTCAGGCGAATGACTGAGTACGCCCGGGACCATCAGATCACCATTGCCGTGATGGGTTGCCGCGTCAACGGCCCTGGTGAAACGGACGACGCCGACCTAGGCTTATGGTGCGGACCCAATTACGTCAATCTTAAACGTGGCACAGAACCCTTGGGTCAATTCAGCTATGACGAGATTCTCTCCAAACTGAAATCCGAGTTGGATCAACTCATTGAAGCCCGGGGCGACGCTGTGGCGGGATAAGATGGTGGGGTGTCGCCGAACGGGCATGACGCCGGCAAACTCGGGAGAGCTCTGAGTTGTTTCGACGACTATCGAAACGCCAGGCGTTGCCGCATTTGGTCGGCCAAGTCGGCCACGTTGGGCTCATGGATGATGGTCAGGTGGTTCCCAGCCACACTGCAAACTTCAATGTGGTCGCAAAACTCCGTCCATTCGTCGGCCAGTTCTCTCCGCAATTGAACCAACGGCTCAGCCGCGCGGTAGAGCGTCATCCGGCCGGGATAGTGTTCGGGACGGTAATTCATCATCGCATCCACGTTGGCCATAAACGTATCGTAGATGCGGCGTGCCAGTTCCACGTTCGCGCCCGGGGGAATCAGCTTCGCGGCTGCGGTTCGTGTGGTGAACTCACGGATCTGATCGTCCGGCGGCAGTCGCCGCAACTCGAACAGTGCTAGATCGCCCTCAGGGAACAACGTCGTCAGCACGCCGAATGAGTACAACAGCCCGATATCGATGATCCCCAGGTGTTCAATTTCTTCGCCAGCCTGGATCAAACGATTGGCCACCTCAAAGGCAACAATTCCGCCGAAGGACCAACCACAGATCGCGTAAGGGCCTTCCGGTTGATGCTCGCGAATGGCGGCCAGGTATTCCGTGGCCAAAGCGTCGACCGTTTCCAGAGGTGTCTGACCGGGTTCTAGTCCTCGCGCAGTGATCCCAATCACGGGGCGGTCGGCGGCTAGGTGTTTGGCCAGATCCAAAAAACACAGGGCGTTGCCACCGCCAGGGTGTAGGCAATAGAGCGGCCGCGCACCAGGCGGATGCGTCGCGCCACTGGGTGACAGCGGGACCAGTGGATTCCAAGCAGCGGACCGTCCATCGCCAGGAGATGATTCGGCAATCCTTCCTGCCAGCGCCTTTGCCAGCCCACTGGTGGTTGGCGATTGCATCAACTCCGGCATAGAAGGCGCAAATCCCAGCTCCGTCTCCAGACGAGCCAGCAGGTCCATGGCTTGCAGAGAATCTCCGCCCAGCACAAAGAAGTCATCATTCAAGCGAACGCTAGCGATCGAAAGAATCTCGCGAAACAGTTCGCTCACCAACAGTTCGAGACGATCTCGTGGCCCCTGCTGCGCGACGGGATCTGATTCCTGCGGCTCGCAAGATTGGCGTTTGGCAGAATGATTGTCCTCAATGAGGCGCTGCAGCGCCTTGCGGTCAATTTTTCCGTTGGGAAGCAACGGCATTGTTTCTCGGCAATGGAGTTCACTGGGGAGCATCGCCGGCATAACACGTGACCTCAACCACGTCAGCAATTCCTCCGATGTCAGCGATGATCCACTGCCGATCGACACGTGCGCAGCCAACCGTTTGGCGCTATCATTCTCGTGAGTGGTGATGACGGCCTCTTGGACGTCAGCGTGCTGCTCGAGAGCATGCTCCAGTTCGCCCAACTCAATCCGGACACCGCGAATTTTCACCTGTTGGTCCGTTCGGCCGACAAACTCCAGGCTGCCATCCGCTCGCAAACGGGCAAGATCACCAGTGCGGTACCACAGTCCATCACCACGATGCGGCAGCGACACGAACTTCTCGGCCGTCAATTGAGGCCGATTGAGATACCCCTGGGCGAGACCGATTCCGCTCAGGTAGATCTCTCCCGTCTCTCCTGGGGAAGACCCGTTTTGCTGCTGATCAAGGATCAACGCCTGGCAGCCGGGAATCGCTGGACCAATAGGCGGTGGTCCCGCATCGCCAGGATCGCAAACGTGCATTGTCGCACACACCGTCGCTTCGGTTGGACCATAGGCGTTGATCAATCGTCGCCCAACAGAGAAACGTTCCACCAACCGCGTGGGACAACTCTCGCCGGCAGTCACCAGGGTCTGTAGCCACGGGAGCTCTGCGTTATAGAGCGAATTCAGCACCGAGGGCGGTATCGTCGCCACCGAAATCCTGAGTTTGTTGAGCGTCTCCGCCAGCCGGCTAGGCGCGAGGTCGCGTTCCCCCACCAGGCACAAGGTTGCGCCGCAGGTGAGCGTCACGAAGATTTCCGAAACGCTGGCGTCAAAACACAATGACGCAAACTGCAGGACACGGCTTTCCGCCGTAACGGGGAAGAAGGCGTGTTGAGCGGCACACAGGTTTCGCAGCCCCTGGTGAGCCAGCAACGCAGCTTTTGGACGTCCTGTTGAGCCAGACGTATAGATGGCATAGGCGAGATCACTCGGCTGGGTGCCAACTTCGGGAGGCGAATCGCCCTGGACTGCGGAGGCGGGCTCATCAACCAGAATCTCGTCGAGATCAACCTTCCAGACCTGGGGGCTGTTTACGTCGATCGTTGAGCAGTCTTCGCAGGATTCCGCCTGCAGGTGGCGGTAGAAGACGTCAGCAAGGGGTTCTGTTGTTACGACACCGCGCGGCTGGGCGTCGGTGAGCATAAAGTGTATCCGCGCCTCGGGATAGGTGGGATCCAACGGCAGATACGCAGCACCGGCTTTGAGAATTCCAAGGATTGCGACGATGGCGTGCGGGCCACGATCAACAAAGAGGCCGACCAACTCCCCTCGCTTGACTCCGGCGTTCCGCAACCGCCAGGCAAATCGATTGGCCGCTTGATCGAGTTGCGCATATGTCAGGGACACCGCCGAACTCTCAAGGGCGATATTCTTCGGCGTTCGCTTGGCCTGTTCCTCAATCAGGTGATGGATGGGACACGGGGCAACATCTTTGACCTCGATCTGCGTTGCCGAATTGGCCGCAAGACGGGGTTCAGCAGCCACCGTCGAGGCCGAGCTGTCCTCATCCAAAAGAGCTTCGCCATTTGGCGCGACATCCATCCGCGCATAATGACCAGGAGGGTTCGCCATCGCTAATGCGTGCCAGTCAGGATGAAAGGAGGCGGTGCGGTCGCCTAATCTTGAATCAGTTCTTCAACAGCCGCGATTCGTTCGCGAGTGGCTTCAGCGCATGCCAACCTTTTCAACCACCAAAGTTTGCGGCTCAACCGCCAGCGTCTACCAGTCTCACTTTGGCGTGTGGAAAAGCGCTATGTCAACTGTATTTGTCCCCAGTCGGCAGTGTTTGCCGAGCACGAAACACTCTTCCGCCCCCGTTCGTCCGCCGTAAAAACAGAACCGCTCATATTATTACCCCCCGTTTACTGCCTCAAGCGGCCAGAACGCAATTTACCCAGAATCGCCAAGCCCCAGGTGATCTCCATCGGCAGGTTATGCCGTTTGGGATCATCCGACCGTTCATCAGAGTCATTCTCATGCCGATGTGCGACAGTTTCGCACACCAAATGGACTCGTGGCATCGATTGGCCCCACAGACGAATCTCCCGCTCTGGTTGTATTCTGAAACGTGCATGACCGTAGAGACCGAGCTCACGCAGGGAACGCCGACTGAGCTTTACCATATTCGAGCAAGGCAAAATAATGATGGAATCAGCGAAGCCCGACCGCCTTGATTGCTGAGATAGCAGTGATGGCTGGAATGGACTCCCCATCCCAGCCATCGCCATCAACAATGACTCATTCACTCCTTGGGAGATTTCGATGGATCCCTGGAAACCAAGCTCTTCGCTCGCAGAGGTTTCAGCCTCCTTAGAGTGTTTAAGACAACTCCGCTCTAAACACCGTCGTTGGGGCGGATGCTTCGCGTGGCTCTTGTCTTTTTCCTGCTCGCTGATTCTCGTGCTCTCCGGCTGTGGAGAGGCAAACCCCATCGGCGTCGACGGTGGAGCCAGTGGTTCGACCACATCCGAGAGTGACGCATCAACAAGCCGGGGTGACGATTCGACCAGCTCAAGTGGCGATTCCGCTAGCACAGGTACTTCGGCAGGAGCCGGAGCTTCCAGCGACAATGGCGATACCATTACAAATCCCGCCGACCAGGCCGAGGCCATCATCCTCAAAATGGCTGAGACCTACCGAGCGGCGAAGAGTTACGAAGACAACGCCGTCTTCCGCGAGATCATCCAGGAAGAAGGCCTGACTGAACCGATGGCCTACGAGACGCCGCTCTTTGTCGCCTATCAGTCCCCCAACAAGATTCGAACACAAATCGGCGGCAGCATGATCGTCTCGGACGGACAACAAATCTACGGCAGCTACTATGACGTTCCAGGATATGTGGCTTCGCGGAACGTTCCGGACCAACTCACGCCTGAAGACGTGTTCTTTGACCCTCGCTTGGCCAAAGACCAATTGTCAGCGATTCAGATCGGGCTGCTGCTTAAAGATGATATGGCCAATGAGCTGCTTAATGGAGCGGCCGAACGGCCAGAACTTGTAGATGCCCGCGACCTGAACGGCGGAATGTGCTACCGGGTGAGATTTCTTCGTCGACTTGTCCTCGACGAAGGTCAAATAATTGAAGGCGAGGAGGTCTATTGGATTGATCAGCAGGACTACACGCTACGGCGAATTGAAATCCCCGATGCAGCCGGGAACGAGCGCACCATCGAATTTGTGGGCGCGAAACTCGATGCGGAACTGCCGGATGTGGCTTTTGAGGTGGATCTAGGTAACGCAAAGGTCGTCAGGCGATTGGTTCCGCCGACGTATGCTGCCAGCTTGGGAAAGAAGCCCGAGGCATTCGAATTCACCTCGTTGAATGACGAGACGATCGACGCGGAGTCACTCGCCGGAAAAGTCGTGCTACTAGATTTCTGGGTGGCTGATGAAAGCGGCATCTGCCTGGCCAACCTGCCCCGCTTGGCCAAACTGCGGGAGCAATACGCGGCCAACGAAGACGTGAGAATCCTCTCCGTAAACATTGACCCTCAGGCGTCAAATGAGGATGTCGCGGCAATCATCAAGCAGCAAGACATTCAGTTGGACGTGGCACGGGATTCTGGCGAAACACAGGCGGGAACGGCCTTTGGCTTCAACATGTATCCCTATGCCTTCATCCTTTCACCGGAGGGAGTTGTCGAGTACTGCGAAATGGGGTACGGCACCGTTCCTGGTGATGATCCCGTCCCTCGATTGGCGGAAAAGATCGACGCGATCCTCAACGGCCAGGGGTTTGCCCAACAGATGATCACGGAGCATGAAGAACAATTGATGAGCGATGCAGTGGCGCAATCATCAAACACTGTCGTTGGAAACACTAGCGTTGTGCCGGCTCCCGCGTCAGAACCGGAAAGCATCAAACTGGAAAACATCTGGACGGTCGCTGTCGAGCAGCCGGGGAACCTGCTGACTGTTCCGGGAGCCGATGGACCAAGGATCATCGTCCATGAAGGATATCACGGGGTGGCCGAGCTATCGCCGGCGGGCGAAATTATCAACCGACATCAGCTCGCCTCGGGCGGGCCGCCGGCGGCGACATTCACGCGCGCGGCGGTCGACGGAGCCGGCAAGCGTTACTTTGCAGTGGCCGCCATCGGCCAGCAACAAGCAAGTATCTTTGACGAAGATTGGAACTTGCTGTTTCAGTACCCGCCACCAGGACCGGAACATGCCGGCATTGCCGATATGCACTTGGTTGATCTGGAAGGGGCAGGCTCGTTACAAGTCGCCTTGGCCTATTACGGACTGGTCGGCGTTCAAGTCATTAATCTTGATGGAGAGCGCGCCTGGTCGAATCGATCGCTGAGTGATGTCACCAGCATGGCACAATCCACAACCAAGGATGGAACTCGGGTCTTACTATGCTGCAACACCCTGCCAGGCAGAATGCTGGTCAGTCTGACGTCCGATGGAAAACGGGGGAAGGACGTCCCGGTCAGCGACAAGCGACTCGACACGATCGTCGGACACGATCTTAACGGTGACGGCTTCAACGAGTTCTGTGGGCTAAGCTTTCCACAAATCCACACCGGATTGGCTGTCGGCTTTAATGCTGATGGAGATGAGCTTTGGAGTTACCCTTTGCCTGTCGGCGGCAAGCATCAAACGCTCAACCAGATTGGGTGGGGCCAGCTTACGAGCGAAGCGTCCCATTGGATTATCGCCTGTGCTGATGGTTCGTTGCACTTCATCGCCACTGGAGGACGTGTGCTCGATACCTTCGCTACCGGCAAAACGATCAGCGGATTCGCCGTCACGCAGATCAACGGCACGGCCGTTCTGCTGCTGTCCACGCCTGATGGCGTTGAGGCCTGGCAAGCTTCAGCCAAGTAAGAACGTTTTCAATTCGAGTGCGCGTGAAGACGCGAAACATCACTGGCTTGCCATGTGCAGTGCCAGCAGGTAGGGAATCGGTTCATCCCCCAAAGCATTGAGCACTGTTCCGCCAGCGGTGAAGCAATGGGTAACCCATTCCGGTTGGCCGTATCTTTCCAGAGCTTTGCCCCCTTCACCGCCACCGACATAAACTTCAGCGCCTTTGTCTTTCATTCGCTTGAACTGCAAGACAAACTTACGCGTTCCTTCCTCATACGCCGGATCCTCAAACTTGCCAAATACGCCATTGTGGAACACGACCTTTTCGGCTTGTGTTTCCAAGAACTCTGAGACCTTGTGAGCGAACGCATCACTTGTTGCAGGGCCGACGTCCAGTTGCTGGCCATCTGGCGGCACGCTATTCGCGATGCTGCCGTCGGCTAGTACAAAATCAACCGGCAGCACAAACTCGACATTGTTCTCTCGTCCTGCGAAAATCATTCGCGTTGCCTGCCTGATCCGCTCCGGCGGAATGTAGTACGGCTTATCGACATGACTGGGAGCTTCGGCCACTCCCAGGCAGTAGTCCGCACCATCAAGTAGTGCCCTCCCTTTAAGCAACGCCATGGCGAGGCTGCCAGCAGCGATGACCATCCGCACCTTGCCGCGGTTGACAATGCCTTCGAGATCATCCAGTTTGTCTGCCTTCAAGCCACTGAAGACAACTAGCGAAGCGTCGCGGCACCGGAGTACGGGTCCTGCAAATTCATTGGCGGCGTATTGTCCCAGGGCGACACGTCCTACTGCTGCAGGAACAATCGTGCTTGACGCGTCCAGACTGCCTGCCGAAAAAGCTTCATTGACATACACGCCGGCGACACCGGCCAGGGAATCCGCAAACTGTGCCAATCGCGGTGCCAGACGTTCAATCTCTGCGGACTTCGCTTTCCACAAGGCCCGCTCGATTTCATACTTGCGCGTGTTCTCCAACAGTACGAAGCCACCGGTGGGACAGCGCTCAATGGCCTGTTCAAACGCAGATGTAACCTGGAGAGACTCCGCGTCCAGCCAGTTTTCGACAAAGCCAACTTCACCCGGGAGCAATTCCTGCAAGCGAATGCGCACTTGGGAAAGCGAAGCTTCCGGGTCACGGCCTCGATGTCCCAGCAGAATCTGCTTCCAACCGCGTTCCTGACCAAAGCGAAGAGTCGGCAGCATCGAGCGGAGGCGAACATCGCCATCACCGACACTTGTACCTGGCTTGCAATCGACATCCCCGCGGACCAGCACAGGCGTGCCCGATGCGACATCACTCAAAGCTTCCAAACGTGGCGCCGCGTTGACAAACTCCTCTAGCGGGCGATGCGTTTGGTCCGGGTGTTGGCCCAGCAGCTTCTCCAGCCACAATGGCATTTTCTGTGCAGTGGTTGTCATCGTTAAAAACGAAGTGAGGGAGGAGCGCTAGCGCAAAGGGAATACGAACCAAGCGCGTTGCCGATGCCAAGGCGTAAGGACGCCGGCGATGTGAACAGCAGCTCTGAACAGTGATAGTCTAAGAAACGAAAAGAATGCCGTCACCCGCTTGCGGCTGCGCTACCTTCCCGCCACGACCACTTTCGCCCAAAACGGATGCTGGCGGTCTCCGCGTGTGCGCGCGTCTTCCAGCACCACCTCAACATTGGGCAGAGCATCCTCAGCGTTGTAGCGGATTGTTCGACCGCCGGAACGAATGGTGATGGGCTGATTGAAATCAACCATTTCCGGGGAAAGCCAAACGATCGATTCTTTAGCGCCGCTCCTGATCCGCACGATGTTGTTGTTGCTGATTTCTCCTTCCAGAACCGCCGGCGCTGTGCCTCGCGGCCGCCGACTAAAGAAATCCGGTTCGACCATCGACTTCTGAGGCAGACCTTCGACTTCAATCCACCAGAAGAAGCTATCCCAGGGCCGCATCGTCAACGCTTTGAAGTCTCGCGGAAAGAAATCACGGCGGTGAATCCGCATCCATTCGAACAGATCCAGGATCTCATCCGAGAATGGTTCATGACCTCGGCCGAGGAATTCACAGATGCGAGTTGGGAACGCTCGGGAGAGGTAGCGGTCCTGTGTCACCGCGTTGACTTCCTTGCGGTCGCCGTCAAGTTCGCCAGAAACAAAATACATTGGCAACAGCTTGGCGTTTTCCCAATACAGGTTGACATACTTGCCGGCCGTGGCGGCAACTGGAATCACCCCGGCCCACAGGTCAGGATGAGCCAGTCCGATATCCCAAGCGGCGTCTCCCCCCATCGAATGACCGGAAAGGAACACGCGATCTGTGTCAACGCTGAACCGGCCGCATGCGTCGCGCAGACTGTACAACACGGCCAGGTGCTCCGCACGAGAATACTCATAGCTGGTTTGATGCGGGCCAGCCCAAGCCGGGGAAACGATGATATATCCATGCCGTGAAGCTTGGCCCACGCGTGCGCCGCTCTCGTTCGTCGGCCCTGCCCACCAGTCGATTTGTGTCTGGGGCGTGGTGAAACCGCCATGTAGCGTCACCACGGTGGGATATTTCTTGTAGGGATCATATTCGGGCGGCAGTTGCACGTAGTACCGAAACGGCATCGCGCCGGGCACACTCTCAACTTCCAGCTCGTAGAATCCGTTGGCTTGCGATTCCGTTGCCAGCGGCGGTTTCATAGCTTCCAGCATTGGCGCCACGTATTGCGGATCTGCGCCTTCTTCATCCGCCAGTTCCTTGAGTAGATTCACGCGATCAACTTGCAAACCAGCGCGCAGATACTTGCGTACGATCTCTCGCACGCGAATGAGTGAAAACGCTACGGGGAGGTTGGCTGTGGCGGTTTGCGGTCCGCAAATCCACCCACTGACAGCCATCGCCAATGATTCATCCGGCTTGGCGTTCTCATTCTCAGAGATGGTTTCGAATGGCGCCATCCGCTCGATGGTGTTAAAGTTCAGCTCCAGAGCGATCTCATCAATCACCGGTTTGATCTGTTCCTGCAAATCGGATTCGATTTTGTCCGTCAAGTCGCGTAGGCGCGCGATGATTTCTCGTCCCTTGGTTGCAGTGGAGTCATGCTCTTCAATCAGCTTGCTGACTTGTTGCAGCGTTTCTCCCGCGACTCCATCACTGGGAAACTGTTTGAGGAACGCATACTTTGCCATGTGTTGCCCGGCCGCGCCGCGAAGCTCGATCTCACGGACGATCCGTCGAGCTTCCAGTTGCCGCAACGTGGTCACGAACTGTCCGAAATCTGCTTCCGCGTTGGGAAACTCCTCAAAGATGGTTTCCAGCTCTGTGCGAGCTTCGCGAAATCGTTCCATCTGGAGAAACAGGTTGAAGATTAGCATCCGCTGCTTAAGGTCCGTCTTGTCAATCGCACGATACAAAATGCGCCGCAGCCGATCATGCGGAATGGATGACGTGGCAACGCGCGTATCCCAGAGAAGCCGCTGCCGGTTCTCGCCCTCCAGCGCGACGAGCTTGGCATAGCGAGGTGTGATCTCTGTGATGCCTTGAATCACGTCGAGCTTGCCACGATCCGTCGCCATGGTGAAAATCCGCACGCCTCGTTCGTCGAACTCTGTCACCCGCATCGGGGCACCGACAACTGCCACGACGTTGCCGCCTGGCGGGATCCTATGGTGAGTCAGTTGGATCTTAACCGGAGGAATTTGATTGATATCCGCAGGGATCGCTTCGCTGACGTAGCGATTGGCCACATAGTATCTCCGCAACTGATCATTGCACGTCACCACCGTACGGTAATCTTCCGGCCCCACAGCTGGTCCGCCCTTGATGGACTTGAAGAAGACAATCGTTCCCTCAATTTCCGTGTTATCCATGAGGATCAGCTTGCCGCCGCCGGCGGTTGCTGCAGGCAACAACACCTGCGAAACCAAGCAGGCGAAGATCAACAGGTAGTGCAAAGCGGCACGTGTGGGATGGCCCATGGCAAGTTTCGCGTGCAGGTGGCGGATCTGAATCAATCACTCCCAACAACAACCGAACACTCCCTGCGGTGTGCGATCGTAGTAAGCTTTTTTATTGTGACATTCCCCCGAGAACGCGGCAAAGAACTCCAGCGGAACGAAACGGTTGTTCCCCCTCGAACCTCAATGCCGGGTCCGATTGATTCGTTTGTAGGGTCGGCGATGGGAGCACGAACGCCACGCGCTATCTCGTTTACCGTATTCTACTGGGACCGGCCATCGAACCATTTTGCCAACGCTCGCAGGATGCTGGCGACGATCATCCCTCCCAACGGCAGCGCAAAGATCAACATCTTTGCGTCCTGGGCACCAACGCTCTGTGTCCTCACCAACCCTCCACATGCCGCGGCCATGAGGATGGCCATCGTGAACGCAAACAGGAGCGTTCCGGTACCAAAACGCAACCCGGACCCAGGAGGTTCGTTCTGCGGTGGAGAGGCTTGTTGTTGAGGTGATTCACTCATGAGCCATTCTGCATGATGACTGGCGACTTCCACCACTGGGGGTGAGGGCAATGGAAGGCATGCCCCGGCGGAGCTTCAATACACCTCCGCGCCAGTTATTTTCGCTCAAACGTGCATGCGAAGCAAACGGACCCACGATGTAAGCAATCCCGTTGAATGACAATTCGGCCGTACGCATGAGTGATCGACAGCCGCTCATGGCAAAACGTGATTCGCGCCGATAAGAAGCGCGATACTCGAGGAGACGCTTGATTTGATCGTCGCCCGACGCCATGTACTTCAGCCAAGGATCGATCACAACAGGCTGTCGAGTTCATCCACCAGCGTGGAAAACCGCTTCAGTGCCGTGTCAACGGGAGCGCGCTGTGACATATCAACTCCGGCGTCGCGCAGGATCTCCAGAGGGAACTTGGAGCAGCCTGCCTTGAGGAAGCCCAGGTAATCACCCAACTCCTGCGGCCCGCCGCCGGTGACGCGCTCCGCAAGCGCGATTGCCGCTGACATTCCGGTTGCGTACTTGTAGACGTAAAAGGCTCGATAGAAGTGCGGAATCCTCAGGCACTCCAGGCTCAAGCAATCATCGCGTTTGAAGTCCGGTCCAAAGTAGTCGGCCAGCAACTTGCCATAGACATCCTTGATGGCGGCCAGTGTCAGCGGCTCGCCGGCTTCCACCATGGCGTGCGAGATCTTCTCGAACTCCGCGAACATGGTTTGGCGGATGATGGTGCCGCGGATGTCGTCGATCTCGCGATTGATGAAGTAGGCTCGCTGGCGATCATCCGTGGCATTGGCCAGTAGATGTTTGCTCAGCAGTTGTTCATTGAACGTGCTGGCGACCTCTGCCACAAAAATCACGTAGTCATAGTACTCGTACGGTTGATACTTGGAGGAAAAATACGAGTGCATGCTGTGCCCGGCTTCATGCGTGAGCGTGAACACGTGATTGAGCACGCTGGGCTGATAGTTCATCAGGATAAACGGTTCCGCGTCAAACGAACCACAACTGAAGGCTCCACTTTGCTTGCCCTGGTTTTCATAGCGATCGCACCATCGCCCGCGCAGTCCCTTCGCCAGTGCCGTGCAATATTCCTCGCCCAACGGTTGCAAGCTTTCAATCACCACCTCGACCGCCTGATCCCAACTATGCTCCATCTTCAGATCACTGACGATGGGAACATACGTATCGTAGTGATGAATGTCATCAAGCTTCATGGCCCTGCGGCGGAGGTCCAGGTACTTGTAGACACCATCGAGGTTATCGCGGACGGCCGCAACCAAGTTGTCGTAGACTGACTGCGGGACGTCATCAGCAAACAAAGCTCCCCCCAAAGCGCTGTCATAACCGCGTGCACGAGCGTAATAGACATCGCGTTGAATGGAACCTTCCAGCAGCGCCCCTAGCGCGTTCTCATGCGCTGAGTACTGCTCGTAATACTGATGAAAGGCCGTCTTGCGGACTTCGCGGTCGGGCGAGTGCAGCAACCGTGAGAACGTAGAGTGCGTTAGTTCCAGGCGATTCTTTCCCTCATCGGCTACTTCGCCGAATTTCAAATCGGCATCGGTGAGTTGCCGGAACGCCTGGTTGGCCGTATCTGACATCTCCGCCTGCATGGCCAGCAACCGCTCTTCTTGCTCTGAGAGCGTGTACGGCTTGTAGCGGAAGATGCGCTGCAGTTGCGTATGAAACAGAGCCAACGTTTCATCCTTGAGGTAGCGCTCAACCGTGGCGTCGTCAATCGCCATCAACTCTGGCCGAATGTAGCTGGCGACCTGTTGTGCTCGGCTGGCGACATTCACGAACCGCGCGCGACGACTTTGGCTGTCGCTGTCAGAGGTATCTTCCGTCGTGCGCAAGAAGGCGTACGTGCCCAAGCGTTCGGCTTCGCGGTCAAACGTGCTGTCAAATGTTAGGCAGGCGAGCAAGTCCGCCGCACTCTTGGATAACGTCCCACGGAATTCTTCGTAGCGAGGAATCGAGGCCTCCCATCTTTGGAACGCCTCCTCCCAATTCTTCGGTGACTCGAACAGGCTGCTCAAGTCCCACTGATCTTCTTTTGAGACTTCGTGGCGATTAGGGAGGCGTTGAACTTGCGGAGCTTCCGTGGTTTCCACGCTCATCGTCTTTTCCTGTTCGGAGAGTGATTGCCGTGATGGTTGGCCGCAAACAAACGACGCCAACGCATGACAATTCTGCGGCGCAATGGCCATCCGTCAATGTTGCTATCAGATTCGCCGGCCAAAAGCGGGCATCATGACCGGCAGGAAAACCAGTCAATCCGGCCTAAGCATGCTGGGCATGCCTGCTCTCACCAGCAACCACGACAGGCAGACGCCCTACCAGCGGAAAACGCCGGTTGCCCAAGCCAGTCCCGCACCAAACCCGGTCAAAAGCACCAGATCGTTTTCGCCGAACAACCCCGCGGAATGAGCTTCATCCAGTGCCAGAGGAACACTCGCTGCTGACGTATTGCCATAGCGGGAGAGGTTCATGAACACCTTTTCCCGGTCGATTCCCAGTTGATCGATGGCTGAATCCAGAATCCGCGTGTTCGCCTGATGGGCGATAAACGTCTTGATGTCATTGATTTCCAAGCCCGCGTGCGTGACGACATCTTGCACCGTGTCATGGACTAGCCGAATGGCCCATTTGAAGACAGGGCGACCGTTCATGAACAAGCAGTGCTTGTTCTCCAAGACGTCGGAAGCGGAAACTGGCGTTCGCGAGCCACCTAGCGGCAACGTGATCAGCGAAGAGCCCGATCCATCCGAACCCATGGTGTATGAGAGAAACCCCTGCTCGGAGCTCCCTTTTCCCACTAGCGCCGCGCCGGCGCCGTCCCCAAAGAGCGGATAGGTGCCAGTGTCTGCCGGATTGATGAATCGCGAGATGATCTCCGCGCCAATCACCAGTGCATACCTAGCACCGCCACCGATCACGTAGTTCATGGCCGTGACCAGCCCATACACAAATCCACTACAGGCAGCTTGCAAATCCATCGCCGCGCACTGTAACCCCAAACGCTCTTGCACCAGGCACGCGGTCGCCGGCAAGTAGACGTCTGGAGTGAACGTGGCCACAATCAACAAGTCAATCTCGGACGGGTCCACGCCGGAGCGTTCGATGCACTGTCGAGCAGCGTTGGTGGCCAGATCGCTGGTCGCTTCTTCCGGGGCGGCAAACCGCCGCTCCTGAATTCCTGTTCGCTGAACAATCCACTCTTCGTCAAAGCCGTAGCGCTCGCGCAGCTCGCTATTGGTCACAACGCGTTCCGGGGCGTAACTCCCCGTGGCCAAGATTCGGGCCCCTCGTAGCTCCAAGACGGGCGAACGACGAAAGTGGAGTTCAGTTTTTTCCATAGATGCCGCAAAGAACCAGTGAAGGCGATACGACTGCCGACCATGACGGCGCGGCTTTAACTTCTTAACACAAAGCTCCCCAGCTTACGGCTTTTGCCGGGGGATTTCGACCCACGAGCCCGACAAATCGGACTGAATCGCCGCATCCGCAATCACCTGAGCTTGCCAACCGTCAGCAAAGGAAGGGGCCGCGTCACGACCTTCACGAATGGCCGAGACAAACTCCCAGATCAAATCCTGCCGGAAGCCAACCGCGGCTGGTTGTCCTTGCGGATCGCGCGGACTTCCCGCCGGCGTGAGCAAGTTTTCCGGCACGGCCACATCTTCCAGCCCTTTACCCGGCTTGCCCAACAGCAGCGAATGAGCTTTACCTAAACGGTAGATGGCCGTGCCTGTGGAACCGTTGACCTCCGCCCAATCATGGCCGACCCCTCCCATGTGATAACCTTTGGCCAGCGTTGTGCCTTCCCAAACACCGGTGGCTCCGTTCACAAACCGACCCAACAGGCACGACCAATCATCAACGTCGGAAGATTCGCACGCAGCCCCATCTTCTGTCTGGCCGCGGAGGCAGAATCTTTCCAACGCACCACAGATACGGTCTATCGGACCCAACAGGTCGAGACCGAAATCGATGCGGTGGATGGTCATATCATACAAATCACCCGCACCGGCCAAGGCTTTTGATTGCCGCCAACCCCAGCTTGTTTCCGGCCAATCCAGAAACCGTTGCGAACGAAAGTGACGCGGCTCTCCCAGATCTCCGGACTGCACCAACATGCGCAGGTAACGCATGGCGGGAGCAAACCGATAAGTGAAAGCGGTCATGTGCACGATCCCGGCGGCGCGTGCGGCTTTGAACATCGTTGCAGCTTCCGCCACTGACAAACCCAACGGCTTTTCGCACATCACATGCTTGCCGGCGGCGATGGCCGCCAACGCGAGCGGGGCATGCGAGGCGTTGGGCGTGGCGATGATCACACCATCAATGTCCGGGTCGCTGATGATTCGTTCCGGCCGACTGGTGGCAAGCGAGACTTGCCATTGCGCCTGGCGCCGATTGACAAGTTGCTCATTGGTGTCACAGATGGCAACAAGCTCGCAACGTGGATCATGCGCAATGCCTGGTACATGATGTTCCGCAGCGACCTTGCCGGCACCGATGATCGCCAGCCGCACGGAAACGCTGTGGCGGTGAGTGCGGGTCATCACTTGCGGTTCTTGTTAAACTTGTCCCGTGTGGCGGTTCGGCGCCGGTTGGCAGGGTGATCCAAATTCTCTTCCTGGTGGTCGCCCTCATCTGAGCCGAGCCTTTGATGGCCCCACGAGCAAATCACCGTGACCGCCAACATCACCAACATGATGACGCCCTGCATGGTTTCCGTCTGTTCCTGCGCATAGACGGAGATCCACCGCCAGGCGACCAGGTGCACACCAGCGAAGAACGCGGCGACCGTGATCCAAGGGGCCGGGTTTTGGGATGTCCTGCCGGAGGACGTCCAATGACGTCCGAGTTCCGTGGCGCTGGCTGCGGCGGACACTGTCAGCACCGCTTGCCAACCCAGGAACGCTCCAATCACAGCCAACACGGACATCGTATCGGCCCGAAAGCTCCGTCGCCCTTTGCGCGCGAAAGCCACGATGTATCCCATGGCAATGCCGGCTGAAAAGCCAAACAATCCGTCCCAGATGGCCGCGAACACGGAGACACGGTCCAGGATGGAGAGAAAGTGCGTCGGACGAAGCCAGGGTGCGAACAGCGGCGTCGCTAGCCCAAGAAACGCAGTGAAGCCAGACAGGCTCGCCTTTTGCCGCATCTCATCCACGGCAATCATCCCGGACGCTACCAGGAAGCATGCCAGCACCACGTGATAGGCGTACAGCGCCGTCTGCCACACCCAGGCTTCGGAAAAGGAACGTTTGCCAACCTCGACATGAAAGGACTCTGGCATGTGGCCGCTGCCACCACCGAAGATCAACCCGGCCAGCACAAAAAAGATAGTCCCCACGGCCAACTCGACAAGCGGATAGCGCACGGAGATTGGGGTTTCGCAGTCCTTGCATTTACCGCGCAGCATCAGCCACCCCAAGATCGGAATGTTGTGGCGGGCGCGGATCGGTTTGTTGCATCTTGGACAGTGTGAGCCCGGCCGAACCAGACTTTTGCCAACCGGCAGTCGATAGATGACGACGTTCAAGAAGCTGCCAATGCATGAGCCGATCACGAACAGCCAGGTCAGCCACGCCCAAAGCGGCAGGTCCGAGAACGCATACGAATCGGCAAGTGGCATAAACCTGGTTACGACGAGTTTGGCGGGATGAGATTCTGGAATTGGGCAGAAAATCCGTCAGAATGAATTCATGAGGGATAGGAGCTGCCTGCCCCTGACGCCGAACTTAGGATGCTCCCCGAGCCTTGTCCAGCAGCCGATTGAATTTCGCCTGACCTCGCACAGAGTTCGTTCCTCAAAAATCACTCATGGAATTTCAGCTTGCCGCCAGCGTTTCCACCCTCAGTCAAACGCCTGCCATCATGCGGTCCCTGCTCTCCGGCCTGGACGAAGACTGGACGCACGCGAACTATGGTCCCCAGACGTGGTCGCCACATCAGATTGTGGGGCACTTGATCTGGGGGGAGCGAACCGACTGGATTCCTCGTACGCGACAGATTCTTGCCGAGGGACGCCGGCGGTCGTTCTAGCCGTTCGACCGGCAAGGGCACGACGAACTGTGCCGCACTCGTTCCTTGACGGAATTGCTCAAGGTCTTCGCCACCGAGCGGGGTGAAAATCTGCAAGCGCTGGACGATCTCGCGTTGACAACGGACCAGTTGCAGCTTGAAGGCGAACACCCAGCTCTGGGAACGGTTTCGCTGGGTCAACTCTTGGCTGCCTGGACCGCACACGATCTCAATCACATCGCACAAGTTTGCTAGGCTCTGGCGTTTCAATACCAGGATGCCGTGGGCCCTTGGCAGGAATATCTCTCCATCTTGGCTCCGCCCAACCCGAGGTGAACGCCAACCTGTTGGAAAGCAATGACAGTTACCGCAGGAAACACTATCTTAGGCGTAATGCAAACTCTGGAACTTTGGCTAATTCACCCGCATCAGGACGCTTGCGCCGCCTTCGCTCGTCGATTTGAATCGCTGCCATACGTTGTTATCCACCGTGAGCGATATGAGGACCTGCCACCGCATGATTGTTTTGTTACTGCGGGCAATGCTTATGGAATTATGTCGACAGGAATTGACGCGGCCGTCATCCGCGTGATGGGACGGTCTGTGATGCATACGGTGCAGAGTCGAATTGTTGATGAATATTTGGGGGAGCAGACGCTGTGACTTGATTAGGAAACACGCGTCGGTCTTTGAAACCTTTTGCCGCGTTTCACGTCAATCGGTATGGTGCCCTAGAGCGGCGAAACTCATTTCCAGCCAATTCCGCCCAGCGCTGAGGTGAAAGGAAGACAGTCCATGCATGCTCCATCTTTCGGCAAAGCTCTTTCCTGTCTTGTGATTCTGGCGTCGTGCGTCCTGTTAGCAGGTTGCCGGGGTGAGACGGAGCCGGTTCCCCCGGCGATCTTCTCCGATGCCCGACTTGCCAACGCGGCAAGGCCGGACCTCGACCGACTCTTGGAGTTCGCGGGAGAGGAAGTGATAGTGGAAGAGGGCGAAAAGTTGGCCGTCTATCTGGGGGCATCAAACATTGCCAATGTGGAAGAAATCAACGCTGTACTGCCGGCCGTCGCGCGGATTCCCAACATCGCCAAGTTGTACCTCAACGGCACGCCAGTCACTGATGAAAGCATGGCGGAGATCGCCAAGTTGGAATCATTGGAGACTGTCAACTTGGACGGCTCCCGTATCACAGACAACGGGCTGGCCCAATTGAGCGAGCTTCCGAATTTGAAGACCGTGTTTTGCCGCAAGACCGAAGTGACCGTCCAAGGCGCAGCCAAGTTGCGGGACGAGAAGGGCATTCTGGTAACGCGTTGAAGGCAATCGGAAAAAACGTTGAGCTGTTGATCGTTGGGCCGAAGCGAAGCCCGCTGGCGACGGTTGTGCTGGCACACGGAGCCGGCGCGCCGATGGATTCACCATTTATGGAATTCATGGCCGGTGGCTTATCTGCAAAAAAGTTGCGTGTTGTCCGTTTCGAGTTCCCTTATATGCACGCCCAGCGGCAGTCTGGTCGCAAGAAGCCTCCAGACCGGCAGCCGGTGTTCACGGAAACTTGGCTCAACGTCATTGCCCAACTCCGCAAATCAGGACCGGCGAAGTCAGGTAAGTTGATCATTGGCGGCAAATCGATGGGCGGACGCATGGCCAGCATGGTTGCCGCGGATTGACCTGCTGTGGGGATCTTGGTCCAGGCGGAATGCAAGGAAATTCGTTACCTTGCATTTTCGAGGAGGATCAAATCCATGAAGAAAAAGCGTTACACGGAAGACCAGATCGCCTTTGCGCTGCGGCAAGCGGAATCCAGCACGGCCGTGTCGGAAATCATTCGCAAGAGGGGAGTTTCGGAGCCGACGTTCTACGTTGGCGCAAGAAGTACGCGGGCTTAGGCGTGGCTGAAGTTTGCCGACTCAAGCAGCTTGAGGAGAAGAACAAGAAGCTCAAGCAGTTGGTGGCAGATCTCAGCTTGGACAAGCGGATGTTGCAGGACGCTGTCGAGGTCTAAAGTCCGTTCCAAACGGTGAAGAAGCTTCAGCAACGCTACGACGTCAGTGAGCGTCGCGCGTGTTCGGCGATGAAGTTTCCGCGTTCCAGTCACCGTTATGAAAGCGTGCGTGATGAACGGGCTGACCTTCGCATTCGCCTTCGGGATTTGGCGGCCAGCCGCGTCCACTATGGCTACCGCCGGCCGGGAAAGCCGACCGACAACGCCTACATCGAGTCATTCAACGGACGCGTGCGTCAGGAGTGCTTGAATGAACACTGGTTCATTGACCTCGAAGACGCCCAAGAGAAACTTGAAGAATGGAGGCTGGATTACAACCGGCATCGTCCACACAGTGCCTTGGGCCATGCCACTCCTGAGGAGTTTGCAGCTCGTTCATTGGCTGCAAAAGTTCGCTCCGCTCACCTTTGCAGCCGATGAACGAGAAACTTGAAAACTTGCATTCAACCTGGACCAAAAACCCAGGCAAGTTAGTTCCTCATGAATATCAAAACTCAATCAGCAAAGTCATTCCATCCGGGATAGCACGGACGACAGCCCATCTTCGACCGTCACGAGCAACCACTACGCCCGTCAGCGAACGACATACTCGATCGATGAACGCACATCCTATTTACCCATCAGAGGTTGGACTGGTCGCATCAGGATCAGGACGCCGTGGACGTCCTTGCTGTTGCGAGCCGCCGAAGAATCCCCCGAATCCTCCAAAGCTACCCTGGATCCTTGTTCCTCCCGTCGGCGGCCAACCTATCTCTTCGGACGAAAGTTTCCCGTTTTTGTCCGCGTCAATGGTTTGTAGAGCCTCAACTGCTTTTTCGATTTCTTTGGCCGAGATCTTGCCGTCCTTGTCGGCATCAAGTGCTACCATGAGTTTTGATTCAGGCATTTGACCAAAACCACGGCCGGGCCCGCCGCGGTTCTGTTGGCCACGTTGCCCCCTCCCTTGTCGTTGACCATCAGCCGTCACGACCAGCGTGCAGGCCAACCCGATAGTTAAAATGACCTTGCACATTATCGTTGCTCCTCTTGTACTGAGTTGGCTTCCGTAAAGACCCATGGGCGAGCTTGCTTTATGGCCAATTGGCCCTCCTTGGTGACTTTGAACTCAATCTCCATCGCGAACCGTGGGTCGTCTAGAGTCTTGCCATAAAGCCTGGCAAAGCGCGCGTGGATCATCGCCAAATGATCCGAGAGCTGTTGGACATGAGATTTTGAAAGTAGTTGCTCTCCCTGCCCGCTCCGATTGGAGGCCCGCATGATTTGGTAATCTTCCTTGTCCCACCAATCCACCAACGCTTCTTCCGGCACAGATTCTTCTTCTGGGTTCGTCACCAAGTCTTCACCAACCTGAGTGTTGACGTAGTAATTGCCTTGAGTTTGGTAAAAGATGTCCTCCGTCACGGCGACACCATTGGCGATCTCGCCACGGAAGTTCCTATGGACGAGTACCCCCATAGCTGAAGAAAAATGATCGACACGATAGAATTCACGCTCTTCAAAGGCCCGCAGATTCCACAAACTGGCAAATACTTGTTTGACGGACTTTGAGAAATGGCCCTCGTCCGGATGATGAGTATACGAATCATAGAGCCCAGCTCCGCTATAGCCCGGTAGATCCTCATTATTCGTGCTCGACCGACAACGAATTGATGTTCCTGCCGGAAAGGATTGGTGCAGCGCGGCCAAATCGGACATCATCCATTCGGGCATCTTTCCTTTCTTGATGAGCGAGCGGACTGTTTTGAGTTGCTCCTTGCGCGCATCTTGATCTTTTTGAAATTCTGGATTCCGCAGGAGCTCGTCGATGAATGAGTAGAAGCCGTTGTGCTTCATGAATTCATCGTAGTAATAGAATGGTATGGCGTATCCGTCAGGCACTGTACCTTTGGGGAATCCGAAAGTATGCATGGTTGCAAGATTGGCGGCTTTAACGCCAACGCTGGATGAACTCTCAAATTTCAGCTGCTCAAGTGGGAGGATATCTTTGTTTTGCAGATCGCGTTGCGGAACCTGGGGCAGCTTTGGTCGCAGATTGGCGAAGTGCGCATCGACTTCGTCAGTAGATGCCTCGCGGATTTCAAAGCCGTCCGAAGTTACACCATAGGCCACGTTCTTCCCGATAAGCGCGCGAATTCTCTCGTTTTCCACGGCATTGGCTACAAAGGCGTTCGGTACCTTGTCTTGAATGGCGCGGAGATTGACGTGCGAAAGGGGCGTTTGGCGAACGGAGGTGATAATGCCTGCTACTCTGGACAGTTCATTAGGCAAAGTCTCATAGAGAACGATATCGCGCGGTCCTGGCATTTCATCAATCTCCATCAGGCGAAGCCGCCCAAATGATTTCCCAGGGTTTAAGGGTAGATATCCGACGTCCGCGTTTGTCAGGTCTTCATCACGATAAACCACAACGTCTGCGCCATCATATTTGTCTTTGTCATTCTCGACTTGAGCAAGAGCTCCTCCACCGCGAGGATAGTAGCCAATGTTCCCACCGAGAAACGGAGCTTTGTCAACAAGTAAGTCTTGGCATATCTTGATCATCTCGAAAGAGTATGCGTCAAAGGGCTCAAACTCAAAGGTGTACAAACCAGGATTACCGCTGGGCGAGACAAGCATTGGGCGATAGACGAGCACACCTTTCATTTGATCTCCCCCCATCGAAAGTCCAGCAACATTGCCAAACATCATATGCGCGCGATGCGTGTTGGTGTTGATGAAATATAACTGGGGCTCGTCCGAAGAGGCGGCATCGATCGTGAACTTGAGGAATTCGAGGTCAGTCAAGAACGTATCGATCAAGACCTCCTCGCCTTTATACGAGAGGTCCTGAAACGCCGCATGGTCGGCGATCATCGCCGCGCCGTCGGAAAATTCGAGTTCTTCCGGAGAAATCCGAACGGTGTTTCGACCGCCACCACCAAAGCCCCCAAACCCGCCGAAGCCACCCCGGCCGAATCCGCCGAAAGTGGCTTCTGCCGCAAGTTCAGTATCATCAAGTTCACCATCCTTGTTCTTGTCAAGTGTCGCTAAGGCCTCGGATGCGTTCTTTAGTTCTTCCGCGGAGATCTCGCCGTCTTTGTCAGAGTCCAACGCAGCTACGAGGGGAGGGGGAGGCGGAGCAAAGCCACCACGCCCGCGGCCGCGCTGGCCACCAAATCCTCGTTGTTGCCCTCCTCGTTGTTGCCCTCCTCGTTGTTGCCCTCCTCGTTGTTGCCCTCCTCGTTGTTGCGAAGGTTCGTCAAGGTCATCCAACGAACTCAAGTCGGACGCTGCGTCCAGTAAATTGGCGCTATTTGTGTGCGATTGGACCATCGATGCGCTGACGATCAGCGCTACGAACATCGTTAGGCCAAACAACGCGGCAGAAACTTGACGCATATCGAACTCCTCTTCGTTACAAACTCAGATCTCATGCGAGCCAATGATGCCGATCTCGCGGCAACCATAAACGTATTTTGAACACCGAGTTGCCCTAGGCGTCAAAGGGTGAAACCACTGGCGTAGTTCGGATTCACGGCCCAGTGGCGTCTTGCCCTCAAGCACAATGAAACCCTCGAGTGGTTTCGGGAAGGTCAACGAGATCATCCTTTTCGCAAACTGGTCGTAGAATCTCAGGTCGTAATCCAGTGTGATGCGAAGTCCATCACTGCTTGCAAAATGTTCGCGCTTGTATTCGACAACAACGACGGGCTCGTGATACCGCGCCGCGTCAGCGGCCAAGTACTCGGGAATCGAATCCACTAAGCCTCGACGGATTTCCTCATAAGAGAGTTCCGCTAATGGCTTGTCCGAACACATTTGCATGCGGTGTTTACCGGTCGCGCGATTGTCGCGCCACTTAATTTCAGCAAAGAATTTTGTTCCTGGCATTGGTGTATCATACCAGCGAATTCGCAGCTTGCGCCGCAGCCCCAGTCCATCAAGATTGGCGCGACAGGCAGACAGCCGGGAATCATCAAAGTAGATGCTACGGACGACTGAAACCTGACCGCTGTGAATCAATCGCTGGCAATTGACTTCAAGCAGACGCCGTAGTTTTCCTATATCCATCTGCGGAAGCGCATATTTGACCTCGCGGCGGCGGGCAAGATCCGTACGGGTTTCGCCCGTATCCACGAGTGAGAATCTTGCAGCTAATTCCGAGTTGATAAGACTGGCAACCACGCAATTCCGCCAACTAAATGGATGAGTTCAGGTTAACGTAAGACACATCGCACTCCGGCAAGGTGTTTTGCAGCTTTGCAATGAGATTTGCAGATTTCTTGGCGTTCATTTCGCCAAGAACGAGCCGGATTTGCGCCCTCCCATTTTCAACATCAAATCTTTGCAGTGAATATTTGCCCACGACGGACTCAACCGCCGAGTTGATGCTCGATCCGTCTTCAGGAAAGCACTGCGCTGCTTCGCCCGTGATAGTGAGCATGAGTCGTTGTCTTCGCATGCCTCCGCTTGTAAGTCGCATGCCTACGATAAAAACTGTTGCAACGGCGACAAATGTGATCGCCAGCAAAGGCTGCTCAGCGCCAAGGGCTAAGCCAATCGCGATGCACAGGAATAGGTAAACTAGCTCCTCCGGGTCTTTGATCGCTGCACGAAATCGCACGATCGATAACGCGCCGACAAGCCCGAGCGATAAGGCTAAGGACGATTTGACGACGGCAATAACGCCGGTCGTAACTATCGCAAGCAGCGGAAAAACGCGTGACAGCGATTCAGTGTCGGATGGTGAGCCACTGCATTTGCGGTATAGGAGTCGAACGATCAACGCCAACGCGCCTGCCGTGAATAGATATACGGTCAAAGACAAAATCGGCGTAGTATCGCCGAGTGCAACGGAATCCCGAAGCTTATCAAAGGCCTGTTGAATTTGGTCCAAGATGACTCCGAAAACGCTGCGGTGAAGCGGTGGCCCCTATCCAGCACAAACGTTGTTCCTCAATCAATGAAAAACCCTCGCCCGTGTTAAAAGTTGCGGAAGTTTTGGAGAAGTTTCGAGGGTTTTTCTCGGCACGGCGTGCGAGACGCGGACCTCTGACGGCAATTGGCGGCTGCGCGACACTGTGGAAACTGATATTAGATCAGAATCGGCCGCATTTGCGGTGTTTGCTAGCACCAATCAGGCTCAACAGCCGCGCAGTCCCCAATAAAGCAAAACAACCCTCTATTGCACGAACAACTCCAAGCAAAGTGCAGGCTGTACTCGCACCTCCGGTAGATCCGCTTCAATCTTGACGACAATTGTAGTTCGTTCTAAGAGGGGCGACCTTGAAGCTGTTTCAAGCCTTTCCGGCAACCATGCAAAGCGATTTTGCCATGAAGAACGATTGTCGGATAACCAGAAACATGGTGTTGAAACTACTTCTACCATTTTGGGAGGACAGTAGGCGGTGCAAACGCTTGTTCGACCACAGTCACGACAATTATCTTCGCTGGCGACCCTTGTCCTTTTCGGACTAAGCGTCGTGAGTTGCTCTGATGTAGCGCGCGCCCAGTCAGCCACTGCCCCACTTCGTTTACCGCCTGTTGCTGCGACATACGACGATGTCTGGTTCAAAGCTGACGAGTACAACGCTGAACCGTTGTATGACCCCTTAGCGATTCCAGCCGACAACAATTCCTGGAATGCCAGCACCGTCCCGACCCAACGCGGCATGCAAGGGCTCGGTGGTAACGATGGCATGATGAGCGGGAGGGGATTGGGAATGGGCGGGCGTGGCTCTGGTATTCGCTATCAGTGGTTGGCCGACAGTGACACTGATGGTTTCGGAATGCAGGAAGTTTCCGCGCAAGCTGGCTCAATGATCCCGCCGATTTTCATAGCGCCGATGAATGTTAATGTGGGCGCCGGCATCTCTATGCTCGACTCGCCTACCGATCTTGCTTTGCCAGGCGAGTTGTATCAACTCTCACTGGGACTCGGTATGCCGGTCAGGTTTGGTGACGACTCGGTAGTGATGCTTCAAACAAACGTCGGCATGTCGGGAGAAATCAGCACGCAAGGTCTGCAACTTGGCTTGAAGGCGATTGGGCAACGTCGCATTTCAGATCGAGTAACGTTCATGTTGATGGGCGGAGCCAACACGCTGGTTGACACAAGCCGCGTCGAAGCCGACGAAGTTCAGTTGATGTTGATGGCCATGGGACGCATCCATTGGACGGACACCTTGCAGATGATGGTCGGTGCCGGCTACATGGGCAGCCAAGCACCATTCCCGGTGATGCCGATGGCCGGCCTGGAATGGAAACCGCGCGACGACTTACACTTCAACATTATGCTGCCAAACCCGCGCGTCTCGTATCGAATGACAGACACCGGCGATAGTCAGTGGTGGAGTTACCTTGGCGGTGGGCCAGGCGGCAACACGTGGTACATTGAGAGACCGGATGGAATCACACGCCCGCTGCGATACTCTCATTTCCAGTTGTCATTGGGAGTCGAACGACGATCCATTCGCGGAATTGCTGGTGGAATTGAAATCGGGTACGCCTTTGGCCGGAGTCTGGCGATCGACGAAGAAGCCCTCGACCGCGCCTTCGACAACACGCTCTCGATTTCTACGTCGTTCCGATTCTGAACGGCTTTCGCCATACAGGGCGGCGGAAGTGGCAGAGTCCAAGGACTTCGTCGGCGACGGCTGATGGCGTCTTGGAGTTCATTCCGGATACGATGGCCGCCGACATGTCTGGCGTGTTTGAATTTCACCGCAACACGAGATTTGATCCCGAAAGATTGGCGTCATCTGGTTTTCCGTTTTTCCTCATAGCTTTCACGCTGGATGTGGTTCAACGGCTTTTTCGTGCACGGGATTTGTTGTCATGTATCGGGCCGCACCCAGGTTTGGGGAAGGCAGCGCCCCAGTTGATCTTCCCACCAGTTTCTTCACGATAGGCAAAACACGCTTATAGCTACATACCACCGTGTTTCCCAAAACTGAACCCGTGCTCATCAAGAGCCCGCTTGACGTGTACGACCGCGTTGCCCATTTGGCGTTCGAGTCACTGAGAATTCCCAATGTATCGAGCACATGGTAATCGTCTTGTTCAAAATACTGCTTCAACTGGTGGTAACGGAGCAGTTTGCCGGGACCAACATTCGCATAACGCGGCGCATAAGCGATTTTGTTGGAGAAATAGACACCTTTGGCGGCGAATCCGTATTCCGCAGCCAACAATCGATCATCGTGCTCAAGGAACTGGAATTCCACCTGGCCCCAATCCGCGAGTTGTTCAGCCTGTCGTCGATAGAATTCAAACATGCCAGGCGACTTTTGAATAGACGAGCCCGCTTCGCCTTTCCAGCTTTCGTTTTCGATTTCGCAAAACCGGCGTAGCAATTTGTCAACATCCTGCCGAGAAAGGTGGTTACATCTTTTCAGTTCGACACGTTTTTCCGCTCCGAGTCGGCGTAGGGCTTTGTGTATCGAGCGCCGATGGTTCCCCGATAGGGAGCGCTCGTACTGTTCCCAGTCACTGCCGATGTCAATCAGCCCGACGTGCCACCAGGGCCGTGTGTATGTTGGAAGCCCTTCGGACTGCAAGCGATCGAGCAATGGTTTCCATTGAGAAGATTGCACGTCGATTCCGTCGGCGCAGATGACCCCCCAGGGTAGTTTTTTCAAACCGTCAACTAGCCGATCGAATACCGCCTTGACCTCGGCACCTGGATCGAGCAAGAACTCACCACAATCGGCCCAGCAATTCCTGGGCACTTGCCCGCACGGCAGACTCCCCAACACTCGCGCACCGCTAGCAAGCGGCAACGCCGCAACAAAGTCACCTTGGTCTTCGACCGCCAGCACAATGAACTGTCGGGAAGCCGTGAAATGTTCAACCCATTGGGCCAACAACTCGGCTCGAACGGTGGGCGTCGTCACGTTACTTCGCCACCAAAGATCGTCCCACCGCTGGGAGTTCTCTCGCAACTCGGAAAGCGAATTCAGTTGAGTAAATCTCATACTCAAAATCTAGGTTGTATTATCGCTATTCGCCGGCTTCACCTGGAGAGCTTGGTTTGCCGGATTACTTGCACATTCGATACAAGTGGCTGCTGGAATCAGTCAGAATGTTCTTTTAGGTTTAGAGCGTTTCTTTGATTGCTGTTCCGCTATCGACCGCTGCGCGGCCAATCATTCTGACATCGTGCTATCAACGCACGCATTTTGCGAATGATTTCCGACACGACCGTGCCGGATTCCGCTTGCCACAGCGCAAAGGCGATCTGCTCTTCCGTGTAACGCTTTTTCTTCATGGATCTGATCCTCCTTCAAAATGCAAGGTAACGAATTTCCTTGCAGTCCGCCTGGACCAAGTTTGCCAGGACAGGTCAGAAGAATACCCGGAGGCCAAGCTGGAGGAACTCCGCGGCCGTTTAAGCGTGAAAGTCAGCGCTGGAGTACCTGCGCAATTACTGTTCCGCTAGCCCAGGCGGATCTTGTCAAGTCATCCCGCGATGGGAGCCCACGCGCATGCTCTCATGCGTACAGGGCGAAATTAAATAACATTGGTCCAATGCGGGGATGTTTCGGGGCCGCCCTGCGCGCTAGCGAACACCATAGGGACTTGCTGGTGATATTCCCGGCTAGGTCGCTGGGTGTGAAGCGTTTGCGCCCTCCCCCTTGAGGCGTACGGGCGAAATTGTCATTGTTCAAGTTCGTCACCGTTGACGCTGCGTGCGGGCACGCTTCAGAACAGCCACAACCGGTCAGCGTCCGCGAAACGAGGAACTGCCGACGAACAGAACACCAATCAAGGAGATGTTCTAGGAAGCTGGGGGCTCAATCAGCGCGCAAACCGCACCCGCAGGATCCTGGATCACACAAAACAATCGCGAGCCCAACGAACGAGGGCCGTCCAACACCTTCCCGCCCAGTTCTCGGCAACGGTTGGCGGCGTCTTCTACACTCGGAACGGTGATATAGATCAGCCACTGTGCCGGCAGATTCGCGTTGGCACCTTGGGCGTGGCAGATGCCAGCTGTCCCGTCCTCGTCCCCTTCGGCATGCATGTTGAAATCGTGGTACTCGCCCACTTTTACAGGCGTTGATTTCCAACCAACGACATCGCGATAGAACTCGCAAATCTGTTCAGCGTTTGCCACCGTCAAGTCACGCCAAACAATCGAGCCCAATGGATCAGGTGTGGTCACGTGCAGGTTCCGTTGCCCCCAGGAGAAAAGGAAGGGCCGAATCACGATCCCAACCATGTTACAGGCGATGGTCTTTGAACGATCTTAGTCATGAGAACACTGCCGAACAAACAACTAACCAAGTTTCATTCATCGAGTCACATGCGCAATGCACGTCATTCCACTAGGTGAATTTGCGTAAGAGCCAATCGCCGAGCCGAGGAGACAACTGGGCGATTGTGAACAGCAAGCGGGCTTTGCCAGGTACGACGATTTCCGGCTTCCGCTTCGCGGCGGCGCTGACAACCTTGCTTGCCAGCCGGACAGGATCAAGCGCTTTGATCTTTGCGCCACTTCCCGGTTCGGCTGCGTGATCCGGCAAGCTATCGTCCTCCTCTGCGCTGTAGGAGCGTTGGACATCCCTCGCGATCGGTCCGGGACAAACCAACAGTACGCTGACGCCGGAACCGTTCAATTCCATGCGCAATTGCTGCGAGTATGCGGCAACTGCATGCTTGGATGCTGGATAACCTCCCATGAAACGCGTGCCAACTTTGGAAGCCAGCGAACCAATGTTGATGATCCGCCCTCGCGATTTCTTCAAGTGTGGTAGTGCTGTGTGCGTGCAGCGCACCAAGGAATGAAAGTTGATTTCCATTTGCGCTGTCACGTCGGCGGCTGTTGTCTCGCAGACCGACTTCCGCGTGGACAAGCCCACGTTGTTAACCAGCACATCCAGGCGGTCATGCTGTTGGATAATCTGCGCGAAGAGCCGTGCGACACTTTGATCATCGGTCACATCGGCAACGATCGGTGTCGCGCTGCCGCCAGCCGCGGTGATTTCCCTTGCCGTGGCTTGGAGCATCTCGGCGCCGCGAGCGGTGAGAATCACGTGTGCGCCCTGTGCTGCAAACTCGGCGGCAAGCGCCTTGCCCAAACCGCTTGAAGCCCCGGTGACGAGCACGACCTTTTTCGCCCAAGTTGCCGATGACGAAGAGGTCATACCAAAATGAAGCAGGGCAGGGCGCGAATGATGCGAAAACGAACTAACTCGCACCGCCGGTGCGCTACAAGAGCGATGCAAACATCCTCGATTAATCGGCGGGCCAAGCGTCGATTAGCTCAAAGCTCGGATCACGCTCCGTGCCACGTCGTCAGGAGAACAGTTCCCGTCAACTCGACGCAACAAACCGAGATCGTCATAGAACGAAAGGATGGCGGCCGTTTCCGAATGGTATTTCTGCAGCCGCGAACGGCAAGTCACTTCTGTGTCATCCTCGCGTTGGATTACGCGGTCTGCGATTTCCACTGGCGGAGGATTGAAATTAATGTGGTAGATCTGCCCAGTCTGCGGGTCCAGCCGCCGACCAACCACGCGGCGAATGATCTCGCTGTCCGGTACTTCAATGAGGACAACCGCATTCAGCGAAATCCCCGCAGACGCCAGGCTTTCCTGCAAAGCCTCCGCTTGCGGCAACGTGCGTGGAAAGCCATCAAGCATGAATCCGGCGGCACAATCCGGCTGATTGATTCGCTCCATGATCATGCCGATGGTCACGTCATCGGGCACGAGGTCTCCCCGGTCCATGTAGCCCTTCGCCGTCTTGCCCAATTCGGTCCCGGCTTCAATCGCCGAACGGAACATATCGCCGCTAGAAATGTGCGGTAGGCGAAAATGATCCACCAGCCTGGCCGCTTGCGTTCCTTTGCCAGCGCCCGGTGGACCCACCAGGATGATCCGCATCGTCTTGACGTCCGTTTCGCGTAAATTGGGGCAAGTGAGCTGACGAGGGCACATAGCTTCAGCATATCTTGAGGAAAGTCGGCATCAGTCGATCAAATGGCGCACCGCAGGAATCCTCACGGTCTCACTGATCGAATTGGCCTACTTAACCAAGGTAGCATACCGATTTGCACGAGCTTTTCATCGTCTGTCAGGCGTAAATTCCTTGATGATCCACTCGACCTCATACGGTTGCCCTTTCACAATCCGCCGATAATGCCGGGGAATCCCGATGCGGTCATCCAGAATTCCATAGATCGAAATGTCGTCTGACTCACGGACACCGAACACGTTCTGCGGATTCTTCCGATTGGCAAGGTCCTGTTCAATCATTTCGAATTGCCCGGCGATGGTCCAGGCGTCCCATGTGCGACGGGGGGGAGCTGCGCCGTCCCGAATCAACTTGGTGGGCTTGCCGGCTTCTACTTCGATCTCGACTGTGCCTGACCGTGCTCCTTTGATCTCAATTGTCATCGTGTATGACCTGATTCCGGAGTTCCGCCACAGATATTGGGCCGTTTCCAGCCGATCTTCCGTCAGGATGGGGAGTGAATCTGAATTGATCGCAATCAAAATGATCACGCTCACCAGAAACGTCACCACCGAGCCCAAAATCGCTCCTACCAAAATCTGGCTGCGTTTCATGTGTGGGCGCGAACTGTGACCGCCACGGGAACTCTCAAGAGCGCTTTCTTCTGTTACTGTGGTCGATGGTTTCATGCGGCCTTGATCTGCTGAGGGCAAAGCAGGCGAGAGGAACTCCTCCTCGGATTGCGGCGTCTTTTGTCGAGGAGCAATCATCGGGCGCAGCTCAAGTGGTGGCCCATCCTTTAGGAGTTGTGCGTCCTGAGGTAAACTCAGCAGTATCCTTGTCAGGTCTTTGACGGTTGTTTGATGCTGGCAGCCTTCGTCAGTTCGTCATTGTCATTGTCCGTGGCGTCAGTCGTCAACCGTGCCAACAAGAGAAGGCACAATTCGCGAATGGATATCCGAACTCATGCCGTCTGCCGCCACATATGCTTCTCGCGCCGCCACCAAAATCGTGGCAACCCTCGGTCCAGCCTCAAGTGGGAGCGAGCGAATCATCCAGATGGTGCAGGCAGGCGTGGACGTCTTCCGCATCAACACGGCCCACGGATCGTCTGAAGAATACGAACAACACCTGGCCGACATTAAAGCTGCGCGAAAAGCAACCGGCCAAATGGTTGCCGTACTGGTGGACTTGGCAGGTCCCAAGATTCGTCTACAAGACCTGCCGGATGGCGCCGTTCATTGCCGGGAAGGCGCTGAGTTCACATTCGTGCGGGGAGAAAATCCTCCTCAAACAAAGACGGAACTAACCACCACCCTCCCCACCCTCGTCGATGACTTGCAGGTGGGCGATCGCATCATGCTGGCGGACGGCGCGGTCAGTATGCAGGTGGTTGAGACCGGTGAGGATTTGGCGCGGTGCCGTGTGTTGCAGCCGGGCATCATCCGCAGCCGACAAGGGGTCAATCTGCCTGGGGTCAAGTTGAGCGTTCCGGCGATGACGGACGCTGATCGGGAGTTCGCCATTTGGGCCGCCCGACGTCCGGTGGACTACGTCAGTTTGAGCTTTGTCCGCCAAGCGGCAGAGGTCTCGGACCTCGCCAATCTTCTGATCGCGCACGGTTCGGAAGCGCGAGTCTGCGCCAAAATCGAAAAGCCGGAAGCCTTGGAAAACTTATCCGCAATTGTTGACGCCGCAGGCATCGTGATGGTGGCTCGGGGAGATTTGGGCGTTGAAACCGATCTTGCCGAAATGGCCGTGGTCCAGAAGCAAATCATTGCGATCTGTAACCAGCGCCAGACGCCGGTGATTGTCGCCACACAGATGCTGGACTCCATGCAGCACAGTCGCTATCCCACGCGTGCGGAAGCCACAGATGTGACCAACGCCATTTTGGACGGCGCTGACGCCTGCATGCTTTCGGGGGAAACCGCCATCGGCGAGTACCCTGTCGAAACCGTGGCCATGATGGAACGTATCGCTCTTGCGGCAGAAAAAATGCTGGCATCCAGCGAAATCACGCGGACTTTCCACGATCAGCATCGCCCGCTGGGCTTGCATCCGCTAACGCATGCCGTTGTTCATGGTGTGGCGGAGATCGTCCAACGGCTGGACGCTAAATTGGTCATCGCCGCCAGTCACTCTGGTGCAACGGCGCTGGCGTTATCCAATTTGCGCATGAGCGTCCCCATCCTAGGAGTCAGCGACCGGGAAGACACATTGCGGAGAATGAACCTGTATTGGGGAGTACGGCCAATGAGCGGCATGCCGTTGGATTCTGTACGGAAACTGGGGAGCCTCGTTGCGGATTGGGGAAACGAATGTGGCACACTGTCGCCGGGAGATCACATCGTCCTGGTCCGCGGCACGCACTTTGGGCCGGATGTGCATAACACACTCGTCGTGCATGAAGTGAAGTAAGCAGCTCTCATAGAGAGTCGCTACGCTGCCAACTTTTGCGGCCGCTGACGGCGGCGTTTGCCCCGCTTGTCCTTCCAACGGCGATGTAGCCACCAGTATTGTTCCGGTGCTTCACGGATCATTGATTCGAACTGATCGTGGTACCATTGCGCCAGCCATTGAGGGTTAGCTTGATCTGGGCGCAGCTCGCGCGGGTCAGCAATCGCTTCTAACTTGAGTTCGTATTGCAGCGGGCGATCCTCTACTCGTCGGCAGCAGCCGACAACAATCGGTGCGTCGTTATCCAAGGCGAACAGTGGAATCGCCTTATGAGCAGAAGCCGGGCGGCCAAAGAAATCGACCCAGGAGCCTTTACGGCCGGCATATTGGTCCGCCAAGAACGAAACCGCACCACCGTCCGCCAGGATGTCGCGGATCCGCGCGTAGTCTGCCTGCTTGCTAAGCATCTCCTGCCCTTCAGACGCCCGAAAACGATGCAGGAAGCGGTCGAGAAAGCGGTTATCCAGCGGCCGGGCAACCGTATGAATCTTATAGCCGAACAGTGAGAGCAAGTAGCCAGCCAACTCGAAATTGCCAAAGTGCGCTGTCACCAGCAACAACGGACGACCGGTCATGACCAAGCGGACGAGCTTGGCTTCGCCCACGATCCGGACATGCTGATGCCAATTCTCACGACGAATTCGCCGCGAGGTTTGAGCCACTTCACAAACAAACAAGAACAAGTGTCGCCACATCCGCCGAGCGATTGCTCGACGTTGCTCCGTGCTCCAGTGCGGATAGGCATGCCGGAGATTCTCGTCTGTAACCTTGCCGCGAATTCTCAGAACGTCGGAAAACAACCAAGCCAGCGTGTGCGCAATGCGGTCGCAGACAGAGAGCGGAACCGCCTGCGCCAGGCAGATCACAATCCGTACCGTCAGGTAAACGAAATACTCAGTCGCTACCCGCATCCGCACGGCACTCCTTTGCCTGACGAAAGAACATCTCTACAAGTGCGGTATTGTCACGCCGAGTGGCAAAGCAGGAAAGATCGGTTTGTGATTACCAACGCCCAGTGCTAGCAACTTTCGATGACACAGATCGCTATACCAAGCCGATGTGACAGGCGTCACGGAACAGCTACATCCGGCAGTGCATCACCGTGCGCGACCATGGCATTCCATAACTCCGCAACTCCCTCGCCGCTGGTCGCAATGGTGGCCAAAATAGGAATATTTTCAGCTTCAGGCGAAAGCGAAAGGGCACGCCGCAACTGATGTTGTACGCGGTCCGCGCTGGGCATGTCCGACTTGTTGACCACCAAAATATCAGCCAGCTCAATCAAGCCGGCCTTTTCCCACTGGATTTCATCACCTGTTCCAGGCGTGACGACAAGCACAAGCGTTTGCACAACGTCACGCACGGCCGTTTGATCCTGCCCGATGCCGACGGTCTCCACCAGTATGACATCGAAACCAAACCGCTTGAGGCAAGGGATGTCGCCGGCAACCGCTTCAGCGAGCCCCCCGGGCGCTCCTCGCGTGGAAAGACTGCGGAAATAAACGCCGTCATCATTTGGGTCCATCGTCACGCGAACGCGATCTCCCAGCAATGCTCCGCCAGTACGAGGGCTTTGCGGGTCACTGGCCAAGATTGCCACGCGAAGGTTTTGTTCGCGTAAAAATTTGACGAACGCTCCCACGAGCGTGCTCTTTCCCGCTCCACCACTGCCGGCGATTCCGATGACTCGCGTGCAAGGCTTTGCCTCATCCACCGGCGGTAACTCGGGGGCATCACCCAGTTCGACCAAGGTCAACAACCGAGCCAATGCCTGGCGGTCCCCAGCGGCAAATCGCGCGAGCAGTTCATCATGGGTTTGCGACGTCATGGCAAACGATGATAAACGCCGGGTGGCAAACCAGCAATCGGAGGAGTCTCGCATCAAATCCGTGGGTGTCATGTTCACACTCGTGTGGACTGCGGATCGCAGTTAAAGTCATTCCAGCAAAAATGAGAATTGACATGACGGCGCTCGCCACACCCTAGCGGCCTGCACAATGCTCCTTTACGCTGTGAGGCAACCGTTGCGTCCCCAAGTTCACAACTCACGCGCATGCCCGCGAATTCCCTCTCCCGCGACGAACTCGCTGAAGCATACCTGGCTCAATTGCCGTATGAACCGTACCCGGTCCAGGAAGATGCGCTCTTGGCCTGGTTCACCACGCCGCAAGGTGTGCTGGTTTGCGCGCCAACCGGTACTGGCAAAACCGTGATTGCTGAAGCGGCGCTGTTCGAGGCGCTGCACACCGGCAAGAAAGCGTACTACACAACACCGTTGATTGCGCTCACGGAACAAAAGTTTGCCGAGATGCAATCGCACGCCGTCCGCTGGGGTTTTATGCCTGAGGACGTGGGATTGGTCACCGGCAATCGCCGCGTCAATCCAGACGCCAAAGTGCTGGTGGTGGTGGCGGAGATTTTGCTCAACCGGTTGCTCAGTCCCGAGGCATCCGAGTTTGACGATGTAGCGTCCGTTGTGATGGACGAGTTCCACAGCTTCAATGACCCGGAGCGCGGAATTGTTTGGGAGTTCACGCTTTCACTGTTGCCGCCGCACGTACGGCTGCTTTTGCTTTCGGCCACTGTGGGCAACTCGCGCGAGTTTGTGATGTGGCTCAAGCGGTGCCACAAGCGAACAGTTGAACTGATTGAAGGGGACCAGCGCCGTGTCCCGTTGGTGTTTCAGTGGGTGCCAGATCAACTGCTGAATGAACAAGTCGAACTGATGGCCGCGGGCGATGAGGAGTCGCGGCTGACGCCAACGTTATTGTTTTGTTTCAATCGCTCTGAGTGCTGGAACGTGGCCGAACAACTCAAAGGAAAGAGTCTGATTGGCGATGAGCGCAAGAAGAAGCTTGCCGCGGAATTGGCTAAGCATGATTTTTCCACCGGGGCGGGCGCCAAGCTCAAGCAACTGTTGATGCGCGGAGTAGGCATCCATCATGCCGGGATCATGCCACGCTATCGGAGGATTGTGGAGGAGCTGTACACCCGCAAGTTGTTGGCTGTCGGCGTTTGCACGGAAACGCTGGCCGCCGGGATCAACCTGCCGGCGCGAAGCGTGGTGATGACATCGCTAGTCAAAGGTCCGCCTGGCAAGATGCGACTGATCGAACCAAGTTCGGCTCATCAGATCTTTGGCCGGGCGGGACGTCCGCAGTTTGATGATCGGGGGTATGTCGTCTCCATTGCGCACGAAGATGATGTTCGCATTGCCCGCTGGAAAGAAAAGTACGACGCGATTCCTGAAGACACCAAAGACCCTGGCTTGATGAAAGCCAAGAAGGCGCTCAAGAAGAAACGCCCCACGAGACGGGACCAGATCACGTACTGGAACGAATCGCAGTTTGAAAAACTCAAAGCCGCGCCTGCGGCGGATCTGGCCAGCCGAGGCGAGATCCCTTGGCGGCTGCTGGCGTACCTGTTGCGAATCTCGCCGGACATTTCGCTCATTCGTGATGTGGTGCACAAGCGCTTGCTTCCTCCCGGTGAATTAGAGCAGGAAGAGAAGCGGCTCACGCGTCGATTGTTGACGTTGCATCGCGCCGGCTATGTCGAGCTTGAACCAACACCGCCGGCGCCCAAGCAAAATACTGTGGACAAAGACGCAGCCGCTGAGCCGCCGGACGACGCGGGCACAAAGGAAACGCTAGGAACCTTGGGTGCCTTACTTTCCGCAGAGATCAACAAGCAGAAAAAAGACAAAGACAAACCAGCCAAACACGCTGATCAAGTAGAAGAAAAACCAAAGCAACCCCACTACGTGCCACGATTAGCCACGCCGACGGGCAAGCTGGACAGGCTCTTGATTTTTCGCGGCATTCACCCTCTGTACGCGGATTTCCTGATGCAGCACCTGGGAATTGCCGACAGGGAAGAGCGAATTCAAGCGATGGAAAGCGTGCTGGAGTTGCCGCGCTCGTTGGGTCGCTCTGTGTGGGTACCACTGCAACATGACCTGCCTCCAGGTCCGTTGGCACAAGATCGGCTGGATGTGGAGCTGGTGCAACGAGGGTTGATGGCTCCGCCGGCGGAATCGGACGATGATGATGACGACGAGTACGCTCCGCGACCGCCGCACCTGGCAGAGAAGTTGCGGATGTTGTTCGATGCGGAAAATCCCCACGTATATGATCTGCGGACGTCACCCGTTTGGGTGGCAGGCGAGCTACTGCGATTCAATGGCGACTTCGACCAGTACGTCCGATCAGCCGATTTGACCAAGCAGGAAGGCGTGATCTTCCGTCATATCCTTCGCTTCATTCTGCTGTTGGGAGAGTTCGCCCAACTCCAGC
Source organism: Pirellulales bacterium (assembly GCA_028066245.1). GTDB lineage: Bacteria > Planctomycetota > Planctomycetia > Pirellulales > S012-138 > CALJLD01. The sequence continues at coordinate 11,623 of JALCBR010000004.1, read as the reverse complement.
CTGACGACGACACCCCAGGTTGGAGTGAGGAGCTTCGCGGCATCGCGGATCAACTGACCGCCAGTTGCCGCGCCGTGGACCCGGAGAGCACGGATAAGATGATTGAGAATATGGCGACACCCGATGTCATCGCAGCGGAATTGGCTGCCAACCGCGCCTAAGCGTTTGACTTGGCTTTCGGCGCCTATCAGCGAGAAACCTCCATCTTAGTGGGGATCTCGCACAGCGGGCGACTCTTGGTGGGCTCGGCCAGAATCTCTGCGAGTGTTGTCTTCTCAAACGCCTCTTCAACCATCGCCAGCGCATTGTCCATGCGTTGATGCAAGGGGCAGAGATGGACGCCGTGCGCTTTCAAGCCCAGGGGACATTCGCGAATGCGGCCAATCGGCTCCACGGCGTTGACTACCTCCAGAATCGTCAATTCTTTCGGGGTTCTTACCAGTGACACGCCCCCCCCGATCCCGCGCTTAGATTTTAGAACATCCCTACGGCACAGGCTTTGAATCACCTTGGCGAGATACGCCTTGGGAACCAAAGTCGATTCCGCGATTTGTTCCGTGGTCCTAGCGGAAGGAGCGTGATCCGCCAAATAGACGACAGCCCGCAGTGCGTACTCAACGGTTTGCGAAAACATGAATCCCGAAACCCATGGAAATCGGACCTTGACATCCATATTAAACGGCTCTACCTTGCCGAAAATGGATGTTGACATCCGATTGTCCCCTGCGTCCCAGCGGCAGTCAATCTGGCACACTATGGAGCGAACATGAACCTCATTGATGAGCAGCGTTTGGAATCTGACCTCGCCTACCGTTTTGAGTACTTGGCCGATTTCATGGGCTTTGGCGAAGACGATATCGCTGCAATCCATGGAGCAGCGTCAGGGCTTGCTCCTCTTGTGCCCACATTGGTTGATGCGGTGTACGACAAACTGCAGAGCTACGATGCAACCTGGCGGCATTTTCTCCCTCGCCAGTCAGGTTATGAGGGAGCAGTCCCAGAAAGCCTTGCAGACGTGACAATGGATCACGAGATGATCCAATTTCGTAAGCAGCACCTTGGTCGCTATCTGAAGGCTCTCGTGACGAGACCGTACGACGGCAAGATGGTGAGCTACCTTGATCTAGTCGGCAAGATTCACACGCCCCAGGCAGGTTCCCAGGAACTTGACGTGCCGCTGGTGCAGATGAATGCGTTGCTCGGTTTTGTCGCTGATGCGTTGACCAACACAATTCTAGGACTTGGACTTGAGCGGGCCCAAGAGATTCAAACTCTCCGTGCCTTCAACAAGTTGCTCTGGCTCCAGAACGACTTGATCAATCGCCACTACCAAGCTCACGCCGTTGCCTCATCGGTTGCATAGTTAGTGCCTAAAGTGCCGACAGCCGGTGAAGATCATGGGCAGGCCATGGGCGTCGCAAGCGGCGATGACTTCATCGTCGCGGCGGGATCCACCGGGTTGAATGATTGCGGAAACGCCTGCGACGGCCGCGGTTTCGATGCTGTCTGCGAAGGGAAAGAACGCATCGGAAGCCAACACACAGCCGGCAGACCGTTCGGCCGATTTTTCGATCGCGATCTTCACGCTGTCGACCCGGCTCATTTGGCCGGCACCCACACCCACCAACGCGCAATTGCGTGACAGAACAATAGCGTTGCTCTTTACGTGACGGACCATCTGCCAGGCAAAGCGGAGTTCGGCCAATTGCTCATCGGTTGGCTTGGTGTTTGTGGGCACCTCCCAGTCGGACGCGCTGTCTTCGGCCGTGTCTGCGGTCTGACCGAGAAACCCGCCGTCAACTTGCAGCAACCGCAACTGGGGCACGTCATCTGCAATCTGTCCGCACTCCAGTAGGCGGACGTTGGCTTTCCACTTGGGACGCGTGGTGAGGACTGCCAGCCCGTCGGGTTCAAATGACGGTGCGGCAATCGCCTCAATGAATCGGTTCGGTTCGGTCAGTACTTCGGCAGTCGCGGCGTCCACGGGACAATTAAATGCGAGGATGGAACCGAATGCCGAGAGTGGGTCACCGTCCAGCGCCGCCCGGGCAACATCCGCCAGGTCTCCAGTGCCACTGGCCGCGCCGCATGGATTGTTGTGCTTGATGACGGCAACCGCAGGAGTTGGTGAAAAACCACGGACGATGGCCAGTGCGGCATCGAGATCAAGCAGGTTGTTGTAGGACAACTCCTTGCCATTGATCTGACGAGCGGAAAGGAGGCTGCGACCGCCAGTACCGTCATCTTGTTCCGCTTCTGCCTGACTTGTCTCAACCTGATAGACGGCCGCGGACTGATGCGGGTTTTCTCCATAGCGAAGAACCTGCTGGCGCCGCAGTGATAACGAGATTGTCTCCGGCATCTCCGGAGATACGCCGGAGTTGGGCGTTTCGTCAGCGGCAGAAAGCTGCCCAGCAAGATAGTCAGCGATCATCCGGTCGTATTTTGCTGTGTGCTCGAAGGCTTCGGCAGCGAGCCTTCTGCGTAGTGGTCCGTTCAGCGTTCCGCCGTGGGAGAGCTGCTGGAGGATGTCCGGATACTGAGCTGAAGAGGTTGCAATTGCCACAAAAGCTTGATTCTTGGCCGCAGCTCGGACAAGGCTGGGCCCCCCGATATCGATTTGTTCGATAGCTTGCGGCAGAGTGACGCCCGGTTGGGCGATCGTCTCGGCAAAGGGATACAGGTTGACCACCACCAGGTCGAACTCGGCAATGTTGTGATCGGAAAGTGCTGCACAGTCATCACTTCGGTCACGGCGAGCCAGAATGCCAGCGAAGATCTTGGGGTGTAGCGTTTTGACCCGACCATCCATCATTTCCGGAAAGCCGGTGTATTCGGCGATGTCCCTGGCGGCGATTCCGGCAGCTTCTAATGCCGCCCGTGTGCCACCCGTGCTGAAGATTTCCACTCCAGCGGAAGCCAATCCCGAGGCAAACTCCGCCAGACCGGATTTGTCGCTGACGCTGATAATGGCTCGCTTGACTTGAACGTCGTTCATTTTGAATCGAGAGAAGCGGGGCGTTCCTGGTCGATAAAAAGAATCTGACTGTAACAGGCTGCGTGGCAACGCATGAACATCCAAGTTCACGTTCACAACTCGTGCCGTGCCAGCTTTGCTTGCAGATGGCCATCATACGAACCTGGCGCCAGACAGCTAAGGGGCGAATTCCCACAGCGGCGACAAAACGCCTGAGGATCAAAGAGTCAACGTCCTGTGGCACCAGTAAAGGCGTGTTCGCGACTGAGCAACTTCGACCTCGCGTACATGTGCTGCATGGCGACGTGGCATTCGATGTCATCCTACTCACGCGGACTCGTCTTGCTTTGCAACTGACTTGTATTTGAGAATCACGCGGCGCGGCTAGCTCGCACGACAAGAACTCGGAGCAAAGTTTGGATTACCACGTCTTCAAATCCGCCATCAACGGTTACTTGTCCCGTCACGTCAACGGCGACAAACGCCCAACGTTCTTTGAGATCTCAGAAACCTATCCCGCGCTTGATGCCGTCACGCAGGCGTATGCAGAGATCGCCAGCGAGTTTCGCCAATTGATGGACCGCCAGTTAATCTTGCCGGCCTATCACGAGGTCGACTCCGGCGAAAAGGAGATCTCGGCGACCACAAACCACAAGTGGAACGTGTTCATGCTGGAATTGTTGGGACACAAGCCGCCGACCAACCGCGGCTACTGCCCCAAAACATGTGACGTCCTTGCCGGCGTTCCCAACCTCATGCAGGCGTTCTTCTCGATTCTCGACCCGCGGAAATCCGTGCCGTTGCACGAAGGACCATACCTGGGCTACCTGCGGTACCACCTGGGATTACATTGCCCAAAAACCAACGCGCCCTACATTGTAGTCAACAGCCAGAAGTACACTTGGCGAGACGGCGAAGCGGTGCTGTTTGACGACAGCTATCCTCATGAAGTCATCAACAACGCAGATGACTATCGGGCGGTGTTAATTGTTGACGTGCTGCGTCCGCTCCCGTTTTTGCCGCGGCAGGTTAACAAGCTCACGACGACCATTGCCCGGCATACATATGGGCGTGCGGTTGCCAAGAAGGTCGAAGCCTTTGCTGCCGCCTATCAAGAGCGGGCAGGTCGCAAAGCGGCATAGCGGAAACTGTCTCGTAGCACGCGTCGCGGCAGGTTAGTCCCGCGGTGCAAAATCCAACGCGGCGGAGTTGATGCAATAACGCAGGCCGGTCGGTTCAGGGCCATCCTCAAAGACATGGCCCAGGTGGCCGTCACAGCGGCGACAGTAGACTTCGGTGCGCACTTCAAACAGAGACGTATCATCCCGAGTGCCGATGACGCTTTCCGCCGCCGGGCGGATGTAGCTGGGCCACCCGGTCCCCGATTCAAACTTGTCCCGGGAATCAAACAGGGCCGATCCACAACCGGCACACGTATAAACGCCATCTGCGTGATGATTGACAAAGCGCCCCGTTCCACGCGGCTCCGTGCCTGACTGGCGGAGTATGTGATATTGCTCGCTGGTAAGCTCAGCTCTCCATTGCTCGTCCGACTTTTCGACCTTTTCTCTGTCGCCAATCTTGGCAGTGCGCTGCTCAGCCGAAGCGGCAGCCGGCGCGCGAGCATCCATTCGCAGGGGACCGAACAGGAATGCCCAGCCAAGAAGCAATGAGCCGGTGAGCGCACATCCGGAAAGTAAGAGCCGTTTCTGTTTTGAACTCATGGCCGTTCAAGTCACCAAGTCAGGGCTGGAAAGAGCAGGGCAGGGGGCCAATCTCGCCAGAATGCATTCTACGCAATGAGAATATGGCGTTCACAAGGAATCGATGGCTGCCCGTAGTTCATCGGGGACGGGAGTTGGACACTTCGCCTCGTAATCATAGGTCACCACGGTTGATGTGCCGTCAGCGACGATGGCCGAGTGTGCCTCGCTCCAGATCGCGTGCTCAACTTGGACGCTCGTGCGACCCACTCGCTCCACGCGAGCCCCAATGATGACTGTATCCGGATGGAGAACGGGCCGCCGGTAGTTGCAAGTGATCGAAGCAACGATTGGCCCGACACCTTCAGCGGCGATCCGCCGCCAACCCAACCGGCGAAGCAGCTCAACTCGGGCCGTTTCAAACCAGGTGAGATAGCAAGCGGCGTTGACGTGACCCAGCGCATCCTGATCACCCCACTGGACGGGCATGGCAACTTGGACGGGAAAATTCGAGAGCTCAGAGGGGCCAGAGGTCATGAACACGCCTTGGGATGTTATTTTTACTGGGATGTCGCGCTGACAACACGTTCTACCGTTGGCGTGAGATTGTCACCAGGGGTGGAATGCACATCTCCAACGTGCGAACAGAACAAGTCGATCACGCAGATCGCTTGTTCAACGGGAGGTTCAAGATTACGATTGGGACCATGTGTTTGGCCGCTACGTGAAGCCATCTGGAACACGCGGCGGTTGACGCGGATCCTCTGCCATGTTCGTGATGTCGGCGTATTATTCTGGTGAGCCGATACGAGTTCCGCAGGGCGACCCGTTGCCCCTGGTGTGCGTGTATAGCCGACCGAGATCGGATCACACAAACCCAAGGCCGGCTTGCCCACTTGAAATCGCGGGCTCTCTTGAATCGCGCCGCCACGGCATTGCGGTGGAGGATTTTTCGCTCCTATGGTCCGCACCGCTGACTAAAGATATCTCTTGCTCACGGTTAAGGCACCAGCCGGGGCAGAGAGGTCCTCTCGCAACATGATGATCAGCACACAGGCGAAGAAAATAATACGGGGCAGGATAATGCTAGTCACCCGTCATGACAGTGACGGAAATCAGCCCACTGGATAAAACGGTAGCCTTCTGATTCGCCGGCCAGCCCGACACAACTCTATTCCTCAATCTTCGTTCTCGCCGTGCAGTTGGGCTCCACGCAGATTGACGACACCTACGCGGAAGCCTTCCGCATGCGTTACGCGCGATTGATCGTGACTGCGCATGACGAGCACTGGTTAAACGCCGCCGCAGATTCAACGACCGGCTATGCCACCAGTGTGATCAATTGCGATGCGGAAGCCGGAGTCGAGGCTTTTATCGAGCGTGATGCAACGCCTGATGGCCGCCCCGGTGCAGCGTTGATGTTCTTTGCGTTTTCCAATGATGCACTGGCCAAAAGTGTTTCCAACCGCGTCGGGCAGTGCATCATGACGTGCCCCTCCACGGCCGTTTACAACGGAATGCCGGGGGCTGACGAGATGATCCCTTTGGGCAAGCACGTACGCTTCTTCGGAGACGGATTTCAGAAGAGCAAGCAGATCGGCGGGATTCGTTATTGGCGGATCCCCGTGATGGACGGTGAGTTTTTGGTTGAAGAGTCGGTCGGAGTGGCCAAAGGAATTGCCGGCGGGAATTTCATTCTACAAGCTGTCACGCGAGAGGCTGCGTTGGATGCAGCGCGAGCTTCATCAGCAGCTATCGCCAACATCCCGGGAGTGATCACGCCGTTTCCCGGCGGTGTTGTCCGTAGCGGCAGCAAAGTTGGTTCTCGCTACAAGAAGCTCAAAGCCAGCACGAACGATGAGTTTTGCCCCGGTTTGCGCGGCCGCGTTGAGACGAGGCTCCACCCGGAGGCCAACGCTGCGATTGAAGTGGTCCTTGACGGCGTCAGCGAGGATGCCATCACCGCCGGCATGCGCGCTGGAATTCACGCCGCGGCGGCAACTGCAGGCGTCATTGCCATCAGCGCTGGCAACTACGGCGGAACTCTGGGGAAGTTCCACTTCCACCTGCATGAATTGCTCAGCTCGTAGGCACTGCTGGCAAGCCGTGTGGACCCTCAAGAGTTCTTTTCTGGTTGACGTTCCGTCGCAGCAATGGCGAATTCGGATATCGCTCAGGCGCTGGCCGACGCCCGGCTGCCAGCAGAACAGGCATCAACAAAGCACTCGAGAACATCTCCCTGATGGTGTTCTTTCGTCGCTCGTCCATTGCTTCTGGGACGCGCGATGAAACTGCCGTAGCGTTTCCCACACGTCAGGCTCTGATGCGTACGGGCGAAATTGACATTGGTCAAATTTTTCATGCCTCCAGGGGGACGGCGCAAACGCTTCACACCCATGCAATGGACCAGCAACGGCACCGCAAACATCACCGGCAACCTTGACGTTACGTTCAGTAGCCTGTTAACCGTCAACCTCCTATGGCGCTCGGCAGCACGCATGTTGGCCAGAAACACCCCCCCACATTTGACCAATGTCAATTTCGCCCGTACGCATCAGAGCCTGGCGTGTGGCCTCCCATCGCGGGACGACTTGACAGCGTCCGTCTGGGAGAACGGAACAGCATTCGGATAGGTATTCTCGTGTCGGCTGCATGTTGTGCCAGCCCTCGGCCGCCTACACATCACAAGCCAGCACGTCAGGCCTGAATGGAATGAGAAGGCAAAAGAGTGAATTCCAGCTCAGGTCGAAGGACCGGCGAGCGATCTTGACATAAGAAATGCCAGCCAATAATGTCCCGGCCCCTTACGGACCTTCCCAACCAGAAGTGATCGTGCCGCGTCCCGCAATCGGGAACGTGGTGGCTATCGCCGTCCATTCAGGCGGTGTTGGCACGGGATGCGTCCGAGCGCGAAGATCAACGTCCGCGTTGCTTGTCTTTGGAGTCGAACTGGAATGAGACCGCATACTTCACTGGCCCTGTTGCTGTTGATGCTGACACTCTCAGGCTGTCAGGGGTGGTTCTCGCGCGTTTCGACAAGTTCGCAAAGCCCGGACGAACAAACGGAGGAGCAACCGCAAAGCGAGATCACCCTTGTCGATGACGTCGCGTTCGCCTTTGGTCGTGATCGCATTGATGTCGAAGGGGTCGGTCTCGTTGTTGGCCTTTCCGGCACCGGCGGTGATCCGGAACCGTCGATCTACCGGACGCAACTGTTGGACGAAATGAAGAAACGGGAGGTGGCAGACCCCAACAAACTGCTCAAAAGCCTGAACACGGCGCTCGTGCTCGTCCGCGGGGTGATCCGCCCCGGCATGGAGAAGGGCGATACATTTGACATGGAAATCAAAGTCCCGCCGGGTTCATCGGCCACAAGTTTGCGCGGTGGCTTCCTGATGCAGACGCGTCTCAGTGAGGTTGCCTTTGCTGGTGGCAGCTTGCGCCGCGGCTCGCTGTTGGGACTTGGCAAGGGGTATGTGCTTGTTGACCCTTCAGCAGATAGCGCGGATGCGCTCCGGGGCCGTGTACTGGGCGGCGGAACCAGCCTCAAGAAGCATGATGTCGGCCTCGTACTTCGACCAGAGTTCCAGACGATTGCGTACAGCGCACAAGTTGGCGAGGCGGCCAATCGTCGATTTCACACTTACGTATCTGGCAACAAAGAAAAGGTCGCCAATCCCAAGACAGATGAATTCATTGAGTTGAGCATTCATCCGCACTACAAGAACAACGTCTCACGGTATCTCCGTGTGATCGGGTCTCTCCCATTGCGGGAGTCGGCGACCGACCGTATTGAAAGACTGGACCTGTTGCAGCAAGAGCTGGAAACGCCATCAAAATCTGCGCGTGCAGCTTTGCAGCTGGAAGCCATCGGCAATGAAGCTATTCCCGTACTTGTGTCAGCATTGAATTCGCAATTTGCCGAGGTACGTTTCTATGCGGCCGAGGCACTGGCTTACATTGATGACTCGAAAACCAAGCGGGATGCAGCGGCGGCCTTGGCGGAAGCCGCGCGGCAAGAGCCCGCCTTCCGTGTGTATGCGTTGACCGCGTTGTCCAGCATGAATGATGCGGACGCCTACGCGGAACTGACCAGCATGCTGCATGTGCCGAGCGCGGAGACTCGCTACGGAGCGTTCCGTGCTCTGTGGGCCATGAATTCCCACGACGCTCTCGTGCGCGCGGATGAATCCTTAAAGGACAAATTCTCTTACCACGTGATTTCCAGTGGCGGCCCGCCCATGATCCACGTGACAACCAGCTTTCAGCCAGAGGTGGTTGTCTTTGGAAACAACATTCGACTGTTGACGCCATTTGTCTTGGATGCCGGCGCGGAGATCCTCGTTCGCGGTCAAAAAGATGGTTCTGTCCTGGTCAGCAAGATCTCACTCAATCAACCGGACCAGAAGCGCATGGTCTCCTCGGACATCGACGAAGTCATTCGCACGATCGCCGAATTGGGCGGACAGTATCATGATGTCGTTGAATTGCTGCAAGAGGCCAGCAAGCGAGGGCTGCTTTCCAACAACTGCCGACTGGAAGTGGACGCGATCCCCAAGTCAGGCCGGCGCTACACACCGGAAAGCCAGGAGATCGCCGGATCCACGCGTAACAGTCCCAGTTTGTTCGCAGGCTTCTTCGAGGATGACCGTCCCCAAGAAAGTCGCGACGCGCCGTATGTCACACAGCCTGCGAAAGAGCCAGGGCTCTGGTCGCGAATGTTTGACTGGTAGCTTCTGGCTGAGCGCTTGTGATTGCTGCGGCAGGGCAGGGGGCATAGCGTGGCGAAGACGTTGCCTCCCTTGCGCTGCATGCTGGCTTTGTCAGGTCACGGACCCACGGCAATCTCAGGCCAAGCTTGTGTTCTTTGGATCCCGCTCGCGCGACGGTACCTCCTTTGCTGAGAGCGAGATCCATCTCGCGCCGCGCGCATCGCAGACAAATGCGTTCGACGAATTAGGACGAACTCCTTGCGCGAGATCCACACAGCCAAGTGATCGAACGTCGCACGGCAATCCTCTCTAAACGATGAGCAACTCGCCTGGTGGCGATTCGCGCTGTACGATGTGGCAATTGAGGTCAGTTTGGCAGTCCAATTCTTGCTGCCGGAAAAGCATCGTCACGATGTGACAACCGAGTGACAACGCCTCTGTCACCGTCAGCATCTATCCAACGTGAGGGAACGGCAAAGCATGGATATCGGCATCTTCCTGGTCGTCTTTGTCGCCGTGCTGGTGATTGTGGTGCTGCTTGTCGCCGCGATATTGAGCGCGTCGATCCATACCTACAACAAGTTTGCCTCCAAGCGTGCGAGTAGCGGTCCTCCACCACAGCTCGCTGGATTTGGAGATATCCCGCAACCATCGACGTCCGCGCCGCCGGTTGCTTCGGCAAATCCTTACCAGGCGCCGGCCAGTTCTCTCACCATGCAGCAGCAAGCGGAGTTCGGAGGTAGCAAGGTCCTGGTTCGCCAGCCCAGTTTTGGTCTGGCGGTGGGAATCGTGGTCCTCCGCAGCCTCGTGAACAACATCGCTGGATTCATCTTGGGGTTTGTTTACGGCATGCTTGTGCCGCAGGCAGGCCAAGCCCTGGCAGGAAATCAAGACCCGGTGGCGACAATCCGCGCCCTGTGGACGTCAGAGATTGGCCTGACGGTCGCCAGCTTGTTGGTTTCGTTCTTTCTGGGCGCATTGGTGCTGAAGGTGTTACTGTCAACGAGCTACGGAAAGGCGATGATCGTTCAGCTGATCGAGTTCTTCGTGTATCTCGTCATTGGTCTCATGATCTTCGTGATCGTGTTTGCGCTCACAGCAGGAACGCTGCGGATCTAGCTGTAGTTTTTGGCGTTCTGCAAGCCGGGGCAGCGGTTGCAACGGAGGTTTCACCGCGCTCAGAACCTGGCGCTGATTCAGCTCGGCGTTTCAAGAAAGACGTCGCGGCAGGTCTTGTCTTGATTCTCTCTGTTACTGGGAACGACCAGATGGAAACTCTTGCGACCGTTGTGTTGGTCTTCGTGATTGTCGTGGTCGCGATTGCTTCCTCGATTTTGAAGGTCGCGGTCGGGATAGCCAATCGTTTTATTCCCAGTCGTCCCAGCGGCAGTCTTTCAATGTATTCGTCGCTAAGAATGACGGACGCGCCACGTCAGCTACCACCCCAGCAGCCAGGAGGTACGACGAGAAATCCCTATCAGGCACCGGCGTCTCAAGTGAATTCTTGGAGGGATCAAGGTGAGACCGATAGCGTGCCGGCGATTCTTGTGCCTGGCTTCGGCAAGGCAGTCCAAACCGTGGTCCTGCGTGGCATCGTTGAGTGCGTCGTCGGATTCATTATCGGGTTGATCTCCGGCGCACTTGACCCGCGCGCAGTTCAGGCGCTCGCGGCGGCTCAAGATCCACTGGCCACTCTCCATGAGACGGCTTCAATCTCCATTCGTATGACGCTTGTGCACTTTCTTGTTTCTTTTCTCCTCGGTGTGGTCGTCTTGAAGATGATGCTGTTGACAAGCTACAGGAAAGCGTGCCTTGTCCAATTGATTGAGATCGCGATAGGTCTCCTCATTTATGGCGTCATCGGGGGGATCGTGTTTTTTCTTGTGCTCATAACCGGAGCTTCCCTCTTCTAGGTCTCCCGTTCTTTGAAGTCACGCCGCGGTGCCCCGACTCAACGCTTCACGATTTCGCGGAAAGCTAGAGGTACGAGAGATGGGGGAAAGAGGTGGGGAACTTGTATCAGCGCAAAAAAAAACCGCCGACCGTGGTGGCTCGCCTCGGTCGACGGTTTGATCTTGCTTTTTGTTGTTTTGTGAATCGTGAGATTCACCAGATCCCTGTGTCTACGGTAACACGTGGTCACGGTTTTCACTTTGTGCGTGAGCACAGAGTGGTTTTCCTTAGAAAGGAGGTGATCCAGCCGCAGGTTCCCCTACGGCTACCTTGTTACG